>JAAAPE010000109.1 GCA_009908385.1 Gammaproteobacteria bacterium
GAAGCGCAGCCAGTCGCGCAGGGCCCGTTCGGGATGATCCGGGATCTTCGCCTTCGCCTGCTGCGGCGTGCCGACCAGCGCCATGCCGCCGAAGGCCCACAGCGCCAGTCCGCCGAAGCGCTCGGGCGTGTCGCGATCGACCAGGGTGACCGAGCGGCCCGCCCGGAGGCACTCCAGGGCGGTCACGATTCCGGCCAGCCCGCCGCCGATCACGAGCACATCGCAACGGGTCGCGTCACTCATGCGCTCAGCCCCGGATCGGCGGTGAAAAGAAGTGAAATGGCGCGCAACATGTCGGCAAGTGTACAACGCCGGAAATCCGGCGGTCATGCCCCCGCCGCTGCGCTTCGCAGGCCTCAGCCCTGCAGCGTCACGATCGCCAGGTACATCAGCTGGACCAGGCCGATCACCAGGATCAGCGCGACCGGGTAGACCGACGAGTAGGCGACGATCGGCCGCTCGGAGGCATCGGTTTCGGCGATCACGTTCAAGCCCGGCGTGAAGGTCATGCCGCCGCAGATCACGCCGAAGCACTCGCTGACGGAGACCTTCAGCACGTAGTGACCGAACAGGAAGCTCGCCGCCATCGGGATGACCGCGAGAAGGACGGCATAGAGCGCATAGTAGAGCACCTGGATGTCGAGCGACTCGACGAAGCTCTGCCCGGTTTCGAAACCGATCTGGACGAAGAACAGCGCAAGACCCAGTTCCTTGAGCACCGAGGTGGCGTTGCGCGGAAAGCGGCCGATGAAGTTCCCGATGCGTCCGAAGTGTCCGAAGATCAGCCCGGAGATGAGCGCGCCCCCGGCCAGGCCGAGCGAGAACGGTCCGAGCTGGGGAATCGGAATGACGACGCCGCCGATGGCGAATGCAAGGAACAGGGTGGCCGCCAGCGAGGCGATGTCGACCCGCGGCTGCACCGTGTGGTGCTCGTGTCCGAGGAAGAGCTCGAGCTGGTCGAGCTGGTAGGCCGTGCCGACGGCCACGACGACGTCGCCGTATTCGATCACTTGGTCGTCGCGGGCGACGAATTCGACGTCGGAGCGGATGATGCGGGTGATCGACACGTTGTAGCGCAGGCGGATGCCGAGATCGTTGATGGTGCGATTGACCACCGAGATGTTCTCGACGACGATGCTGCGGGTGTCGAGCTCCGACTCCTCCTGGAAATCCTCGTGGATGGGCTCGCCCAGTTCGTTGCCGGCCGCTTCCACCGCCTCCTGCGTCCCCTCGAGCTTGATCACGTCGCCGGGGAAAAGGGCGGTCGAACCCGACGCCGTGCGAACCGACAGGTCGCGCAGGATGCCCGAAACCACCACGTCGCGATCCTGCAGCAGCTCGATATTGCGCAATGCCTGACCGGCGATGGCTTCGTTGTTAACCCTGAACACGCCCGTGAACAGGGAACTGCGCGCGTTGACCTCGGCGAGCATCGTGCGCTGCATCAGCCGGGTGGCGACCGAGATGAAGACGATCACGCCGAGCAGGCCGAACGGATAAGCCACGCCGTAGCCGAAGATCACCTCGTCTTCCGGACTGAACTGCAGCGCGCTGACCAGCGCCGGGCTCGAAGTGAACGACCCCGCGAACAGGCCCAGCCCGATTCCCACGGGGATACCGGCCAGGACGATGATGCTCACCGTGGTGACGCCGGCGATACCCAGCAGGGCCAGCACGTTGGTGATGAAGCGCTTGCCGTGCTTCTTGAACGAGCGGAAGAAGCTCGGCCCGGCTTCCAGGCCGACCGACAGCAGGAACAGGACGATGCCGAGATCGGCCAGGATCCGGATCGGGTCGAACTGGTAAAGGTAGCCCGCTGCCATGGCGACGATCAGCACGCCGCTGGCACCGAAACCCACGCCCTTGATCTTGAGATTGCCGAAGGCGAGCCCGAGCAGGATGACCAGGAAGGTCACGAGCAGTTCGGTGCGGCGGAAGAAGAACTCGATGCCGATCAGGTCGTCCACGCCTTCCATGATCTGACTGCTTGCCGGCTCGCGGCGGTTGGAGTCGTGCTCCTAGGTTAACGCAGCGGGCACGACCACGAATCGACACGCCCCTCTGTCCGCTGGTCAGGCGTGTTGTCGCACTTGACGAAGAACACGCCGGATTCGCGCCAGCGAAAAGACATGTACGTTGGTCTGGAAACCTTCAGGGGGCCGTCGAAACGCGCTCCGGCAGGCCTTCCGGCCATTCGGGCAGGCGCATCACGGGATAACGGCGATAGGCCGGTTCGGCGAAGCGGGAGCGCGCGTAGAGCCAGCGCAACTGCGCCGAGCGGCTGGCGGCGAAGTCGGGTTCGTATTCCTTCTTGACCTCGAATTCCGTTCGCAGGTCGTCGTCGCTGGCCAGCATCTCGAGCGCGTGCGCTTCGAACAGGTAGGACGAAAAGTACTCCTTGCGCCCGAGGATGCTGTCGAAGAAGTTCCATCGGAAGAACGAATCCGGCGCCGTGGGTGAGAGCACGGCGGCGAGATAGCGTACGGCCGGTTGGCCTGAAGGAATCATCCGGTCTCCGGGCTGCAGGGTGACGCGGGTCACCGGTTGCTGGCTTACGCTGACCAGCCGGTGATGGAAGTGGCCCTCCCACGGCGAATCGAGGCTTTCGACCTCCTCGATCCGGCCGATCTCGGCCTCGACCTCGATCGGATTCTCGATCTCGATCATCCGCACCTGGTTGGCTTCCAAGCGTTCGATCACGCGGAACCAGCCGCCCGGCACGACCCAGGCCGCAGGCCGGCCGATCATGGCGACGGGTTTGTAGCGATTGCGAAACGGCACAGAGCGGCGAGAGGGACGCGAGCGGTCGAATACCCGCCGCTTCTCGCCCTCGCCGAAGGGGCTGTCGACCTGCTCCGAGACGTAGCCGAGAAAGTCCACCATGGCTGGATCGGCCTGTTCGTCGACCGCCCAGGAGATCGGAAGCGCATCACGCGTCTGCCAATCTTGACGATCGACCAGGCGGTGCCCGCGCAGCTCTTCGCCGCGTTGGGCGAGCAGGCCGAGGCTTTCGAGCAGGAAGGTGCGCTGCGCTTCGACGCGTTGCTCGAAGGGCTTGAGCATGTGCGTCTCGCTGACGATGCCGGGCACCTGGAACAGGGCCGCAAAGCCCGTGGAATACCGGGGCGTGTCGAGAAACTGCGTCCAGCCCTCGCCCGGATCGTCGCCGAACACGTTGACGTAGGGCACTGCCGCTTCGCCCTCCTCCGCCATGCGGTCGTCGAGCATCGGCATGAAGCGATCCCGCCAGTAGGCCCCGAGCCGGCCGCCGAGCTGGTCGGCCTGCGTGGCGAGCAGCGTGATGCGATGCTGGTAGTCGGCCCCGTTCGTGGTGTGCGTGTCGATGAACAGGTCCGGATCGACAGCATGCAGCAAGCGGGCGAAGTTCATGGCGTTGCGCGAATCGGCCTTGATGAAATCGCGGTTGAGATCGTAGTTCTGCGCGTTGCCGCGGAAGCCGTAGGCCGCCGGGCCGTCCTGATTGGCGCGCGTGGGATGGCCCCGGTTGCGCATGCCGCCGATGTTGTAGGCGGCGATGATTGCGATATCGACCGCATCCAGACCGGATCGACCGGGCTCGGCCAGCACGTCACGGGCAAACAGCTGCGACGCGGTCACGCCCGCCGGCTCGCCGGGATGGATCCCGTTCATGACCAGGAGCCGCAGCCGCTCGCCGCCTTTCGCCGGAAGCGGATCACAACCGTCGATCGACAGGTAGATCACCACCAGCGGTTCCCCGGCGTCGGTCGTGCCGTGCTCGCGCAGGCAGGCACGCCCCGGGTATTCGTCCACCAGCGCTCGATAGAATGCGAGCACTTCATCGTAATCGGCGCTGGCCGCACCCCCGCTTTGCTCGAAGACGGTACGCGGGGAAGCCGCGCCAATCGATGAAACAGCAAGCAGCAGGAGGGCGGGGAAAAACAGGACTGTCTTGCGCATGACCGGATCGCGCTCAAAGCGGCGATAGTAGCATTCCGAGGAGACCGGGCCTGCCGAACAACGCACCGCTTGTCCGCTTTGCTAGAGTGAGCGGCGGTCCCGATATCGCGGCGAAACCATGAATCGACTCCGAACCATCGGCAAGTGGTCTTTCCTGTCCGCCCTGTTCGTGCTGGTCGTCATAGCGTCCGCCTGGGCGGTCTCCCGCGCGATGTATCCCACCGAGGCGCAGCGTGAAGCCGTGGCGGAACTGGAGAGCCAGCCGGACTTCCGCGGCGAGAACGCCTTCGCCCTGCTGTGGACGCTCGAACGCGACGTGCCGGACGACGCGCTCGAAGACGTGATGGCCGAGGACGTACGTCAATTCTCGGCCAAGCCGCCCCTGCCCGACATCGAAGCGGGAGAATCCTGGGGCGTCGAGTCCGCCGCCGTCGCTTACCCGGATCTCGAACCGTCGCGTGAGGACTCGGGGCTGTTCTGCACCTCGCGCAACGAGGACTGCCTGGAACGCGTGCGAAACGACCTGGAAGGCTATACCGCGCTGATCAACCGGAACCGAGCGCTGCTCGAACGAGTCGAGAAGCTGCACGACTACGACTTCGTTCGATCCGAGTTTCCCTACCGCATCAATACTCCTCAGCCTGCTTTCACGCCGGTCTTCCTGCTGCGGACCCGGCACGCCGTGCGGTTCGCCAGCGGCCGGTCGCACGAGGCCATCGAAGACACGTGCCGGGAGATGGCCACCTGGCGGCGCCTGGGCGCCCGTTCGGACAACCTCATCACGCGGTTGATCGGCGCTGCGGCCGTGACCGATCAGAGCGGCTTCATGCTGGCGAACATGCTGGCCGAACGACCGGTGGACGAAACCCTCCCGGAAGCTTGCGACGAAGCCCTGGCACCGCCGGACATCGAGGATCTGTCGATGTGCAATGCCATGCGCGGCGAATTCGGCATGGGCGCGAACAGTACGAGAAACCTGGAGTACCCGGACACCCGCGACGGGATGACCTGGCTGGATCGAGCGCTATTGCCGATGTTCTTCGACGCCGAAGCCACGGTCGGCCTCATCGCCGAGGGCGTGCACTCGCTCTGCGGCCAGGCCGAGCGAGAAAGGCTGCTCGCCGACCAGCGCGCGATGCCCGAACCGCAGCGGCCCGGGATGCTGCGCTTCCCATGCATCGGCAACCCCATCGGGTGCATGATGAACTCGCTCGGCTGGCCGGCTTACGCCGACTATCGCCGCCGACTGCAGGACTACGGCGCGAAGCTGCGCGTCCTCGGCACACTGGCCTGGATGCGCCGTCACGCCGGCAACGGACACTCGCCCGCCGAAATGCTGGCGGCCCGGCCGGATGACCTGAAAAGCCCGCAACGCGATATCACCTTCGGCCCCGACGGTCGCAGCTTGCGCTCACCGCTGTACTTCACGAAACGGGGCGAACACTGGTCGATTCCCCTCCCGCCGGAGCTCCACGTTCCCGCGGCCGACTGACCCGCCGCCGCTGACCATCAGCTGCCCGAATCGAGCGCGTCGAGCACGGGAAGGCGACAGGCGTGCCGTGCGATGTCGCGCCAGGGGCAGTCGACGCGACCCAGTCGGGAAAGTGCTCGCCGATCTGTTTCTGGAAGAATCCTTCCTCACCGATGCCGTCGGGGAAGCGGTGCATCTTCAGCGCCCGATCCCGGTAGTGCCGCAGTGCAATCGGTGCGATACGCGCGTAGTAGTCGGCCAGGCCAAACTTACTGATGCCGTCGTCGGGAGACAGCGGCTTGTCGGGCCGGCTGATTTCGACGTCGCGGCCGTCGAGCTTCAGCACGCGCGGACCGTTCCGCTCGCTCATCGGTCCGAACCGTCTTCCTCGCGCGCGATCTGCTCGATCGTTCGCCCGCTCTCGACGGACTTCGGCTCGCTCGATACGGGATTGCGACGCGCGTCGGCCGCTTCGTCTTCGACCTTGATCAGCAGCCAGTTCGCGTCCTGCTTCGAACCGGTGCGATGCAAGGCATATCCGCCCGAGAGCTTTTCACCGCGGAGTTCGACGAGCAGGTGGCCGTTCTCCCATGCCGCTTCGAGAGGCTGGCGTTCACCATCCTTTTCGGTGATGTTGCGAAACGTCCCCCGGTCCCAGATCATCACCGTCCCGCCGCCGTATTGGTCTTCCGGAATGACGCCCTCGAACTCGGCGTACTCCAGCGGATGGTCCTCGGTCGGAATCGCCAGGCGCTTGTCTCGCGGATCGGTGGACGGGCCCTTGGGCACGGCCCATGACTTCAGCACATCGCCGATCTCCAGCCGGAAGTCGTAGTGCAGGGTCGAGGCGTCGTGCTTCTGGATCACGAAGCGCGGGGCATCGCCGGACGCGGAGCGGACGGCGCCGCCGCGCGGTTCGGGGCTGCGGTCGAAGTCGCGCCGGGAATCGCGATCCCTGGTCGACATGGCGGCACCTCGGTCAGGACCGAGCCTTCAAGATACCAGAGCCGCGGCAGACAGCCGGATGATCATGTCCCATAGGGGGGCTTCGGTTTCCATGCGGCCCTCCACGTGCGCTTGCTCGACGACTCAGCCTGCCAGAGCGAGGCAGCCTTCGGACCCGACGGAGGACTCGAGGGGCGACATCGGCTATTCTGAGTCTGTATTCATAAGGAGATCAGGCCATGTCCCGAACGGTCCTTTCTCGCCACCTCGCGGCATTCTCCGCCTTTGTCCTGGCGCTCGGAACCGCCGCCTGCGGCGGCGAGCAGGCCGATCTCACCAGCGATCCCTCCGGCCGCGTCACCTTCGAGCTGCCCGACGGCTGGACGGAAGCGCCGGGCAGCAACGGCACGCGTTTCTCCCCACCCGCGTCGGCCGGAATCCAGGTCCAGGTCAACACGGTCGACGACGACGGGCGCGTGTCGGTGGCCGATCGCCGCGATGCATGGCTGGACTTCCACCGCCGCAACGGTGCGGAGATCCTCCTCGAACAGGAATGGCCCGGCGGCAACTTCCCGGGCGTCGAATACGCCCACGGCGCGCAAACGGCCAGAGGCGAGATCGTCTGGCACCACGTCATGCTAGCCGGCGAGGGCTACGTGGTCGCCACCTACCTGCAGGCCGGGCCGGGGGTCTACGAAGAGATCCTGCCGGTCTATCGCGACATCGTGGCTTCGATCCGGCCCGCTGTCACCGAGTAAGCCGAAGGGTTCGGCCGCCGACGCTTCACAGCAGGGCCGCCACCGCGATGACGGCCACGGTGGCCAGAACCGGGATCGCAACGGTGACCACGAATATATCCCGGTAGGCCTCGCGATGCCTCAGCCCCATGATCGTCAGCATGGCGATGACGGCGCCCGAGTGCGGTAGCGAATCGAGGCCACCGGAGGCCACGGTAGCCACCCTGTGCAGCACCTGCGGATCGATGCCCATGGCGAGGTAACTCTCGGCGAAGGTCTGCATGAAGATCTGCAGTCCGCCGGAGGCTGATCCTACGATCCCGGAGACGACGTTGACCGAAAGCGCCACCGACACAAGCGGCGGCAGGTCGAGCGAGATCACGGCTTCGGCGAAGGTGGCGAACCCTTCGGTCTGTGCAACCACGCCGCCGAAGCCGATCACCGCCGCGGTGTTGAGCAGCGGCATGATGCTGTCGTTGGCACCCGAGCCCAGCGCCTCGAGACTGCGCCGGCGCATGGACGGGAAAGCCGCCACGCAGGACACCGAACCCAGCACCAGGGCCAGGCTGGGCCACACGATGGGCTGCGAATTGGCGAAGGCGAACAGCGGCCCGAATAGGGCCCTTCCTTCATCCACCAGCCCGAGCCCCGTCGCCAGGCGCGGCATCAGGATCGTGCCGAGCACCACCACCAACGGCAGGACCGAAAGACGCCAGCCCGGCGCGTCTTCCAGGCTGGGCGCCAGTTTCTCCATCTCTCCGTCGCGGGCGTTGCTGATGTAGCCTTCGCCACGCTCGCGCGCGCGCCGCCACTGGTCTTCCAGATACCAAAGGCCCGCCGCGAACATCACCGCCGCCGCAGCCAGCCCGGGCAGAATGCCGGCGAACAGGTCGGTACCCAGGGCGCTGGCCGCGATCACGTTGTGGATCGAAGGCGTCCCCGGCAGGGCCGTCATCGTGAACGTCCCAGCCCCCAGCGCAGCCGCTCCGCAGAACAGACGCTTGGGCAGGTCTGCTTCGCGCATCAGGGCGATACCGAGCGGATACATGGTGAAGATGACGACGAAGAGTACGACGCCGCCGTAGGTGAGCACGGCGCAGGCAAGCACGGTCACCAGGACGGTTCGCCTGATCCCGAGCAATCCGACGATGGCACCGGCCACGGAAGCCGCCGCGCCGCTGGTCGCCATCATCTTGCCGAAGATCGCCCCGGTCAGGAAGAGCACGAAGAACTGCCCGGCGAAGGTGAACGCCCCCAGGGGACCGGTCGGAAAATACTCGAGCAGGGTCGGCGCCAACCCGAGGCCGTTGGTCAGGGCCACGATCAGGCTGGCGACCAGCGCGGCGACCAGGATGTTGATTCCGCGCAGCGCCATGAAGATCAGCGCGGCAAGGCCCAGTAGCAGGCCGATGTTTCCAGTCATGTGGCTCCTCCTCGTTGCCCGAATCCCGCCCGATCCATCGCAGCGACGGCTGCTTCCTGGGACGAGCGTTGCAACAGGCCGATATTACCCGCTCACCCGACAAGTCGAACAGGCGGCATTGGCAGCCATTCGCACGGCTGAACGCAATCCACATTGCTGCCGGGTCAATCGGAGCGCCGCATACGGTACGAACGCGTGACCAGCGCGATTCCGCCGAGTATGCAGGCGCCGCCGATCACCGTCGGCCAGTCGAGGGGCTCGGCCAGCAGCACGACACCGGCAATCGCCGTCATGACCGGAACGCTCAACTGCGAAACGGCCGCGGTATGCGTGCCGATCTGCTTGAGCGCGGCATACCAGATGGCGTATCCCATGCCCGAGGCGAGCGCGCCGGACGCCACGGCGAGCGCCAGGCCGAGGCCGTCCCAGGACAGGTTGCCGCCGAAGGCCAGCGCCACCGCCACGCCCGGCAGTGCGGCGCGTCCGAAATTCGCGGCGGTGACCCGCGTCGGATCGCCGGCGCCCTTGGCCCGTAGGGTATAGACGCCCCAGGAAAAACCGGCCGCCAGCATCAATCCGGCCGCGCCGATTGGCGGCGGTGAGAGGCCGGGGAGCAGCAGCCCCACCAAGCCGGCCACAGCCAGCAGGATGCCCGCCCACTGCACAGCGGAGAGCCGCTCACCGCGCACCAGCCCCCAGGAGATCATCGTGACCTGCACGGCACCGAACAGCAGCAAGGCCCCGGTCGCCGCCGTCAGCGATCGGTAGGCCAGGGAAAACGCGATCGCGTAGCCGAACAGGGCCAGCGCCGAAGCCCAGCTGCCTCGGCCTTCGGCGCCGGCGGCACGCAGCAGGACGATGAGCCACAACACCAGTGCGCCCGAGACAAGCCGCACCGCGGTGAAGCTCACCGCATCGATCGAGGTGCCGGCCAGGGCCGCGCGCGTGAAAATGGAGTTCGCCGCGAAGGCAACCAGCGCGGCAACGCACAGGAGCACCACCATGGCCGGGCGCGGTCCCGATTCGGGCGATGCGGGGCTTTCGGATTGGGGTCTGTCTGCCATTTGGACGGGCGGCTGCGATCCGGAGTGGGCAGGTCAAGGCACCACTCTAACGAAATCGGGCTTCGTGCCGCGCCCCGGTCTCTGCGGAGCGGACGCCAAAAAGAAGACGGCCCGGAAGAACCGGGCCGTCCTGGCTGTCGAGGGCGCGCAGCGCCCTCGCCCCCGTGCCGTTTTCGGCTACTCGTCGCTCGCCATGTGACTCAGCGAATCGACCCTGCGCAGCGTGAGTGTCCAATAGGGTTCCATGTCGGCCAGCGTGTCGCCGAATCGGTCCCAGATCTCGGCGGCGCCCTCTTCACCCAGCGCATCGACCATGACGCCGTTGACACCCTTGCGGTCTTCGTCCATCGCGGCGAAGTTCTCGTAGTGGTCCACCACGAAGTAATCAGCGGCCCAGCGCTGGTTCCCCACGGCGTCGTACCAGGTCCCCATGTGTTCGTATTCGGCGTCCTTCATCATGCCGACCATTTCGCCCACGACTTCGCTGAAGGCCTCGCCGTCTTCGACACGGAAGTTGTGCAGCTGCACCACGGTGTAGCCTTCGGCGTCACCACTCCAGTCGGGCATCCTGCGGAACATCTGGCGATTGGCCGAGGAAACATGCGAGGTCAGTTCCGGGCCGTGTTCGGGCCAGCAGGCCTCGTCGCCTGGGTCATCCGCATCCAGTTCGGCCCACATCTCGATGTTCGAAACGATCATCATGCGGTTCGGTTCACCGTCGACCGCGGCCCAGGTGGACCACTCATTGGTCCCCCCGTTCTCGACGTAGCAGTCCATGTAGGCGGTCATCGCCTCGCGGAACTGCATGCCGTGACCGTGCTGAATGCTCAGGTCCATGATTGACAGCATCTGATTCCCGTCGTCTTCATGATCATCGGCGGCAACGGGCATGCAGATGGCGGCGGCCAGGGCCGCGGCAAGCAGTTTCTTCTTTGTTTTCATGATCGGGCTCCCTTTGAATCGGACATGCAGCCCGGAGCCATGTTGGCCCCGGTACCAGTCCCTCCCGAAACATCCTGCCCTCGACCGCACAGGAAATCAAGATTTGTGTGATATGAATCACATTTTTGGGCTTCCGGCCACCGGAATACGCCCCTCGGCACTCTGGGCGCGGTGTGGATACAATGCCGGCAGCTCATACGGGCAACTTTTCTTGACCAGCATCTACGAGCTCAAGCCGGCGTTCCAGTCCCTGCTCCGTCCGCTGGTTCGGCGGATGGCCACAGCGGGAATCAGCGCCAACGGCGTGACCGTCACCGCCTGCCTGCTTTCGCTGGTCCTCGGCGCATCGCTGTTCGCCTGGCCCGGCGCGGCCTGGCCGCTGCTTGTGCTGCCCGCCTTCCTGATCGTGCGGATGGCCCTGAACGCCATCGACGGCATGCTCGCGCGCGAGCACGACCAGCAGACGCGCCTCGGCGGGCTGCTCAACGAACTGGGCGACGTGATTTCCGATGCCGCCCTCTACCTGCCGCTGGCCCTGCTGCCCGGACTGGACTCGGCCCTGATCGTACTGATCGTCGTGCTGGGCATTGTCGGCGAAATGACGGGGGTCATGGGGCAGGTGCTCGGCGGGAAACGGCGCTACGATGGGCCGATGGGCAAGAGTGACCGGGCATTCGTTTTCGGCGCGCTGGCGCTGTGGGCCGGACTGGGCGGCGGCCTCGAGCCCTGGGCCGACTGGCTGCTGGCACTGGTCGCGGTCCTGTCGGTGCTGATGATCGTCAACCGAGCGCGGGCGGCGCTGGCCGGAGAAGAACGGGCGTGAGCGTCCTGGGCCTGCAGCCGGTCGTGGTCCAGGCCCTGGGCGGGATCTTCGCGCTGCTGTCGCTGGCCAGCGTCGTGGTCGCGGTCATCGGCTCGCGGCTTTCCGATGACGTCCGCCAGGAGGTGGTCGCCCGGATTCAGTCCTGGTGGCTGATGTTCTTCATCTTCGCGGTGGCCATGGCGCTGTCGCGCAACGTCTCGCTCGCCTTCTTCGCCTTCGTGTCCTTCATGGCACTCAAGGAGTACTTCTCGCTGGTGCCGACGCGGCGCGCCGACCGGCGCGTGTTGTTCTGGGCCTACCTGGCCATTCCCGCGCAGTACGTACTGGTGGCGATGGAGTGGTACGGGATGTTCATCATCCTGATCCCGGTGTATGCCTTCCTGCTGCTCCCCATGCGCATGGTGCTGGCCGGCGAGACGCGGCACTTCCTGCGCGCGGCCGGCATCACGCACTGGGGGCTGATGGCAATGGTGTTCAGCATCAGCCACGTCGCCTACCTCCTGGTCCTGCCCGAAGCCATCAATCCCGGTGCCGGTGGCGCGGGGCTCGTGCTCTTCCTGGTCTTCCTGACGCAATTCAACGACGTCGCGCAGTACTGCTGGGGCAAGCTGCTGGGGCGCAACAAGGCCCTGCCCACCGTCAGTCCGGGCAAGACCACCGAAGGCGTGATCGGCGGCCTGGCCACGACCATCGTCCTGGCCTGGCTGCTGGCCGGCTGGCTGACCCCGCTGTCGACGGCGGAAGCCATCGCCGCCGGCGCGCTGATCGGCATGGCCGGCTTCATCGGCGACGTGACCATTTCGGCGCTCAAGCGCGATCTAGGCGTCAAGGATTCGGGCAGCCTGCTGCCCGGACACGGCGGCATTCTCGACCGCATCGACAGCCTGATCTACACGGCGCCGCTGTTCTTCCACTTCATCCACTATCTGCACTACTGATGATCGGAATCCTGCGCTGGCTGTTCTTCACGCTGCTGGTCCGGCCGGTGGTCGGCATCGTGCTCGGCATGAATGTGCGCGGCCGGGAACACCTGCCGAAGACCGGTCCGGCCATCATCACCGCCAACCACAATTCCCATCTCGACGCGATGGTACTGATGTCGCTGCTGCCACACCGCTTGCTGCACCGCGTGCGGCCGGTGGCGGCCGCCGACTACTTCATGAAGGGCCGCTTCCTGAGCTGGTTCTCGACGAAGATCATCGGCATCCTGCCCATCGCGCGAAAGAGCGGCGCCGGCGATGATCCGCTCGCGGGCTGCTACGAGGCACTGGAAGCCGGCGAGATCCTGATCATCTTTCCCGAGGGATCGCGCGGCGAACCGGAGCGGATGGCGCCGTTTCGCGGCGGCGTCGCCAAGCTCGCCCGGCTGTATCCCGACGTACCGGTCGCCCCGGTGTTCATGCACGGCCTGGGCAAGGCCCTGCCGCGCGGCGAAGGACTGCTGGTGCCGTTCATGCTCGACATCTACGTCGGCCCGTCCCTGCACGGGCGGGACGAGGACGACGACTTCCTGGTGACGCTGCGCGAGAAGATCGAAGTGCTGGCCAGCCAGCACCACGCGGCATCGTGGGACTGAAAGCCGCCGCATTCCTCTGGGGCCTGGCGGAAGCGACGCTGTTCTTCATCGTGCCCGACGTCCTGCTCTCCGCGGTGGCACTGCGCGACCGGGCCCGCGCCCTGCGACTCTGCTTCTGGGCACTGGGCGGTGCGCTGGCCGGTGGCCTGGGCATGTACCTGTGGGGACGGCAGGACCCGATCCAGGTCGGCGAAGCCCTCGCCCGCGTGCCGGCCATCAGCGAAGCCATGATCGAGCGCGTCGGCGCCGACCTGCAACAGATCGGCAGCCTCGCGACTTTCCTCGGTCCCTTGACCGGCACGCCCTACAAGATCTACGCCGCGCTCTCGCCCGAGGCCGGCGTTTCGCTCCTCGCTTTCATGCTGGTGAGCATCCCCGCACGGCTGATTCGCTTCTTGGTCGTCGCCTGGCTCACCGCCCTGGTCGCCCGGACCCTGCTGCGCGACTGGTCGCACCGCGCGCGGCTCGCGCTGCTGCTGGGTCTCTGGACGGCGTTCTACGCGGCGTACTTCCTGCTGGTGCCCTGGCACTGATCGTCGACCGGCATGGCCCGGTTTCGCGCCGCAATGCGCATGAACAGGTATGTTCCGAAAGAGAATCCCTCGATGAACACCTCCGTCCCGCGCGCCGACGTGCCGGCGCGCATGTTCCGACGCCACCGGATGACCGGTGCCGCGCTGCTTCTATGCGCGATGCCGCTGACTGCCGCCGACTTCGAGTCGGGCAGTTTCATCAAGGCGTCCAACACCGACGCCGGCGATACGTTCGGCACCTCGATCGCGCTCGAAGATGAAACCGCCGCGATCGGCGCGCCGATGGAGGACAGCGCCGCGACCGGCGTGGGCGGCAATCAGCTCGATGACTCGGCTTCTGCGTCGGGCGCCGTCTACGTGCTGTCGCGAACGGCCGAAGCGTGGAGCCAGCAGGCTTACATCAAGGCGTCGAACACCAATCCCGGCGACCTGTTCGGCGAAGCCGTGGCTGTTTCGGGCGACACGCTCGCCGTCACCGCCCTGGGCGAGGACTCCGCGGCCACGGGCGTGGACGGAAACCAGGACGACAACGCCGCCCTCAGCGCCGGAGCGGCCTATGTCTTCACCCGCGGCGGCGCGGGTAACTGGTCGCAGCAGGCCTACATCAAGGCCTCCAATACCGGCAGCGGCGATCAGTTCGGCTTCTCGGTGGATCTTGACGGAGAATTGCTGATCGTCGGCGCCAGCGAGGAAGACAGCGCCGCCACGGGCGTCGACGGCAACGCCGCGGACGACAGCGCGAACGACGCGGGCGCGGCCTACGTCTTCGAGCGCACCGGAACCGAGTGGAGCCAGGTCGCCTACCTGAAGGCGTCGAACACCGGCCCCGGCGACGTGTTCGGCTGGTCGGTGGCGGTCTCCGGCGACACGGTGGC
>JAAAPE010000027.1 GCA_009908385.1 Gammaproteobacteria bacterium
CACGACGGCGCCGGCGAGCTGTACTGCGACTTCGGCCACATGAGCTTCCGCGACGGCGACTACATCATGCTGCCGCGCGGCACCATGTGGCGTATCGAGTCCGACGCACCCGTCGAAATGCTCCTCATCGAGGCGACCAATTCCAGCTACATGCTGCCCGAGAAGGGGCTGGTCGGCCCGCACGCGATCTTCGATCCGGCCATGCTCGACACCCCGAAGATCGACGACGCTTTCCGCGCCCAGCAGGGCGAGGACGAATGGAAGGTGCAGGTCAAGCGGCGGCAGCGGATATCGACCATCACCTACCCGTTCAACCCGCTCGATGTGGTGGGCTGGAAGGGCGACCTCATGCCGGTGCGCATCAACTGGCGCGACATCCGCCCGCTCATGAGCCATCGTTACCACCTGCCGCCGTCGGCACATACCACGTTCGTGGCGCACCGCTTCGTCGTCTGCACTTTCACGCCGCGCCCGTTCGAGTCGAGCGAGGACGCGCTCAAGGTGCCTTTCTTCCACAATAATGACGACTACGACGAAGTGCTTTTCTATCACGCCGGCAACTTCTTCTCGCGCGACAACATCCACCCCGGCATGATGACGCACCACCCATGCGGCTTTACCCACGGTCCGCACCCGAAAGCGATGAACAATGCCTTCACGCCCAAGACGGACAAGACCGAGGAAGTCGCCGTCATGCTCGACACGCGGGACGCGCTCGACGTCACCGAAGAAGCGGGCAAGATCGAGTGGACCGGCTACGTCGATAGTTGGAAGCCGAAGAACTGACGTTCATAGGTTTCAGGGTTCAGGATTCAGGTTTCAGGGGCGTTTGGTGATGCTTCTGAATCGTTGCCGGAGACCATCATTTCGTGTTGAAAGCTGCGTTCCCGGGAAGACATTCCGGAACCCTGAACCCCGAACCCGGAACCCCTTTTCGTTTTTCCTGAAACCTGAAACCTATAACGCAATCTAACGCCAACTCGCATACCTGACTCAACGAAACTCATTGGAAGCGGATCAATCATGAAACTAGCAACGTTAAGAGAAGGCGGCAGGGACGGTACGCTGATCGTCGTCAATCGGGACCTGACCCGCGCCGTTACAGCAACGGATATCGCCCCGACCCTCCAGGCCGCCCTGGACGACTGGGACGCGGCCGCGCCGCGGCTGGCCAGCCTGTACGAGGACCTGATGAACGGCACCGCCGAGGGCAGCTTCGATCTCGACATCGACCGGCTCGCCGCTCCTCTGCCGCGATGCTTCCAGTTCGTCGACGGCTCGGCCTATCTGCCGCACGTCGAGCGCGTGCGCAAGGCCCGGGGCGCCGAGGTGCCGGAAAGCTTCTTCACCGACCCGCTGATGTACCAGGCCGTTTCCGACGGTTTCATGGCGCCGCACGACCCGATCGCCATGGCCTCGACGGAATGGGGCATCGACTTCGAGTCCGAGATCGGAGTCTTCACCGACGACGTACCGATGGGCGCCACGCCCGAGGAATGTGCCGAGCACATCCAGCTTATCACCATCCTCAACGACGTCTCGCTGAGAAACCTGATCCCGGGCGAGCTGGCCAAGGGCTTCGGCTTTCTCCAGTCCAAGCCGCGTTCGGCCCTGGCCCCCGTGGTCGTCACCCCGGACGAGCTCGGCGAGGCCTGGCAGGACACCAAACTGAACCTGCCGCTGCTGACCCAGCTCAACGGTGAGCTGTTCGGCGAACCCGAGGCCGGCGAGGACATGCAGTTCAGCTTCGCCGAACTGGTGGCACACGCGGCCAGGAGCCGCCCGCTGGCGGCCGGTTCACTCGTCGGTTCGGGCACCATCGCCAATCAGGACACCAGCCGCGGCGCCTCGTGCCTGGCCGAAAAGCGCATGCTCGAGATCATCGCCGACGGCAAACCCTCCACGCCCTTCATGGACTTCGGCGACGTGGTACGCATCGAGATGAAGACCCGCGAAGGCGAGTCCATCTTCGGCGCCATCGAGCAGAAAGTCGTGCGCTACGAGCGATAAGAAAGGTTTCAGGGTTCAGGGTTCAGGAACACTTGGAGAACCGGAGCATGTGGCGTCGACAACCTTTGCGCCGTGCAAACGGTTCGCCATGGCATGACAAAACCGAATTCCGAACACCGGCGCCTTATGGTTTTCCTGAAACCTTAACCCTGAAACCTGAAACCCAACAAACCGCACCCAGAGCGACCCCAAATGCCCCAAACCAAGCAGATGGTTCTATATTCCTATTGGCGTTCGTCGGCCAGCTACCGGGTACGCATGGCGCTCAACCTCAAGGGCCTGGACTACGAGATCCGGCCCGTGCACCTGGTTCGCGATGGCGGCGAGCAGTATGCCGACGACTACGCAGCGCTCAACCCGCAGCAGCTCGTGCCCACCCTGCTGGACGGGGAGACGGTCGTGACCCAGTCGTTGGCGATGCTCGAGTATCTCGACGAACGCCACCCCGAGCCTGCCCTGCTGCCGGCTGATCCGGCCGGGCGGGCGCGGGTACGCGCGATCGCCCAGGCCATCGCCTGCGAAATCCATCCGCTCAACAACCTGCGCGTCCTCAAGTACCTGACCGGCACCGCCGGGCTGGACGAGGACGCGAAGCTGGCCTGGTACCGGCACTGGACCGAGGCGGGCCTGGCGGCCGTCGAGCGTCTCCTCGACAGCCCACAGACCGGTCGGTTCTGCCACGGTGATGAACCGGGCCTGGCCGATTGCTGTCTGTTACCACAGGTCTATAATGCCGAGAGATTCGAGTGCGATATCGATGCGCTGGCGGAAATCCGCCGGATCTGCGATGCGCTCAAGTCCATTCCGTCCGTGGCAGACGCCATGCCGGATAACCAGCCGGACGCGGTCTGATCCGCGCCCCGACCTGACAACAGGAAACCAGTGACCGATCCAATGATGACCAAGATTCGTCTGCTTGCCGGTGCCGCGCTGCTGGCGCTTCTCGCCGCCTGCGCCACGACGCCGCCCGACCCCTCCATGCTCGACAACGCGCGTGGCGCCATCGCACAGGCCGAAGCCGCCAACGCGGAGGAATATGCGCCGATCGAGCTGCGATACGCGAACGAGCGGCTCCAGCAGGCCAGCCAGGCGCTCCAGAACGACCGCCCCGACGATGCCCGCCGGCTGGCCGAGCAGGCCGAGATCGAGGCGCAGCTGGCGCTGGCCCGGACGCGGGCCGCCCTGGCCCGGGCCGAACTGCAGCGCAAGCAGGAGCAGCTCGAGCAGGTGCGCGCCGACCTGGTGGAAGTCTTCGGCGACGAGGTGGTTCGCCCATGAAGCCCATGACCCGAATCGCCCGCACGACATCGATCGTGCTGATCGCCGCGGCGCTCGCCGCCTGCGCGGTGCAACCCCCGCGCGAAAATGCCGCGCTTCGCAATCTCCAGAACGACCTCGAGGAATTCCGCGCCAATACCGAGCTGTCGGAGCGCGTACCGCTCGCCGTTTCCGACGCCGAACGCGCAGTGCGTGCGGCCGGCGCCGAGAGCCTGTCCGAAGCCGAGCTTTCGCACCGCATCAACCTGGCCGCCAAGCGGATCGAGATCGCCCGCGCCGAGGCGTTTCGCGCCCAGGCCCGCGACCAAATCGATACAGTCGAGGCCGAACGCACCGAACTGCTCCTGCGCGCCAGCCGCCTGGAAGTCGAGCAGGCCCGCCGAGAGGCCGAGCGCGCCCTGATGCAGAGCCAGGCAGCCACCGAAGAGGTCGAACGCACGCGCCTCGAGGCGATGACCGCCGAGGAGTTGCGCGAGGAAGCCACGCGCCGTGAACGGCAGGCGCGGGAGGAAGCGGATGCCGCACGGCGTCTCGCCGAAGCCCAGGCCAGCGAGATCGAACTCGCGCGCCGCGAGGCCGAACTGGCCACCGAGGCGGCCGAGTCAATGCGCCGCCGCCTCGAATACCTGGAACTCCGCGAAACCGACCGCGGGGTCGTGGTCACGCTCGGTGACGTCCTGTTCGCCAGCGGCGAGACGCAGCTGCAGCCCGAAGCGCGCGGCCAGCTCGACGACGTGGTCGAACTGCTCCAGGGAGAACCCGACAAGCAGATCCGGATCGAGGGGCATACCGACTCGACCGGCTCGTCGGCGGCGAACATGCGAATCTCGCGCCTGCGCGCGGAGGCCGTGCGCGACGCCCTGGTGGAAAAGGGCATCGGCGCGGGCCGGATCCAGGCGGTGGGCATGGGCGAGGACTTCCCGATCGCCAGCAACGAAACGGCGGAGGGACGCAGCCAGAATCGCCGGGTCGACGTGATCCTGCTCAACGACTGAGACGCGTCTCCGCAGGGCCCTTGAACTGGCCGGATTATGGCGCTATAAAGTGAGTGTGATGGTTGAATCCTCGAGCGCTCCGCTCGCAGCATGCAGCCGCGGCACGGGTCCTTCAGGACCCGCACTCGCGGCGGCGCAAAATAGCCTCCCCGAATTCCAGACGGGCCGCAGCAGTGCGGCCCGTCGTTCTATGTGCATATCCACAAGGGGTATGACACGCACTCATGGACCCAACCGAAAAGGAGTCTGCCCATGTTCGAGAATCAGAAGGATCAGATGGAAATCCTGCTCAAGAGCAACGATGAGTTCCGTCGCCTTTACAACCACCACCAGCAGCTCGAAAAACGGGTTCTCGCCGCCGAAAACGGCACGGCGCCGATGGAAGACCTCGCGCTCAACGAGCTCAAGCGCGAAAAGCTTCGTACCAAGGACCAGCTGACCCGGATGATGGAACAGGGCCAGGCCGCCTGACCCCCGACCGATCCCGATTTCCGGCAGGCGCCCGGCCCCGGAGCCGGGCGCCTTGCGTTTCGCCCCCCTGCCCACCTCTCAAGGCGGTCCCGCGTGTACGGCGAAGCCGGCCTCCTTGCCCCGGGCCGACGGTTTGAGCTATCGTGGCCGGCTGGCAACCGACTCGACCAGAGCCTCTTCCATGAGCGTCTACGGCAACACCCTTGAATTGATCGGCCACACGCCGGTCGTGCGCATCAACAAGCTCGATACCGGGCCCTGCGAGCTTTACCTGAAGCTCGAAAACCAGAATCCCGCCGGGTCGATCAAGGATCGCATCGCACTGAAGATGATCGAGGAGGCGGAAAAGCGCGGCGATCTCGAGCCGGGCGCGACCATCATCGAGGGCACGGCCGGTAACACCGGCCTGGGACTGGCGCTTGTCGCGGCCCAGAAGGGCTATCGCCTGATCCTGGTCATTCCCGACAAGATGAGCCGCGAGAAGATCTACAACCTCAAGGCGATGGGCGCGGAAGTGGTGATTACCCGCTCGGACGTCGGCAAGGGGCACCCCGAGTACTACCAGGACCTGGCCGCGAAAATGGCCGAGGAAACGGAAAACAGTTACTTCATCAACCAGTTCGGCAATCCGGACAATCCCAGGGCCCACGAGGAAGACACCGGCCCGGAGATTCTCGAGCAGATGGGCGGCGACCTGGATGCGATGATCGTCGGGGTCGGATCGAGCGGCACGATCACCGGCCTGTCGCGCCATTTCTCGAAGGCCGCACCCGAACTCGAACTCGTACTGGCCGACCCCGAAGGCTCGATCCTCGCCGACTACATCGCCACCGGCAAGGTCCGGGAGGACGCCGGCGGGTGGCTGGTCGAGGGCATCGGCGAGGACTTCCTGCCGAGCATCAGCGACTTCACGCGCGTCCACAAGGCCTATTCGATCTCCGACAGGGAGAGCTTCCTGACGGCGCGCCTTCTGCTGGAGAAGGAAGGACTTTTCGGCGGCTCCTCGACCGGCACCCTCCTGGCCGCGGCGCTGAAATACTGCCGCGAGCAGACCGAGCCCAAGCGGGTGCTCACCTTCCTGTGCGACACGGGCAACAAGTACCTCTCGAAGATGTACAACGACACGTGGATGCGGGAACAGGGCTTCCTCGACATCGAGGAGCACGGCGACCTGCGTGATCTGATCGCCCGCCCGGCCGCAACCCGTGACGCCATCACCGTGGGGCCCGACGAGCCGCTGTCGAACGCCTACAAGCGCATGAAACTCTACGACGTCTCCCAGCTGCCGGTCATCGACGGCAAGCGCATCGTCGGCATCGTCGACGAGTCCGACCTGCTGATGGCCGTCTATGACCACGAGGAGCGCTTCGCGGAACCGGTCTCCACCGCCATGGTCACCAAACTCGAGGCCGTCCAGGTCGACGGCACGATCGACGACCTGCTACCGATCTTCAACCGCGACCTGGTCGCCATCGTCCTCGACGGCGAGGCCTTCATGGGCCTGATCACGCGGGTGGACCTGCTGAACTACCTCCGCAGAAGAGCCGACCGGTAATCGGGTTCGCTGGTTGGCTGGTTCGCCGGCCGCAAGAACCAGCCAACCAGCCGACCAGCCAAGTAACCACCAGCCAAACAGTCAACGAGCCAGAGCAATGAGCAAACTCGCCACACGCGTCATCCACGCCGGCCAGGCGCCGGATCCGTCGAACGGGGCCATCATGACCCCGATCTACCAGACGTCGACCTACGTGCAGAGGAGCCCGGGAGACCACCAGGGTTTCGAGTACTCGCGCACGCACAACCCCACCCGCAAGGCCTGGGAAGCCTGCATTGCCGACCTTGAGGGTGGCAGCCACGGCTTCGCCTTCGCCTCCGGCATGGCCGCCGTGGACACGCTGATGCACCTGCTCGAACCGGGTGACCACGTCGTGGCCATGCACGATCTCTACGGCGGCACCTGGCGCCTGTTCGAGCGCGTGCGCCGCCGTTCTTCAGGGCTGGCGTTCAGCTTCGCCGACCTGGCCGACGTCGACGCCGCCCGCGCCGCCGTCACCGACCGGACCCGGATGATCTGGGTCGAGACGCCGACCAACCCGATGCTGCAGCTGGTCGACATCGCCGCCATGGCGGAACTGGCCCGCGAGGCCGGCGCCATGCTGGTGGTGGACAACACCTTCGCCACGCCGATGCTCCAGCAGCCGATTGCCCTGGGGGCAGACGTCGTGCTGCATTCGGTCACCAAGTACCTCAACGGCCATTCCGACATGGTCGGCGGCGCGCTAGTGGTCAACGACGACAAGCTGGCCGGTGACATCGGCTTCATCCAGAATTCCGCCGGCGGCGTCCAGGGACCGTTCGACGCCTTCCTGGTGATGCGCGGGGTCAAGACCCTGGCGCTGCGCATGAAGGCCCACTGCGAAAACGCCGGGCGCATCGCCGAGTGGCTCGACCGGCACCCCAAGGTCGGCAAGGTCATCTACCCCGGCCTGGACAGCCATCCCCAGAAGACGCTGGCCGAGAAGCAGATGAGCGGCTTCGGTGGCATGGTCAGCTTCGACATCGGCGGCGATCTCGACCGTGCGCGTCGCTTCCTGGAAAACACCCACCTGTTCGCCCTGGCCGAGTCGCTGGGCGGCGTGGAGTCGCTGGTCAACCACCCGGCCATCATGACGCACGGCTCGGTGCCGAAGGGAAACCGCGAAAAACTGGGCATCACCGACACGCTCATCCGCCTGTCGGTCGGCATCGAGGACGTCGACGACCTGATCGAAGACCTCTCTACGGCGCTCGACAAGGTCTGACCGAGCCCCGTCGGATCAGCGTTACATCCGCGGCCCATTCCGGTGAATTACGCCCTTAAACGCTAGAATAAGCACCGGATTCGACGAAACCCGAGACACCGATGCAATTTCGCCTGAAAGCCGCTTCCGGCCCGCATACCGGGCAGAACTTTCCGCTCGAGGACGAGGACACCGCCATCGGCTCGGCCGAGGATTCCGACATCCAGCTCGACGGCCTGATGGAGCGCCACGCGCGGATCGTCTACGACGGCGAGACGCTGATGCTGGAGCCGGCGGGCAAGGCCTGGGTCAATGGGGAGCCGGTCCAGCGCCGGCCGCTGAAGTCCGGTGACGAGATCCGTCTCGGGGAATACCGCTTCGTCCTTCAGGCGCCCGGCTTGCGTCCGCCGAGCGTACTCAAGGAGACCGAGGCGAAGCCCTCGCGAACCTGGCTGTGGACCGCCGTCGGCGTCGCCCTGGCGGCCAGCGCCGCGACGGCCGCCTACTACTACCTCTGGCCGCTGCAGTAAGAAAGAAGCCCCAAAGAGACGGAGCCAGCGAAGACACCGAACGAAGAACGTCCTTTTCGGTGTCTTCTGTGTGTTCGGTGGTTGCCCGGTTTTTGCGGAATCATTCGTAGTCGACCAGTTCGCGCAGGACCGACGTAGCGTAACTCCCGCTCCCCAGGGAAAAGCCCAGCTTCAGCGTCCGGTCGTCCGGAAACGACCATTCGAGCTCGCCGACGCGCATCCGCAGGGGACGTCGCTCCTGCTTCATGCCGAACTTCGCCAGGCCGTCGACCAGCTCGCGGTGGGCCTCGAACTGGCGGCTCTCGATCTCGGCGGCTTCGCCTTCGGCCGGGCTATCGCCCTGCCCCGGCAGCGGGCCGCTGGGATGGATGTCCTGCTCGGCGCAGCGGCGCACCTGGTCGGGATCGACCGGGTCAGCGGCGAAGAACGAGCGGCTGCCCTCGAGCATGGCCAGGTCGCCGTCGATGAGTCGATTCCAGTCGCCGCGCCGGATGCGCTCGTCGAGCACGTGGTTGAAAACCAGGCTGCGCGCGGCCGACAGGTAGAACCCCCGCTTGATCTTAGAAGGCTTGCGGCGCATCTCGCCGCGGAACAGCGCCAGTGCCCGGGCGACGTTATTGCCGCCAAAGCGCTGTTCGCCGAACCCGTTGGGAACGCCATGATCGCGCACGGCTTCGAGTCGCTGCTCGAGCGCACCGAGGTCGCCTGCGAGCTCGCGGACGTACAACTCGAAACGGTTGCCCCGCAGCCTGCCGCGCTTGATCTTGCGCGAACTGCGGGAAGCCGATTCGATCGTCACGCCCTGAATATCCCATTGCGTCCAATCAGGCGATTCGGCGCCGGGCAGGTGGATCGAGAAATACTGCCGGGTCACGGCGTTGCGGTCCTTCAGGCCGGCGAAGCCGACCTGTCGCAGATGCACGCCGGCAGCGCGGGACAGGTCGGCGGCCACATCGACGGTGTTGCGCTCCCGCTTGCTGACCCACAACCAGAGGTGCTCGCCCTGTCCGCCGGGGTCATGCCCGAGGGTTTCGTCGACGACGAAATCCTCGGGAGCGAGTCGGATTCGGCCGGTGGCGGGCGGCCCGCCCCAGGCGAATCCGGGCCCCGGGCGCTCACTCACTTGTTCTCTTCGACGCGATAGAGCACGAGCGTATAGGGCTCGTAGAGATTCTTGTCGTGATAGTGAGCGCCGATGTGATAGACCTTGCCGGCCTCGAGGACGACTTCGATCCGGTTGAGATCATCCGCCTCCTGGATGCGACGCCGGGGCGACTGGAGCCCTCTCGGCCGCGAGATGAACGGACGCACCCGGAGCTCGTACTTGCCTGGCTCGAGCCACATCACCTCGCGCGGAAAGATATTGGTGTCATCGATCTGGACGAAGTCGACCGGGTAGATATCCTGGCCCGGCTCGCCCAGGGCGCCGGTCACCATGGCCGCATGCGGACCCGGGTTGGTCGTGGGCAGCAGATCGGCCCAGGTCGGCAAGGCTATGGCAACGAGCAACGTGATGAGTGCCAGTTTCAGTGAAAATGTCTTGTTCATGACAAACCTCCTTGCACACGTGCCGCGATTCGGCACGGGGTCAGAATGCGGATCGGGGCCCTCCGATGCCATGGAAATGGCCTGAAACCGCGCTGAAATTTTAATAAAACCGATTGAAATCATTGTGTTGAAGACCGGGCTCGCAGGCCTGTTCGGAGTTCCGGCCAGGCGTCCGCGAGCCGATCGGCCAGCTGTGCGGCGATATCTCGCACCGAAAAGGACGCGGCTTCGCGGCCGGAAATCGTGGTCGACCAGCTTACGCGGCCCGAAGGGACCTCGAGCAGTCGAAGCTCGACCCGCCAGGGACTGCCGGGTTCGGCCATGACCGTACCCTCGATCATCAGCTCGACACCCAGGTTCTCGGCGACGGCCGAAACGACGTCGGTTCGGTCCAGGTAGGGCCTGAGACTGGCCCGCCCGAGCAGGTCCAGCCCCTCGAACGGACGCGCCAGCAGCTCCGCCAGAAGGGTATCGGCGAGCAGGAAATCCACGTGCTCGGGCAGCTCTTCGGTGCTGTCGTAGACCGTAAACGGAATGATCGCCAGGCCCGGATCGTCAGCCGGCGGCGGCTCGACGGGCTGTGGCTCGGTGAGCAAGGACCAGACGCCCCAGGCCGCCGCCCCCCCGACGATCAGCATCGCCGCCCCCAGGACCGGCAGCCACGGCCGCCACCGCCGGGTGGAAGGCGCTTTCTCGCAGAACCGGGCGTCGATCCGGTAACCACGACGCGGCACCGTCTCGATCGCGTCGGCCGGCCCACCGACTTCGCGAATCGACTGGCGCAACTCGCGCATCAGGGCGGCCAGGCCGGACTCGAAGTCGACCACGGCTTTGCCACCCCAGACCGCTTCATAAAGACGTTCCCGGGCAACGACTTCGCCGGCGTGCTCGAGCAGATACTGCAACAGCCGGGAGGCCTGCGGGCGAAGGTGTTCCTCTACTCCCGAACCGGGATCGCGCAGGCGACCGTCATCCGAATGGAAAACCAGCTTGTCGAAATGGAATTCGGTCATGATTCCCTGGGATTCACCCTTGCGGCTCGGCATCTTCCGGATCGACGATCAGGAAAAAATCCTCGCCCTCCCGGATCAGCCCCAGCTCGGAGCGGGCGCGTTCCTCGATGGCGTCGAGACCGGCGCGCAAGTCCTCGACCTCGGCGGCAAGCGCCTCGTTGCGGCGCTGCAGTTCCTCGTTTTCCAGGCGCTGCTCCTCAACCAGCTCGCGCAGCGTTCGCACCTCCCCGAATTGCCGCCAGAGTTGTATCTGGAGCAGAACCAGGATAATCACGAGCACGATCAGGATCACGCGCATCAGGCGGCCTCCCGCGCGAGCATGCCGATGATGATGGCGCGATAGACCGCCGGCAGCAAGACCAGATCCTCGAGCGAAACATGCTCGTCGACTTGATGGATCGTGGCATTGACCGGCCCCAGTTCGACCACCGGTATGCCGCGCGGACCGAAGAAGCGGCCATCCGAGGTGCCGCCGCCGGTATCCGGCTGCGGGTCGATCCCCAGCACGCGGCGGCAGGCGGACCTCACGATTTCGGGCAGCGGGCCGCCGGCCGGCCCGAAGGGCTCGCCGGAAACGCGCCAGTCGAGCGCCCACGGCCCCGGATCGTGGCGGGCGATAAGGGCCTTCAGGCGCCCTTCGAGCGTCTCGGCAGTGCTGTTGGGATTGTTGCGCAGGTTGAACCAGACCTCGAGTTCACCCGGCGTGACGTTGTCGGCCCCGGTGCCCGCGCGGACGTTCGAAACCTGCAGCCGCGTGGGCGGGAAGAATGCATCACCGTCGTCGAACGACAAGCTGCCGAGCTCCGCCAGCAGGGGGGCCGCACGGTGTACCGGATTGTCTCCGGGATCGGCGTAAGCGGTATGGCCCTGCAGGCCCTTCACCGAAAGCCGCCCCTGGATGGAGCCGCGACGGCCGATACGGATCACGTCGCCCAGATGCTCGCGGCTGGATGGTTCGCCGACCAGGCAGGCCTCGGGCATCATGCCACGCTCTTCCAGCACCGGCAGCACGGCACGCACACCATGCCGCGCGGGTCCCTCCTCGTCAGATGTCAGCAACAGGGAAATCGTTCCGGCGTGATCCGGGTGCTCGGCCAGGAAGGTCTCCAGCGCCAGGACGAAAGCCGCCACCGATGACTTCATGTCGGCCGCGCCGCGCCCGTAGAGCGCACCGGCGCGGACATCGGGCTCGAAAGGCGGCGACGTCCAGTTCGCTTCCGGTCCGGGGGGAACGACGTCGGTGTGCCCCACGAGCATCAGGTGCGGCAAACCGCTGCCGTGCCGGGCGAGCAGATTGCGCACGTCCTCGACGTCGATCGATTCGACCGTCATTCCCGCCGCCTCGAGCCGCTCGGCGATCAGCGGCTGGCAGCCGGCGTCCTCGGGCGTGACCGACGCGCGCGAGATCAGCTCGCGGGCCAGGGCCAGCACCGCGTCTCGCTCGGATTGGGAAGGGGCGTTCGCCATGGGAGTGAAGCTTACCGCATCGGCTGGTTGCTTCGTTGTTTCGTTGCTTCGTTGGTTGGTTGGTTCGTTGGGCCGCTCGTTGGTTGGTTGGCTGGGTGCAGGTTGGCAGGGCGCACGACGGATTTCGGTCCCTGGCCCCTGCACCCCTCAGACCAGTGCCTCCTCCAGGGTTTGCTCGCCGTGGAACAGCGGATACACCTTGCCGCGCGTGCGGTCGTTCGCCAGGCAGAACGCCACCGCGCGGGCCACGTCCTGCCGCGTGATCCACTGCTCGCCGGCGTCTTCCGGCCAGTCGGTGGTGACGCGATCGATCGCCGGGTCGTCGGTCAGGCGGCCGGGGCGCAGGATGGTATGGGTCAGGCCGCTGGCCAGCAGGTGATCATCGGCCAGCTTCTTGCACACGCAATAGGCCTTGATCTTCTCGGGACCCTTGTCGGGGTTCTCGGCGCCGCGCGAGCTGACCATCACGAAATGCGCCACACCTGCGGCCTCGGCGGCATCCACCGCCTTGATGGCGCCCCAGAGGTCGACCAGGATGGTCTTGTCGGGCCCGGTCCTTGGCCCGGAGCCGGCCGTGAACACCACGCGATCGACGCCCTCGAAGGCGCGCGAAAAATCGCCTTCGAGATCCGCCACGACGGGTTCGGCACCCAGCACCTGCATGCCCGCGGCCTGGCTTTCGTCGCGAATCATGGCGCGCGGTCGCTCGCCGGCGCGAGTCAGTTCGTCGATCAGCAGCCGGCCGATCTGGCCATTGGCACCGATAATCAGAGTCGTCATTGTGGATCCTCCGGGTGGCTCTTGAGGTCACATGGTAGTTTCCACGTAACCGACGAATCAGCAAATGTCCAAATTCCAAGCACCAATTTCCAGACAAAATCCAAGTACCAATGCTCGAATCAAACCAGCCTCGACATGGAAGGGCAAGCGCCCGCTCCTCCGATTTTCCGACTCCCGACTTCCTCCGCCGCGCCTCGCGGAATCGTTTTGGACATCGGGATTTCAGTCATTGAACATTGTTTGAAAATTCGTGCTTGGTACTTGGTCATTCGAATCTCCCACTGAGATCCGCCCTCCAGCCCACGGATCGATGATAATCAAACCCTCCCAGGGAAACTCGGCATCGGATGTTCAAAAGGTGGCGCCAAAAACGCTGGCAGCGAAAGGTCGACGCGGCCATGCCCTCGCATGAGGACATCGCCGAAGTCATCGGCCACTTTCCCGTCCTGGCCGAACTGAACGGCGAGCAATCCGAACGCCTGCGCTGCCGCGCGGCCGAGATCCTGGCCGCCAAGACTTTCCTGGGCGCCGGCGGTCTGGAGCCGGATTACGGCGACTGCCTCACCATCGCCCTGCTCGCGGCGCGGCCCGTGCTCAACCTGGGGGTCGACGCCTACGGCGATTTCCACACCTTCATCCTCTACCCCGACGAATTCATCGCCGAAGAGGAGTTCGAGGACGAAGCCGGCGTGGTCAGCCACGGCCGCGACCTGCGCGCCGGCGAGGCCTGGGCGCGCGGGCCGGTGGTGCTGTCGATGGCCGACGTCATGGACTCCGCCCAGGGCCACGGCTTCGACGTGGTGGTCCACGAACTCGCCCACCAGATCGACCAGCTCAACGGCGACATGGACGGCTTCCCGCCCCTGCACCCGGGCATGGACCCCAACGACTGGACCCGCACGTTCACCGATGCATTCGAGCGAATCAACACCGCACTCGACCACGGAGACGAACCGCCCATCGATCCCTACGCCGCCGAATCGCCCGCGGAGTACTTCGCCGTCACCAGCGAGTACTACTTCGACTCACCCGAGTGGCTCGAGCGGCACGAACCGAAGGTTTTCGAATTGCTGCGGGTGTTCTATCAAGGGGATGGATCGAAATCCGATTAGGTCGTGGTCGCCTTGCCGAGTGGCAAGTTTGGGCCGGCTCGTTTCGTGCTGGGCCGTGGTTCTGGCGATCGGAACCACCGTAGGTGCGTGGGGGGCTCGACAAGTCAAAGGCGTTCCGGCCGGCCTGCTTCGCAGGCTCTTGCGCCGGGTACCTTTTTTCCAGAGCGAAAAAAGGCACGAAAAATCGCTCT
>JAAAPE010000005.1 GCA_009908385.1 Gammaproteobacteria bacterium
GGGTCTGGTTGATCGCAGGCGGGTCGATGGCGACGGCATCGATGGTGACCAGTCCGGGCGTCGTGTATTGAAGCGAGACCTGGGTGCTGTCGGTAAACGTGACCGGATCCGGCGTCCAGCTCGCTGCCGGCGAAGTGAAGTCGACTTCCACCGGTTCGTCATAGGGTGCGCATGCGGCATCTGCGCAGGCCTTGACCGTGATCGTGCTCGGCGAGCAAGTGAGGCCGGTTTCGGGATGAATCAGCCGGATATGGTCGTAGCCGGTTTCGCATGGCCGGGTGTCCTGGTAGAGCTCGTCGACCTCCGCGGCGTCGAGCGCGCTGCCGAACATGTACACCTCGTCGATGAAGCCCTGTGCGTTGTACTGTCCCCCCGGGTGGGCCATGACTCCGAGGCCCCCCGTGGCGTCTTCGAGGCCGTTCGGTCCCGACAAGCCGATATCGCCCGCCAGGGATCCGTTCAGGTAGAGGCGGGCATCGTCGCTCCCGGAATCGTACACCGCGACGAAGTGGACCCAGGTTCCGCTCAGAGGATTTTCCGCCGCATCGGGCAGAACCGGGACGCGCATGAACTGCAGGTTGCCGTTGGACTTGCGCACGACGAAGGTCCAGGCATCGATGAAGCCGTACGGCCAGCTGAACGTGTAGTTACGGTCCATGTAGACCTCATACCGTTCCGGCCATTGACCGTTGACCGTGTTGCCATAGGCGATGATCGAGGGGGTGGCGTTCGTTTGCACCTCGTCGGGCATTCTGACCCAGCCCGCGACCGAAAAGGTGTCTGCGTCGTTGACCAGTGTCGAGGCCGGTGCCGTGATCCGCTGCCCTGCGCTGCTGGTGTCTGCGTACCGGCAGGTCCCCGGACTGCCGGGTATGGCCGGCTCGTCGTTGCCGGTATCGGCCCCGCCGACCGCGGTTGCATTCAGCTCGTTGCCGCTGGTGTCCTCGACTTCTCCGGCCGCGCCTGTCCACTGCGTTTCTTCCATGAAGTACGAGAAGATCCTGCCGCTTTCTTCGTCCTCGCAGGGGCGGGTCACGGACCAGTGATTCGAGATGTCCGCGGAAGACTGCACGCTTTCGTACAGCCTGAACTCGTCGAGCGTTCCGTCGAAGAAGTCGACCGGGTTCGAACCGTAGCTGACCCCGCCGAAGTAGAAGTCTCCCGAGGTGTTCTTGTTCGTGTAGTCGAGAGAAACGACGTCCTGTGAAACGCCGCCCAGCTGGCCGTTTTCGTCGAACAGGTAGCCTCTTACGCGCACATTGGGCGAATTGCCCAGCCGCTCCACCGTGGCGGTGAAGAAATACCAGGTTTCGGTTGCCAGGTTCTGGTTGGACAGGGTGATGTCGGCCGGACTTCCCCATCGATTCCACAGCTGCAGTCTGAGTCGATTGCCGCTCGTGTAAACGCGGTATTCCTGCGAGGCGCCGCCGTCCCCCTTGTGGACAAGCGTGCCGTTTCCGGCCGAGATGCGGAACCAGCCGCCGAGGCTCATCTCCTCAGCGCTGTCGAGCGGAGAAAGCGAGTTGCCGTCGGGGATGTGCACGTAGTGCTGAGCATCGACGTACCACGGCGGTTCCGGAAGGTTGTAGCCCTGACCGCGGAAACGACCGCCACGGCACACCTGGGCCGGCTCGGTGTCCGGCAGGGAATTGTCCGAGCCGGCCGTCCGCGCGGTACCGTCGTTTCCCCCCGCGCTGTCGATGACTTCTCCCGGGGTACCGCTCCAGGACGACTCGTCCATTCGCCATTCGGACACCAGTTGCGCCCGGGTCTGCGCGCTCCAGCCGGCTAACGAGACGAGGACGATCAGGAAAGTGGCGATGCGCATGCTGGACCCTCTTCTAGTCGGCGACCTGGGCGCGGACCGAGCGCCTCACGAAGACCGGATCGCTCAGGCTGCCCTGTGAAGCCGTCACCTCCAGAGTGTAAACCTCGTAGTCGTTCCCGCCCTCGCTGACCGATTCGCTGGAGCACGACAGCACGGTGTCGTAGCCCAGGGTGCTGGTCGGGCCGCCGGCCGGGCAGACGTCGCTGGACACGATCGATTCGATTGCTCCTTCCATTCTCGCGGCCGCCGCGTACCAGGCCTGTTGCGCCAGCCCCGCACGCGCCTGCCCGAGTTGTTGCGTCGCGGAAGTCAGCGCGACGACCGCGGCGAAGACGACCACCACCGTGATCAGGAAGATGCCGACGAACAGTGCGGCGCCGCGTTGCTGTCTGAGCTTGATCATGGCGTGTTGAGCACCTGTGCCTGCCCGAGCAGGAAGACCGATTCGCCCTCGTCGGCCAGGTCGAGCCGGACGGTGAGCAGGCCGCGGCGGGCGGACGTGCCGGGGTTGTAGCTGAACTGGCAGCTCGTGATGTTGTCGGCCACCAGCCGGCCGGCGCCGCTCGGGCTGGCGCCCACGCCGTAGCCGGCCTGGCGCCGCAGCTGCCCGCCGCTGCACACGTAGCGCACCGTCAGGTCGATGACGTGAAACCGCTGCTGCGGGGAATGGGTGGCGAAGGGCGGGCCGCTGCCGCCGCTGTCGTATTCGATGAAGCCGGCGCCAGCGTCCGTGATCGCGGCGAGGTTGTCGCCCGACCAGGCATCGAAACCGGGCTGCCCGGTGTTGTAGACCGACAGGCAGTGGCCGGCCGGCGTGCCGCAGTCGGTGCCCGGTCCGCGCACCTGGACGGCCGCCGCCTCGAGCAGGCCGCCGAGGACGTCGAAGGTGCCCGACGAACGGGCCGGGACGAAGATTTCGCTGCCGCCGCCGGGCGCGGGCAGGCGGCGGTAGCGGCCGTGGGTGACCGTGGTGATCAGCTCCACCTGGTTGGCCGCTGGCACGCGCAGGCTGTTCGGCAGGGCGTTGCGGGCCTCGCGCGTGATGCGGTCGATCGCCAGGTCGGTGGCGTCGACCAGCATGGCGCGGCGTTCGAGATCGGCGGCGGCCTGGAAGGGCGGCAGGATGAAGACGGTGGCCACGACAGCGAGGATGCCGACGAGCACGATCACCAGGATCAGCTCGATCAGGGTGAAACCGCGCGACTTGGCCCGCATATTGCCCCCGCGTGCGTAGCGAACCGGTTCAAGGGTGCGTCCTGGTGGGCTTTCGCGACCGAGGTGTGCGCAAGCGTATTGGCCGATACGTTGAGCACGCCGACCGAATGAAAGGCCGTCAGGACGTGCCATTGGGCCGGTGCAGTAGCTCGTGGGGGCAATATGCGGGCTAGTCATGGACATAGCCGGTCTCCGGTTCCACGAGGATGACGTCGCCGCTGGACAGCGTGATGCTCAGGCCGGCGGCCGTGCGGCCCATGGCATCGAAGACGACGCTGCCGCCGCCGTCGATTTCGCCGCCGCCCGTGAACGGGCCGCCGCGCGTCGGATGCGGCAGGGCGGCCGAACCGCCTCCGCAGGTGCTGCCGCCGGCGCCGGTATAGACGAGGGCATAGCTGTCGTCGGCCGCATCGACCGTCGCCCGGACGTGGCAGCCCGAAGCGATGGCCGACTTCTGCGCGTAGCGCAGGGCGTTGGTCAGCTCCGAGGCGAACGCCTGACGTTCGAAGCCCTCGATATCGATGCGCGGGACGACGAAGGCGGCCAGAATCCCGACGAGCACGAGCACGATCACGAGCTCGGTCAGGGTGAAGCCCCGCTGGCCGCAGGCGCGCATCTCAATACGCTCCCCGCCGGCTCTGCAGCGCGTAGTCGACGCTCCCCGATACGTGGGACACGTTGACCGCGATACCGGCCGGCGCGCTGCCGCTCACGGCCACGGTGACCCGGTAGTCGCTCAGCGCGGCAATGGGGTTGCCGAACTGGTCGGTCGGGGGCTCGTCCAGGCCGTCGTAGCAGCGAATGGAAGCCCAGTCGCCGCGGCCTCCCGCGCAGTCGCCGGGATCCTCGTCGTGCTTGCGCAGCAAGATTTCGTCCATGTACCCGGCGGCGATGGCCCGGGCCTGGGCCTGGATCATCGGGTCGGCGCTGCCGGCCGTCGGGGTAACGAAGCTTGTGAGGATGGCCGCACCGATGCCGATGACGGTTAGCGCAAGCACGAACTCCACGAGCGTAAATCCGCGGATCGTCTTGAGTTGCATTGGGAGATACGCTTCTTGCATCTTGCTGAATGCCCGCTTAGAGAGGGACTTCATGCTCGGAAGCTACCACACGTAATCCCGGCGGGCGACACGTTTCAGCACGCAAAAAACCCCGCGGTGCGGGGCTTTTTGCTCTCATAACGAACTGACACCACCGTTAAGGGGCCGGCGTGCCAATAGCCTGGAATGTGGCAGTGTTGCCTTCAGGGCTGTTCAGCGTGCAGTCTACTGCCGTGTCCACGGCAACGGCTCCCGCCGTGATCGTATAATCCGTGGGCAGACCGCCTTCGATCGTTCCCGCTGCACCCGTGCAGTTGGAGACTTCTACGAAATTGCCGTTGCCGGCCTTGTAGGCGGCGTAGTTGATCGCGGAACCGGAGCTGAGCGATCCGGCAACGCCGGCCACTGCGGCCTGATCAGCCTCGTTCGACAGATCGATAAAGCGCGGCACGGCCACGGCGGCCAGGATGCCGAGGATCACGATCACGATGACGAGTTCGATCAGGGTAAAGCCGCCCTGGGTCTTCTGGATGTTGATGTTTTGCATGTCAGTTTCTCCTGAATTTTCTTGGGGTCTGTTCCGACGCGGGCCGCGGCCCTGGTCGAATTCTAGGGTTGTTCCTGCAGTCTCGAGCCGGCCGCAGCCGTCTCGGTCCTGCGTCGGCGGGATACAACCCACGCCAGGGATGATGCATTTAGCGTGCCAATCTGTTCGGCTTTGGGTGGGCCCGTGGGGATTTCGGCCCGGAGCGCCGCTTTGGCCGGGGTTCCGGGATCTTCGGGTGACGTGAATCGTCAGATTTTGCGCCCGGATTCAGCCGAGAAACGGCACAATGAGACGGGCCATCAGGGTCGTGGACCCCAGCAGCAGGATCAGCCCGACCAGCGCGAGCAGCGCCGCGACGGTCCTGGGCGCGAGCCGGTGTTGCCGGGCGAGATCCAGGTCGTGCCAGCGATTGCTCACGCTCTCGAGGGGTTTGAGAAGGCTCGGCCGGAAGAACACGACCAGTCCGACCAGGATATTGAAGCCCTGGCCCACCAGCAGGCACCAGAGCAGGACCGAGGCGGTGGAGTGATCGCCGAGGAGCTCGGCCAGTTCCGTGCGGGTCGCCTGCCAGAGGAAGAACGTGCCGGCGAGCACCACCAGACCGCCGAAAAGCCGGTGGTGCCGGTACGCCAGGCGCTCGAGTCGCCACTGCCGATCGAGGAGCGGAAGGATCTTCGCGCTGCCGCCGCGATTTCCCGCCGTTTCCCCGAGGCCCGCGAGAATCGCGAGCGAGCCGGCCAGGAGGGCGGCGGCGAGCACGAACAACACCGCCAGCGCCGTGCAGACCAGTATGGACGCCGCGCTCATGCGGTCTTGACGCGGTTTCGGCCGCCGCTCTTGGCGGCGTAGAGCGCCTCGTCGGCCCGCGCGATGGTTCGGTGGACGCCTTCGCCCGGCTGGTGCTCGGCGACGCCGATCGAGACCGTACAGGTCACCGGCCCGTCGCAGGTGTTGAAAGGCGTGTCCGAGACTTCCTTCCGCAGCCGTTCCGCCGCCATGCCGGCTCCGGTCAGGTCGGTGTCGGGCAATATGGCCAGGAACTCCTCGCCGCCGAATCGGCCGATGTCGGCCACGGTGTCGTCGACGCGCACGAGCCAGTCCGCGCCGCGCAACAGGGCGGTGGCACGACGCGCGAACTCGGACAGCACATCGTCACCCGCCTGGTGACCGTGGCAGTCGTTGACCTGCTTGAAACGGTCGAGGTCGAGCACGGCGACAGTGAAGCCCGAACCGCCCCGGGACGACGACTGCGCGGCGGCCTCGAGTCGGGAGATCAGGCGCCTGCGGTTGGGCAGGCCGGTCAGCTCGTCGTGTTCGGCCAGGTGCTGCAGGCGCTCGGTGGCCTGGTGGAGCTCCCGGTTGCGCCGGCTCAACGTGCGGCGAAGTCTGGAAATGTAGCTGCCGAACCAGGCCAGCCAGACCATCACGGTGGCGAATCCGGCCAGCTCGAGCACGACCAGTTCGGTCGAGGTGGCGATCTCTCCCGTCACGATGTCGCGCACGACGATGGCCGTGTACCCGGCCACGGCGACCGTGGTCACGAGCATGAATTCGCGTTGCCTCAGCTGGAAAGCGCCGAACAGCACGGCGAGGATGAACAGCATCAGCAGCATGGTCCTGGCTTCGGCGGCACTGCCGATGACCCACAGCGCCACCAGGGTGGCGAAAAGGATATGCGCCAGCGTCATGCTCGGGTCGCGGAAGCGTTTCGACCAGCCGCTTCGCAACGCGACATGGAAGAAGAGCAGGCTTGCGAGCACCAGTGTCAGCAGCAGGCCCATTTCGACGTAGTCGGCCCGCAGCAGGCCCAGCGCCCATGCCGTTGCCGTGATGAACAGCGAGACGGCCCAGGCCAGCATGGCCATGCGAAGCCGTCGCAGCCGGATCCTGTCGCGCTCGGCTTCCCGCTGGTCGGAGTCCTGAAGCGCTGCGGCGTTCACGGCTGCTCCAGCGCTTCGGGAATGTGTTGGTCGGGATCGAGCCATATCGGGTTGTCGAGTGCTTCGAGCGCGATGCCGCGGAGCTCATCCATCCGCGGGTCGTAGTGTCCGTCATCGTCATGATCAAGGTAGCGCAACCTGACTTTCCAGGACAGGTCGACGGATTCGCCGGGTGCCGGTCGGGCCAGGTAGCGGGGGAAGCGTACCCGATACCGCAGCTCGCCTGTGGCGCGGTGGAAGTACCAGCTTCCCGCCGGGATGTCGGCGGAGTTCGCGGAATCGACCTCGCCGATGTAGTTCGCCGGCGCCCGGCCCAGCAGGGCGACCGGGTTGCTTCCCTGCAGCTCGGCGGCGCTTTCGAGCGAATCGTCGACGATGCGCTCGGCGACCTCGAGACCGAGGGCCGAGCGCATCGCGCCGACGGTCGTGGCGACGTGGGCCGCTTCGGCGTCGCCGCGCAAGGGCAGCAGTCGCCAGGAGGCAACCAGGAATAACAGTCCGACCAGCACGATGACGATGATCAGCTCGAACAGTGTAAAGCCGGACGAAGACCGCTGCGCCGTCGGGCGGTCATCCCAGCGCCGCACGACCGACATCCCACATCGGCAGGAACACGCCCAGCGCCAGCACCAGCACCAGGATGGCGAGGAAGACGAGCAGGATGGGTTCGATGTATGCGCTGAGATTGTTCAGGTCGTAGTCGACCTCCCGCTCGTAGTACTCGGCGGTCTCGGTCAGCATGCTGTCCACGTCCCCGGTTTCCTCGCCGATGCCCAGCATCTGCAGCACCAGCGGGGAGAACAGGCCGGTGGCTGCGGCGGTTCTCGACAGGGACTCGCCGCGCTCGACGCCCGTGCGCATGTCGCTGACCGCCTGACCGATGTACTCGTTCTCGACCGCCCGAGCCGTCAGCGTCAGGCCCTGGATGAGCGGCACGCCGGAGCGGTAGGTCATGGAGAATGTACGCGCGAAGCGCGCCATGGTGCCCTGGAAGAGGATCTTGCCCACCACCGGGAAGCGAAGCTTGAGTCGATCCCAGCGATAACGGCCGCTGTCCGTGCGAACCCAGGCCCTGAAGCCCAGAAGGGCGGCGCCGAGGGCGAGCAGGATCGCCCACCACCAGTCGGCGGTGAAGTTCGATGCCGCGATGATGATACGCGTCGGCAACGGCAGTTGGGCGTCGAAGCGGTCGAAGAAATCGGCGAATGCGGGGATGACGAAGGTCATCAGGATGGCCACGGCGATGAACATGGCCGCGATCACCATCAAGGGATAGCGCAGCGCCTGCTTGAGCTTGGTGCGGAAGTCGCGCTCGAGCTCCAGGTGGTCGGTCAGTTGCGAGAAGGCCTGCTCGAGATTGCCCGAGCTTTCGCCCACGCGCACGATGCTCACGAACATGGGCGGGAACACCTTCGGGTTCTGGGCCATGCCGCTGGCCAGGTCGCGGCCGGACTCCAGAGCGTCGACGACGTCCTCGATGGCGTGGCGAAGCAGTGTGTTGCGGGTCGACTGACCCACGTTCCTCAGCCCGTGGATGATGGGTACGCCGGCCTTGCTCAGCGTGTACATCTGCCGGCTGAAGAGGATCAGGTCGTCGACGCCGGGATTGTCCAGGCCCAGGCGCTCTCGCAGCGCAAGTTGCCCGGTCTCCACGGCGGGCGCCGATTCGATCTCGATGGGCGTGATGTCGAGGCGCATCAGCTGCTGTGCGACCGCGTCGTTCGAATCTGCTTCGATCCGTCCGTCGACCAGTTGCCCGCGCGCATTGCGTCCCCGCCACTGGAATGCGCTCATCCGGTCACCTCGTCATCGAGTGTCTCGGTATCCATCCGGCTGTCGAGCAACTCGTCGAGGCCGCCGGCGAGTCGGATGACTTCCTCAAGCGACGTGATCCCTTCGCGGGCGTAATCGAGTGCGCAGTCGATCAGCGGGCGGTAGCCCGGCCGGTTGCGTGCCAGCGACGAGAAGGTCGAGGTGTCCATGCGTCGCAGGGCATCGGTGAGTTCGTCGTCCATTTCGAGCAGTTCGTAGACGCCGATCCGTCCACGGTAGCCGGTGTTGGAGCAGTAGGCGCAACCGCGTCCGGCCTTGAAGCGAATGCCGTCGGATGCCTCGTCGCCGAGCCGTGCGCGGACCCAGGCGAGCTGGCCGTGTTCGGGTTCCGATGCCTCGCCGCAGGAGTCGCAGACCCGTTTTACCAGCCTTTGAGCGATGACGCCGTCGAGCGCGGCGGCCACCATGAAGCCCTGGGCGCCCATGTCGACCAGCCGCATGACCGTGGCGGGCGCCGAGTTGGTATGCAGGGTCGACAGCACGAGATGGCCGGTCATGGCGGCGCGCAGTCCGATTTCGGCGGTCTCCCGGTCGCGCATTTCTCCGACCATGATGATGTCGGGATCCTGGCGCAGTGCCGTGCGCAGGACGCGCGCGAAGTCCAGCCCGATCTTGCGGTTGACCTGCACCTGGTTGATGCGCGGCAGCCGGTACTCGACCGGGTCTTCGACCGTGATGACCTTCCTGCGCGATTCGTTGATGTGGTTGAGCGCGGCGTACAGCGTGGTCGTCTTGCCCGAACCCGTCGGGCCGGTGACCAGCAGCATGCCGGAGGGCCGGTTGATCAGTCGGCGGATGCGCTGCTCCATCTCCGCGGGAATGCCGAGCCGGTCGAGCTCCAGCAGGCCGGCTGACTGGTCGAGCAGCCGCATGACCATCGACTCGCCGTACTGGATCGGCATCGTCGACAGGCGCACGTCGATGTTGTGGTCCTTGACGCGCACCGAGAAGCGTCCGTCCTGCGGCAGGCGCTTTTCACTGATGTTGAGCGAGGCCATCAATTTCAGCCGCGTCACCAGGGCGGAGGCCACGCGTCGGCCCTCGATCACCTGTTCCTGGAGTTCACCGTCGACACGCTGGCGGATCCGCAGCACCGATTCGTCCGGCTCGATGTGGATGTCGGAGGCGCCGATCTGCACGGCGTCCTCGAACATCGACTGCAGCAGCTTGATGACCGGCGCGTCGACCTGGCCCTCGTCGTCATCGAGCCGGGAGATGTCGTAGTCGCTCTCGGACAGCTCCTCGCCGAGTTCCTCGGCCAGGGAGGAGATCTCCTCGGTCCGCCTGTAGACGATGTCAATGGTGCGCAGCAGGTCGGATTCGCGCACCAGCACGATCTCGAGCGGCTGTTTGAGGATGCTCCTGAGCGCGTCGAAGCCGAAGATGTCGGTCGGGTCGGCCATGCCCACCGTGAGCGCTTCGTCCTTCTCGGCCAGCACGATGGCGCGGTAGCGACGGGCGTGGGTTTCCGAGAGCAGGCGCACGGTCTGCGGCTTGAAGTTGTAGTGCTTGAGATCGATGACCGGAATGTCGAGCTGCCGGCCGAGGAAGTCGAGCAGGTCGTCCTCGGTGACGTGGCCCATCTGGACCAGCACGCGTCCGAGCTTGTGCCCGGAGCGCTTCTGTTCGCCGAGCGCTTCCTCGAGCTGGCGTTCGGAGATCATCTTGTGCTTGACCAGCAGATCGCCCAGGCGGATCTTCTGTCGCGGCTTGCGAACGTTGCTCATTGCGGCTCTCCCGTCATCGGCTGCAGGGCGTCCACGCGCTGGCGCGCAAAGCGGGCGGCCCGGTCGTCGTCGCCATCGAGCGCCCGTTCGTAGGCTTCCGCCGCCTGATCCGGCCGATCCAGCGATTCCAGCGACGCGCCCAGACCGATCCAGGCCGCGCTGCTGGCCGGAAACGCCTCGGTGAGCGCGCGGTAGCGTTCGGCCGCGGCCTCGTGATCGCCGGACCGGCGGTGCGCGGCGGCCAGCAGCAGATGGTAGTCGGCGTTGGCGGAAAGCACTGGAGCATGCGTCTGCAGGACGTTTCTGGCGCGCGCGAGCTGGCCGTCCTCGAGCAGGAGACGGCCGAGCAGGGCGGCCAGCACGGCCGGCTCCTGCACTCGATCAAGCCCCCGTTCGAGGACGCGCGCGGCCGCATCGCGCCGTCGGCCGCGCACGAGCGTGCCGGCGAGCAGTTCGTAGGCTTCGGTCAGCTCGGGCCGTTCGTCGACCAGTTGCCGCAGCCTGGATTCGGCGCGCTGGAACTGGCCGCGAGCGAGCATGCGCCGAACCGCGAGAAGCGGATCGGCCTCGGTGTCGTCACCGTCGGCACGGCGAATGGATATGCTCGCTTCCGCAGACGCTTCCGGCGAAGCTGCGGCCGGGGCGATCGGCGCGGCGTTTGCGGTTCCGGATGCCGTGGAGCCCTCGTCCTGTCGCGGCGGGGTCTCGGAACGATCGATTTCCTCGCGTGTCTCCAGCGGCGACCTGGCAGCGATTGCCGGCAGGGCGGTTCCGGCGGGCTCCGGGGATTCCAGCGGCTCCGGTTCGGCCGGCGTTCGGGAAGACGACTGCCGATCGGACCCGGACTCCTCCGCCCTGGCGAGCGGTGTTTCGCCTTCCGGCGCCGCCCGGGCCGTTAGGGTGCCGGCTTCGGGCTCTTCGGGCGCTTTGACTCCGCCCGCCAGGCTCAGGTGCAGGATCACGCCCAGGGCGAGGGCCGCCAGTAGCCAGAGTGGCCACTGCCGGGCTCGCCTTTGTGCGGGCTGACTCGGGTGTCGGGTCGTCGTCGCCGCGATCCCGTCTTCCGGCGCCTTGCGCTGCTCCAGGTCTCTGAGCACGTCGTTGATGAGGCTCATCCGGCGCCTCCGCCGAGCATCTGCAGCGCAAGGAAGGCGCCGAAGGCCACCAGGCTGAAAGCCGCGACCCGGGCCGCCGGTTCCAGCTTCGGCCACCAGAGGTTCCGGGCCGTCTCCTCGGTGTCGGCCACGGCCCGGCGGACATCGGAGGGTGTCACCGTCGGGCTGCCGCGTCCCCAGGCCGACAGCAGGGCCTTGTCGGCGAGGATGTTGATCAGGCGCGGCACCCCGCCGCTGGCCCGGGCGATCCTGGACGCCGCGCGCATCTCGAACAGCTCGGCACGGCCGCCGGCGCGTTCGATCCGGTGGGCCAGGTAGTCCTGCACGCTGGTGCGATCGAGTGCTTCGAGCCGGCAGGAGTACGTGATTCTCTGCCTCAGCTGGCGGAACTGCGGCATGGCCAGGCGCCGGTCGAGCTCGGGCTGGCCGAACAGCACGACCTGCAGCAGCTTGCGCCGCTCGGTTTCGAGGTTGGTCAGGAGACGCACCGTTTCCAGCGTGCTGGCCGGCAGTGCCTGGGCCTCGTCGATCAGCAGTACCGGCCGGCGGCCGCGCCCGGCCATGGCGGTCAGTTCCGCCTGGAGCCGTTCGTGCACCTGCTGCTGCGTCGGGCGCGCGGGCAGTTCGATACCCAGGTCACGGGCGAGCGCCGCGCGAAGCGTGCCGGGCGACAGGTGGGGATCGGGCAGCCAGGCCGTCACGAATGGCGCCTCGAGCTGGTCCAGAAGGGCCCGGCAGAGCAAAGTCTTGCCCAGGCCCACTTCGCCGACGATCTTGATGAAGCCCTCGCCCTGCTCGAGTGCCACGCGCAGCGTCGTCAGCGCCTCGACCTGGCTGGGCTCGGCATAGCGAAAGGCCAGGTGCGGCGTCAGCCCGAAGGGGCGCTGGTCGAGTCCGAAGTGCTCGCAGTACATGAGATCCCGTTCAGCGCGGCCAGATGTCGTCGCCCATCTCGCCGAGCCGGTCGAGGGCGCCCTCGGCCTCGCGGGCCCAGGTGCGGGGCGAATCGATGACGATGGGGCGCAGCAGGATGACGAGTTCGGTCTTGACGGTCTCTTCCCGCCGGCTGCCGAAAGCCTGACCCAGAAGTGGAATCCGGTTCAGCCCGGGTGTACCGAAGCGTTGCTGTTCGGAAGATTCCCGCATCAGGCCGCCGATGACCACGACCTGGCCGTTGCGCGCGCGAATGATGCTGTCGGACTGGCGCACGCTCGAGAAGGCGAGCGGGAGGGATTCCTCTTCTCCGCCCACGGTGAAGGTCTTGGTCTGGTCGCGCACTTCCGAAACGGTCGGGTGGACGTGCAGGATGATGTCTCCGGCGCGGCTGATCTGCGGCGTCACGTCGAGCGCGATACCCGAAAAGAACGGCGTCAGCTCGACGGAGCTGGCGGCTGTCGTGCTCGCCCCGCCGGTTGCCGTTCGGCCGGTCACGCCGGTGACGAAGAACTCATCGGTGCCCACCTTGATCACGGCTTTCTGGTTGTTGATGGTCGCCACCCGGGGGCTCGACAGCACGCGGGTGACGCCCTGGGTCTCGAGCAGTTCGATGAAGGCGTTGAAGCTGCCGGTGTCGGCGGTGAGAACCGTGCTGCCGCCGAAGGCGCGGGTCTCGAAGCCCTGGACGACCTCGCCGGGGCTGACGGCATAAGGCTGTTCGCTGATCGCGGATCTGCCGTCGTCGAACACATTCGGCCCCGCCACCTGGCCGAAGCCGAGCAGGCGGCCGTCGACGTCCTCGAGTGCCTGCCAGTTGATCCCCGAGCGATAGGCATCGCGCAGTTCGACCTCCACGATCTTGGCCTCGAGAATCACCTGTCGCTGCACGCTGCCCTGGATGGCATCGAGCAGCTCGGCCACGGCCCGCTGCTCATGCGGCATGGCCCGCACGGCGACGACGCCGGAAATGGGGTTGAGCATCACGTTGCGGCCTTCGGGGCTTTCGAAGACCCCTTCGATGGCCGTCTGCAGCTGCGCCCAGAAATCCGACTCGCTCTCCGTTTCGATCCGCGTTCCGGTGGACATGTCGCTGCCGTTCTGGCCGGGCAGCGCCTGCGCCGATTGCTGGCCGCCGAATTCATCCTGCAATGCCTCGGGGTTGTCCGTCGACTGGCCCGAGCTCACGCGGGTTCGGGACGAGCCCTTCCGGTTGATGTCCAGGTAGCTGACCTCGTAGACCCGGTTCTCCAGCCGGGGCGGCCGAACGATGTAACCCGTTTCCGTGCGGCGGTATTCGAGGCCGTAGATCTCACGCACGATCCGCATGACCTCGCCGATGGTGACGTCGCGGAGTTCCAGCGAAATGGTCTGGTCGACGTCGGGATGAACCACCATGTTCAGGTCGGTGTCGGCCACCAGGCTCATCAGGAACTGGCGCGCCGGCGCCTTTTCCACGGTGACGTGGAAGCGCTCCTCCGGTGGCGGTTCGAAGGCCGGTTCCGGTTCCGGCATCAGGATGTCGTTCGTTTCCTCGACGTCCGGGGCTTCCCGCGCCGCTGCGGCTTCGAGTTCGCTGCGGATGTTGCGGTCGATTTCCGCGGCCCGGTCGCTGGTCGTCGCGCAGGCCGTCAGACCGGCGGCGAGCGCCGCAACGGCCATGAATCGCGAAGGTGTCTGGTCCATGGGCTGCATCGTCATCGGGATCCGTCGTTTGCGTTGGTCAGGTGGGTATCGATGTTCAATTCGATTCTCTCGCCGGCGCGTTCGAGCACGACGCGGCCGGGTTCGATCGCCCGGACTTCGGCGTTGTCGAGGCGGTCTCCCACGCGCAGGCGCTGTCCGTCGATGATGGCGATCCGCCGTTCCGGGGCCAGCAGGATCGACTGAAGGCGAAACGGTGCGCGCTCCCTCTGTTCAGCCCCGTT
>JAAAPE010000102.1 GCA_009908385.1 Gammaproteobacteria bacterium
AAATCTGAACCGGTCTGTGCGAAAGCCAGAAAGGGTTTCTAAGTCCCTCCGCCCCCGGCAACTTTATCCTCTCAAAATCCACGATCTCGAACATACAAGGGTTCAGGGGCGGGCACGCTAAGGCGTGGGGGTTCCGACCGGAGTACCGGAGGCTTCCATACCGGGGTGCCACCGGCATGAAGGCCCCGGATCGGGTCCGGGGCTACATGACCAAGTGCCTCCGCCCGGTTCCGCGGCGCAGCCGCCCACCACTTCTGAGGGCGGCTCCGCCTGAAACCTGAACCCTGAAACCTCAAATGCGAACCCTGAAACCTAGTCGATTTTCTCAAGAAAAATCGACTTTCACCGCCTCCCGCTTCGACGGATCGTCGATCTCGAGCAGTTCGGCCGGCTTGAAGCTGAACATGCCCGCGATGATGTTGGCCGGGAAGCTCTCGCGCAGGATGTTGTAGTTCATCACCGAGTCGTTGAAGGCCTGGCGGGCGAACGCCACCTTGTTTTCCGTCGACGTCAGCTCCTCGGAGAGCTGCATCATGTTCTGGTTGGCCTTCAGGTCGGGATAGTTCTCCGAGAGCGCGAACAGGCGGCCGAGGGCACCGGACAGGCCCTGCTCGGCTTCGGAGAGCTTGCGCATGGCATCCGGGTCGGTGGGATCGGCGGCGGCGTTTCTGAGCTGCTGGTGGGCGCCGTTCCGGGCCTGGATGACGGCCTCGAGCGTTTCGCGCTCGTGACTCATGTATTTCCTGGCAACCTCGACCAGGTTGGGAATCAGGTCGTGACGGCGGTTGAGCTGCACGTCGATCTGTGCGAAGGCGTTCTTGTAGCGGTTGCGCGCCGCCACCAGCCGGTTGTACAGCGTGATGACGAAGAACACGGCGGCCGCCGCGACGATCAAGAGTACCCAGAGCATGGGACGTCCCTCGTTTGGAAACCGGGATCAGTTTACCCGCTCCGGTGGCGATCGTCAGCGCCGGTGATGCGCAGGTCGAGCAGCAGCCCGATGAAGCGGCTCTCGACCAGCGGCCAGCGGAGGAAATGCGCGCCCTCGGGCAAGACCTGCGCCGGGCCGCTGCGCGACGGGAACGGGCTCTGGAGCCAGGCCACGGCGGCGGCGCGGGCATGCCACTCGTCGAGCGTGCCGGCCTCGGCTTCATCGATGGCGAGCGGATCGAGCAGCAGCAGCCGGCAGGCCCGCGGGGCCTGGTGGGCGTCGTACAGCTCGAAATGCCAGCGACGCGCAAGGCGGCGCAACACCCGCATCTGCGGCGGGGCGACGCAGGCACAGACGGTGGTGCCCTCGAGCATGCCGGTCAGGCGTTCGCCGACGGGCTCCGACAGGGGCTCGAAAACCGGGAGCCGGACGCGGAAGCGGCTGCCGGAATGGCAGGGATCGAGCAGCTCGAGCACACCGCCCATGGCGTCGACCAGGCGGCGGCAGATGGCCAGGCCGAGCCCCGAGCCGCTGTGGGAGCGCGTGATCGAGGCATCTAGCTGGCTGAATGGCTCGAAAAGGCGAACGCGATCCTCGTCGGCGATCCCCGGCCCGGAGTCGGCCACGATCAGCACCAGCCGGCCGTCGGTGCCGATTTCGGCGACCAGTTCGATGCCGCCCGTTTCGGTGAACTTCACCGCGTTGCTCAGCAGGTTGCCCAGGACCTGGGAAACGCGGTCGCCGTCCCCGAAGGCGGTCAGAGGCAGGTCGGAGGCGACGCGCAGGCGCAGGTCCAGTCCCTTGCGCGCCGCGTTGGGCGCGTGCAGGTCGATCACCTGTTCGAGCATCGCCATCAGGTCGAATGGCTGCGGATCGAGGTCGAGCCGACCGGCCTCGATGCGCGAGATGTCGAGCACGTCGTCGATGATGCGCTGCAGCTGAAGGCCCGATTGCCGGAGCGTGTCGAGAATGTCCTGCTGCGCCGGCTCGGTCTCGGATTCATGCAGCAGTTCGACCATGCCGAGCACGCCGTGCAGGGGCGTGCGAATCTCGTGACTCATCGTGGCCAGGAATTCGGACTTGGCCGAGCTGGCCTGCTCCGCGCTTTCGGCCAGGGCTCGGACCCGCTGAAGCAGCACGGCGTTGTGCAGGGCCTGGCCGGCCATTTCCTCGAACAGCCGCAAGCGCTCCTCGTAGCCCGGCGCGAAGCCGGTCTCGGGCGCCTCGACCAGGACACGCGCCACGTCACGCTCCTCCGCGCGGAGCGAGAGGGCCAGTGTCGCCCGGCCGTCGGCACGATCGAGCCGCCGCCGCCAGTCTTCGCGCGTCGGCGCTGCGCCGCTCTCCCCCGCGGTCGCCAGATCGGGCGGCAGCTCGTCGTCGACATAGCCGAAGCAGACGCGGCGGGCACCGGTGACCTGGCGGACTTCGCGGGCGATGGTAAGGGCCAGCTCGACGGGCTCCAGGGTGTCGTTGAGCCGCGAGACGACCTGGCGCTGCTCCTCGGCCAGCGCGCGCTTCTGCCGTGCATCCCGGATTTCGCGCCGACGCCGGAGTGAGCGGCGATAGGCGCGCACCGAAAAACCGGCGCCGCCGAGGGCCAGAAAGGCGTAGGCGGCCATTGCCGTACCGCCGAGCCAGGGTGGCCTGCGCACCTTGATGGCGACGGCATCGCCCTGTTCGTTCCAGGGACCGTCCGGCGCGGCGGCCTGGACGCGAAATCGATAGCGCCCGGGCGGCAGACGGGAATAGTAATGGCGGGTCTGACCGATCAGCTCGAGCCAGTCTTCGTCCCAGCCTTCGAGGCGAACGCGATAACGATTGCGATCCGGTCCGAGGTAGCTATTGGCCTGGAAGTCGATGTAGAGGCTGTTGTCGTGGTGCGCGAGTTCGACCGTCGAGGCGTCCCGCCCGGCCAGGTGAACGATGCGGTCACCGGCCCGAACGCGGGTGACGTGAACCGGGGGCGCGACTTGGACGCTGCGCATGCGCTCGGGATCGACGATGACCAGGCCGCCCCGACCCGCCGCGGCAATGCGGCCGTCGGGCATCCGCAGCGACGCGTTCTCCTGGAACTCGACCGGCGCCAGGCCGTCCTGCCGGGACAGGTGGCGCAACCGGCCGCTGGCCGGGTCGAAGCGCGCCAGGCCGCTGGAGCGCACGAGCCACAGGCGGCCGCCCCGGTCGGCGTGCAGGTCGAGCACGCGCCCGGGCGGAAGCCGCCCGATCAGCCCGTGCGCCTCGGCCTGCGCGAATCCGCCGGGTCCGGCCTCCCAGCGCCCGAGCCTTTCATCGGAAGCGATCCAGAGGTCACCGCCCGCCCAGACGGTGGCGGCAAGCGGGTCATGTTCGGGCGCGAGAACGGGTTCGAAACCGCCGTCCTCGCGCCAGCGGTAAATCCTGCGCTCGCCGACCAGCCACCAGCGGCCCTCATCGTCCTGGGCGACCTGCCGCGGGGAGGGCTCCGGCAGGTAGTGACGCCCTTTGCCATCGGGGTGGAAATGCTCGCGCTGGCCGGTCCGCTCGTCGAAGAGGAACAAGCCGACATCGTGGGTATTGAGCCAGAGGCGGCCGTCGGCGCGCGCCTGCATGGATCGGAAAGTGCCCTCGTCGATCTCTTCTCGCCGCATCAGGACGGTGGGCGTCCGCTCCGGATCGAGCGGCAGATGGATGAGTTGGGTCTGAGTGAGCACGAGGAGGCGTTGATCGTTTCGCAGGATCGACACGACGTTGCCCAGCGGCAGGTCGCCGAGGCGACCGACGAGTTCGTCGCTGGCGGGCGACGGCTCGCCGAGCGGAAGGAACTGGAAGCCGCCCACCATGCTGCCGATCCAGAACCCCTCGGCCGCTTCGTCCCAGGTAATGGCCGTCACCGGGTCGATCGTCAGACCGGCCGGCTCCGGTTTGCCCGGTACCGGGTGATAGCGCCGGAAGGCGTCCGTGCCGGGCGGCAGATAGGCCAGGCCGTGGCGATACAGGCGCATCCACAGGCCGCCCTCCCGGTCGACCATCACGCCGTGCATGCGCTCGGTCGGCAGGCCGTCGGACAATCCCTCGATGGCGCGAACGCGGCGCACCCGTTGCCGGATGGCCGGGTCCCAGCGATACAGGCCCCTGACCGTGGTCACCAGAATCTCCCCGGCGAAGACGTCGTGATCCATGCCGCTGACCATGGTCTCGGTCTCGAGCACCACCCGGGGTTCGTCGAGGGGCGCTTCGCCCACCTTGCCGGCCACCATGAGCTGGGCCCCTTCGCTGAAGTAGAGGGTTCCGGCGGCTTCCAGAAGGCTCACCAGGAAGTCATCCGAACGAGGTTCGTAGACCTTCCGGAATCGGCCCGCCTGCGGATCGAAGAATCCGAGGCGACCGCTCTGCAGCAGCCAGACCCGGCAGTCCGAGTCGACCAGCACCTGCATCTGGAAACCGTCCGTTTGGAGACCGTGGCGCTCATGCTGCGAAAACGACTCGAGCGCATCGGTTTCGGGATCGTAGACGGCGATGCCGCCACGCATGAAAGCGAGCCAGATTCGACCGTCGCAGCCTTCGGCCATGGACCAGATGTTACCGGCCGGTAGCCGACCGTCGTCGAGCCCTCGTGGGCGCAGGTGCAGGCGCTGGGTCAGATCCGGTGCGATCTGAACGGCGCCGCGGTTCTCGACCGCCGCCCACACGCTGCCGTCGCTGGCGGCGAGCAGCGACATGATGTTGTGACCCGGCAGCGGGTCCGGGCGCTCGGGGTCGCTACCGACGACGTTGAGCCGGTCGCCCTCGTGCCGAACGAGGCCGCCCTGGGTGCCGAACCAGATGTATCCGCGCGCGTCCTGCACGACCGCCTCGACCCGGCTGTCGGGCAGGCCGTCGGCCACACCGATGGTGCGAAAGACCGGGCCGAGATCGTCGGCGACGGCGACATTGGCGAGCAGGCCGCAAAACAGCAGTACCCGGCACGCGCAGCGGCGAGCCGGGCTCGTCCATGCCTTCCGGAAGCGGGTGGGTCGGCCCACGCTGGTCCCCATGTTGCGCCAGCGTTCATGTTGGCAAGACGCGCGCGTCGGTTCAAGCGCCCGCTTAGCCCGTCACTCCGGGGGCGATCTGTATAATCGCAGGCAAACCCGAACGGCGACTGGATTCATGAACCCGAACGAGCCGGCCCAGGCCGACATCAATGGGGTGTTCTCCGTTCCCCTCGTCATCGCGCATCACCCGTCACCGGAAGCGCTCAACAGCGAGCTCAGGGAGCTGTTCCTGCGCTGCACCGAGGAGGGGGACAAGCATCGCAACCCCACGCCTTTCGTCTACCGCAACGAGGCGCTCTACGAGAGTAACTTCAGTCTCTTCGACTGGCCCCAGCCGGCGGCTCAGAAGCTGCGGGAGTTCTGCCTGACGCAGCTCTACCAGACCGTCGGCGAGCTGAACGGCTACGGCGTCGACGTGCTCCAGAAGATGCACTACAGCCTGGAATCGTGGTTCCACGTCACGCGAAAGGGGGGCTTCTTCGGCGCGCACAATCACCCCAACCACAGCTGGTCGGGCGTCTACTGCGTGGCGCACGACGGCGACGATCCGGCATCCGACAGCGGCAAGCTGGTGTTCCTCAACCCGCACGCCACTTCGACGATGTACATCGACTGGGCGACGAAGAACCTGAAACACCCGTTCTCCCGTTCTCCGCTGATGCTTCGCCTGAAGCCGGGGCAGCTTGTGCTGTTTCCCTCCTGGCTGCAGCACGAGGTGCTGCCCTACGAAGGCGACAACCTTCGCATCACGGTCGCCTTCAACGCCCGCTTCCGTTACAGCGGCGAGGACGTCAGGCGACACGCCCCGACGGCCTGACGCGCCGGGCCTTGCCGGAACGCAATCAGTCGGGGCGGACGAAAACGCGGGCGCATCCGACCCGTTCGCGACCCTGGTAGACGATTTCCCGTTCGCTCACCGCTTCCAGGCCGGCGTCGACGAAAACGTCGGTCCAGGCCGGCTGTCGCTCGATCGCCTCGTTGACCCGCAGCATGTTCTCGAGCCGGCCGGCGCCAGCTGATACCTGGTCGAGGAACTCGCCGATGGCCGTTCGATGGGCGGCCAGCTCGCGCGCCGAGCCGCGCATGATCTGAGCGGTCGAACGCCAGACCTGCTCGAGCAGCGGTGAGGGCTTGCGCTTGAGTGCCTGCCGCAGCACTTGCTCGGCGCGGCCGAGACGCTGCTGCAGATCGGGCAGGCTGAGACTGCCCTCGAGCCAGCGGCGGATGAGCTTGGGCGCCTGGCTGTCGTCTACTACTACGTAATCGCGTTGCTCGGCGCGCATGGTCTCGAGCATGCTCGAATCGGGCGCGTGGTTGATCATCGCGAGGCGGCCACCGGGGCGCAGCAGGCTGAACGCCCGCTCGGCCGCAGCGGCCCAGTCGCAGTACTCGATGCCGTACTGGCTGGCCAGCAGGTCGAAGGCGCCGTCCTTCGGGGTGAAGGACTCGAAGGGCTGCTGTCCGATGAACTCGATGCGCTCGAGCACACCCGCGAGATCGGGCCATCGTCGGGCGAGCTGTCCGGTGTCGAGGCGCGCGGCATCCACCGCGACGATCTGCCCCGAGAGACCGGCCGCTTCCAGGCACTGCGCCAGGAGCAGGGCGACCGCCCCGTTGCCGGTGCAGATGTCGAGAATGCGCGGTGCTTCGGGCAGCCCGTCGCACTGGTCTTTCCAGAGTTCGGCGATTTCGCCTTCGTAGTTGGCGCGGAAGTCCTGCGGCAGCGATGTCAGGGCACCGGAGGCCCAGTAGGCGGACCAGTCCTTGCTGTAACCGTTTTGGCGGCTCATGGTTCGGGCGGGCGTGTGAACAGAGGGCTCAAAGAGAAACGGCCCGGAAGTCCGGGCCGTTTCCTGTTGCTAGGCAACGTGTTGCTTCAACCGAACTTAGAAGTTCTGCTTGTAGCGCACGTACGGAACACGACCGTAGCCGTCGTACAGGTTGAAGTTGAACGCACGCAGCTCACCCGGGTCGACGACCGGATCGCGGTCACCCACGTTGTCGACGCCCACGGTCAGCTGACCGTTCCACGGCGTGTACCAGTTGACCTGGAGGTCATGCGTGGTCCACGAGGGCAGGCCGTCCAGGTCGGGGCTGGCAGCACTGTCCTGGCCGTCGATGTGGTTGATGTTCCAGATGAAGGCGAAGTCGCCCCACTGGTACGTGTTCGACAGGGTGGCACGGTAGTCCGGCAGACCGGCTTCACCGGCTACGTCGTCTCCGGAATCGACGACGTACTCGTCGGTGTAGGAGACCTGCAGCTCGTTGGCCAGCCGACCGGCATCACCGAAGTTGAAGTTGGTCTGCAGGTTGATGTCTGCACCCCGGACTTCGATGCTACCCAGGCTGGCGAAACCGCTCTGGACGTAGAGGATCTGACCGGTGTTCGGGTCACGCGCGACGCCGAGGCCCAGACTCTCGTCCGGCGGCTGCACGCCCGGCGGCAGTTCGGACAGTCCCGGCGGGCAGTTCGTGCTGGCACCGGACAGGCAGTTGATGATCTGCTGCGAGCCGATACCGGCCACGCGACCGTCGATCTCCGTCTGCCAGATATCGACCGAGCCGTTGAGCCACTCGAGCGGCTCGAACGCGACACCGACGCTGAACTGGTCGGACTCTTCCGCGTCCAGATTCGGGTTGGCGATCGAGAAGGCCGTGATCTGCACCGCTTCGCCCGGATCCACACCGAAGGCTTCGGCGGTGGCGGCGTCGACGACGCTGTCGGCCGAGAACGCGGGACGGGCAGCCAGAATGTTCAGCGGCGGAGCGCGGAAGCCCTGGCCCCAGGAACCACGCAGCGTCAGCGTGTCGGTCGGCTGATAGCGCAGCGCGATCTTGGGGGAAACGGCGTCGCCGAAGTCGCTGTAGTCGTCGTAGCGCAGGGCGCCCGAGATCTCGAAGTTATCGAGAACCGGCAGCAGGATTTCGGTGAAGGCCGCCCACTGCTCGCGCGAGCCCTCGGCGGAGTTGCCGGCGGAACCGGTGATGTTGCCGTTGGCCTGCAGGTCATCGTAGATGTCCTTGTAGTCCTCCGAGCGCCACTCCATACCGAACGCGAAGCCCACCGGGCCGCCGGCCAGTTCGAACGGCAGGTCGGTGTTGGCGTTGGCATAGGCTTCCTTCTGCAGGAAGCGCGCGTCGCGGCCGATGGTGGACGTGAACGACTGCAGCACGTCATCGCTAACACCGAAGGTGTCATAGATGTTGTAGGCACCGCTGTCGATCTGCGGCTGGGCCAGCGCGGACACGATGTAGTTGCGGCCGATCTCATAGTACTGCGAGTCGGTGCGGCGCACCCCGAAATCGAGGTCGAAGGTGCCGAGGCGACCCTGCACACCGACGTCCACGTCGTAGACGTTGCCGTCGGTGAAGCTGTCACGCGGGCCGTTGGCGGCGAAGCGGTGGGTCAGCAGCAGCGTGTCTTCGGCGTACTCTTGGTAGTCTTCCCACAGCGGGTTCTGGCCGCCGGCGCTCGGCGGGGTAGCCGGGTGGTTGGGCAGGCCCGGGCTGAGCACGATGGCACCGAAGCCGCCGACGAGCCAGGGCGAGGACGGCACCGGCGCGTAACGACCGAACGACGTCACCCGGTTGACCTGCGCGTTCATGAACAGGCTCCAGTCGTCGTTGATGTCGTAGCTGGCGCGGGTGAACAGCGACTCGTTGCGGGTCGAGGCTTCGTCGGCCGACACCAGCGTGAAGTCGTAGGCACACAGATCGCCGTTGATGAAGAAGCCGGGGCCCTGGCAGCCCGCCGTGTTGGCGGCGCCGTACTGGGGGTGATCCAGGAACGAGAAGCCGGCGGTCAGGAAGTTGTTCGAGAAGATCGACGCACCGCCACGGGACCATTCGCGGTCGCGGGCGAAGATGATGTCGCGCGAGTTGTAGGATACGCCGACGATCGCGCGGGCGCGGTCGTTGGCCACCCCGACGATGCCGTAGCCTTCCTCGGTGGCGCCGCCTTCACGTTCCGGTTCGGACAGACCGAAGCCGACTTCGGCACCGGTGAAGTCCTTGCGGGTGATGATGTTGACGACACCGCCGATGGCGTCGGTACCGTAGATGGCCGAGGCGCCGTCGGACAGGATTTCAATCCGCTCGACCGCGGCCAGCGGAATCGAGTTGAGGTCCTGGCCCGAACCGACGTTCGGCGCGACCGGAGCGCGGCGGCCGTCGATGAGGATCAGGGTACGGCCGGCGCCGAGGGCGCGCAGCGACAGGCCGGCGAAGCTCTGGGCCGAGCTACCGGACTGCGGGCGGAACGAACCGGCGCTGTTGAACGGCAGTTCACGCAGCAGGTCGGCGACCGAGGTCTTGCCCGAGAACTCGATCGTTTCGCGGTCGATGACCGTGACCGGAAGCGCGCCTTCGACGTCCGCGCGGGAAATGCGCGAGCCGGTGACCTGGACGCGATCGAGGTCTGCAGCCTCTTCGTCCTGAGCGACGACCGGTGAAGCGGTCATTGCCAGACCGGCGACCATCCCCGCCCCGAGGGCGTAGTTGATTGCCTTGGCAAGTGGGTTACGGTTGTGCTTCATCAGACTCTCCATTGTCTTTTGATTTCTGGTTTCAGCATTCGATACTAGTATCGACAGCATTGTGTCGGAGTGGATTTGCCGCCGACCGGAGCACACGCGCGAGCATGGCCCGAAACGCTCGGCCCTCCAACTCATGGCCGATACTAGCACCTTCGTTGAGCGATGAAAAGGGGTTTGTTAAAGGCTTGTAAAACCGCATTTTTCGATCTCCAAACGCACAAGCCCCTGATTTTCAAAGGATTGAGCTGACGGCCCCGCTCAGAGCGCCATTTTCGGACGCGCCCGGACCGCCCCGGCGGCCGTCAGCCCAGCCGGCGACGAAGCCGCTCGAGCTCCTCGCCCAGCGCCGGGGGCACGCGATCGCCGAAGGAACTGAGGTGGGCCGCGATCGCGTCCACCTCCTCGCGCCACTCGCCGTCGTCGACCGACAGCAGCTCGTCCATGTCGGGCCGCTCGTCCAGTCCCTCGAGATTGATCGCGCCGGGCTCGGGCAGATAGCCCACCGCCGTCTCGGTCGCGCCGGATTCGCCGCGGCAGCGCGCGAGTATCCATTCGAGCACGCGCATGTTGTCGCCGAAACCCGGCCAGACGAACCGGCCCGCCTCGTTGCGGCGGAACCAGTTGACCTGGAAGATCTTCGGCGGCTTCGACAACTTGCCGCCGACGTCGAACCAGTGCGCCCAGTAGTCGCCGAAGTGGTAACCGCAGAAAGGCTTCATGGCCATCGGGTCGCGCCGCACGACGCCGACCTGCCCGGCCGCCGCGGCGGTGGTCTCCGAGGCCATGCCCGCACCGACCAGCACGCCGTGCGTCCAGTCGCGCGCCTCCATCACCAGCGGGGCCAGGCGCGCGCGCCGCCCGCCGAAGACGATCGCGTCGATGGGCACGCCGCGCGGGCTCTCGGCTTCTTCCGAGTAGCTGGGGCAGCGGCGGATGGAAACCGTGAAACGCGAGTTCGGATGGGCGGCCGGACCGTGCTTGGGATCGTAGGGCCGGCCGCGCCAGTCCTTCGCCGGCCGGCCTTCGCCCAGCCCCTCCCACCAGGGCCGGTTGTCCTCGGTGACGGCGACGTTGGTGAAGATGGTGTCGCGGTCGAGCATCGCCAGGGCATTGGGGTTGGTCCCCGCGCTCGTGCCCGGCGCTACGCCGAAGAACCCGGCCTCGGGGTTAATCGCCCAGAGCCGGCCGTCCTCGCCCGGGTGCAGCCAGCAGATGTCGTCGCCGACGGTCCAGACCTTCCAGCCGGCCTCGCGATAGGCCTGCGGCGGAATCAGCATGGCCAGGTTGGTTTTGCCGCAGGCCGACGGGAAGGCGCCGGCGATATAGCGGATCTCGCCCTCGGGGTTCTCGATGCCGACGATCAGCATGTGCTCGGCCAGCCAGCCTTCGGTGCGCGCCTGGTAGCTGGCGATGCGCAGCGCGTGGCACTTCTTGCCCAGCAGCGCGTTGCCGCCGTAGCCCGAGCCGAAACTCTGGATGCTCAGCTCTTCGGGGAAGTGAACGATGTAGCGGCGGTCCGGATCGAGCTCGCCGGTCGAGTGCAGGCCCTTGACGAATGTGCCGTCGCGCTCGATGCGATCGAGCGCATCGCTGCCCATGCGCGTCATCAGGCGCATGTTGGCCACCACGTAGGGACTGTCGGTGATCTCGACCCCGCAGCGCGAAAGCGGCGAGTCGATCGGCCCCATGCAGTAGGGCACGACATAGAGCGTGCGGTCTTCCATGCAACCGGCGAACAGGCCGTTCATCAGGGCATGCGCTTCGGCCGGGGCCATCCAGTTGTTGTTGGGCCCGGCGTCTTCCTCGCGGCGGGTGCAGACATAGGTCAGGTGTTCGACGCGGGCGACGTCGGCCGGATCGGAACGATGCAGGTAGCAGTCGGGGTGCGTGTCCGGGTTGAGCCCTTCGAGGTCGCCGGAGGCGAGCATGGCCTCGATCAGCTTGCGGTTCTCGGCCTCGGAACCGTCACACCAGTGGACCCGGGCCGCCCGGGTGTGGGTCGCGACCTGATCGACCCAGTCGTTGAGCGCTTGCAGATTGGAAGACATCGGAACGCCGCTTTTTCGCGAGTGATCAAGGTCGGGCAGGTTAGCGGCTCGCGGGCCCGGAATCAATCGATCCCGATCGGATTTTCCAATGCTCCGGCGGGCCTGTGTGGACCTTTCCCAATGCTCGCCCTACAGTTCGAAGGAATCCAGCTTGCGCTCGAGGTAGACGAAGTCCGGCCGGACGTAGCGCGGCAGGCCCTCCTTGTCATAGGGGGGATAGGCCTCGCCGCGAATCAGCGGGTCGAGGTAGGCGCGGCAGCTCGGCGTGATGCCGAAGCCGTCGGCCGAGATGAATTTCTTGGGCAGCTTCTTTTCGTGATTGGCGATGCGCGACAGCGGCGCCGCCTCGATCTTCCAGCGATAGGGCTTGTCGCTCGTTCGCCTGATGACCGGCATCACGCCCGACTCGCCGGCAATGGCGAGTTCGACGGCGGCCTTGCCCACCGCCCGGGCGTGCTCGAGGTCGGTGGCCGAGGCGATGTGGCGCGCCGAGCGCTGCAGGTAGTCGCAGACCGCCCAGTGGCACTTGTAGCCCAGGTCCTCCTTGACCATGCCGGCCACCACCGGCGCGACCCCACCGAGCTGCTTGTGCCCGAACGCGTCGGTGGTGCCCGCGTCGGCCAGGAAGGTGCCGTCGGGCGTGCGCGCCCCCTCGGAGACCACGACCGAGCAGTAACCGTTGCTCTCGACCGACCGGCGCACCTTGTCGCGGAACTCCTCGCGGTCGAACGGCACTTCGGGGAACAGGATGACCTGCGGCGGATCGCCCTTGTCGCGGCAGGCCAGGCCGCCGGCGGCGGCAATCCAGCCGGCGTGGCGACCCATGACCTCCATGATGAACACCTTGGTCGAACTCGAGGCCATCGCCATGACGTCCAGGCTGGCCTCCAGGATGGACACCGACACGTACTTGGCCACCGAACCGAAGCCGGGGCAGTTGTCGGTGACCGCCAGGTCGTTGTCGATGGTCTTGGGGATGCCGATGCACTGCACGTGGAAGCCGAGCTTGTCGCCGATCTGCGACACCTTCCAGGCGGTATCGGCCGAATCGTTGCCGCCGTTGTAGAAGAAGGTGCCGATATCGTGGGCCCGGAACACGTCGATGAGGCGCTCGTACTCGCGCCGGTTCTCCTCGATCGACTCGAGCTTGTAGCGGCAGGAACCGAACACGCCGCCCGGCGTGTGGTTGAGCGCGTCGACCTCGGTCTTCCCGAGCTTGCTGGTGTCGATCAGCCGTTCCTCGAGCGCCCCCATGATCCCGTCGCGCGCGGCGAACACCTTGCCGATGCGTCCGCGACTGGCCCGCGCGGTTTCGATCACGGCCGCGGCCGTGGCGTTGATCACCGGCGTGACCCCGCCGGACTGGGCGTAGAGGATGTTCTTTACCTTCGGCATGACGCGCTTTCGTGATCGAAGCCTGTGAGGAAGGATAGCGGATCCCGCGTGGGTTCGCTGGTTCGCTGGTTCGGCAACTGCTGGCATTGCGGGGCGGCATGGCCGCGATAGCCAGACGACGCTTCCCTCTTGTAGTCCCAGCCCCGAGCCGGGACCTTCCGACCGGAGGATTCAATGGATGGAAGGCCCCGGATTGAGTCTGGGGTACAGACGACTTGTCCGTCTTGAGCACGCGTAGCTCATGTATATCCAGAACTCGAATCTCGTCCGACCGACCGCGCCCGTCGTCAGTCTCCGGGCAGCGTTCTCAACCGCCATCGAAGTTAGGTCGAGGCCAGGGAATAGAGGCCCTAACCCACAAAGAGACCACAAGATGTCCTCGCGTTGACTAAGGAACCTGATTTTTTTATATTTCGTAGTGGGAAGGGAGTTTACTTAAGAGGTGTTGGCTATGATCAAATCATCAATAGCAATTACGATTCTCACCGCTGGACTCCTGCTCAGCCCCTTGGCAGTAGCTGACTTCAGCTGCAATCGTCAGATTAGCGAGGACACCGGGAAATGTGTGAGCTGCTACAAGTTGTGGTTCGGCAGAACGCCGCCCAATACCGGGTGCTTCACCTGCAGCTCGTTTTGTTTTCCCTTCAATCCGGAAAGCGCTGAACCCGAAGTCTCGGCGTCGCGGAACACTCAGAAAGTCGAGCCAGATATTCCACCCTATGCGCAGATCGTAGAGGCATCACCCTGCGTGGGCAATCTGGAGGGAGAGGGCCCATCTATCGAGTCACTGGAGTCCCAGCAAGTAGCTATTTGGACGCCTACGCAAGTACTGGAAATGTTCCCCCCCTACGCGCTTGAGGTTCAATCGGAGGACCTGAATGGGCTGCCGACGCTCGTTCAGTATGCACTGTTGATGCAGAGGGTCGATCGAGGCTACATCAATCCCATCATCCTCTAT
>JAAAPE010000013.1 GCA_009908385.1 Gammaproteobacteria bacterium
GAACCGGTCTGTGCGAAAGCCAGAAAGGGTTTCTAAGTCCCTCCGCCCCCGGCAACTTTATCCTCTCAAAATCCACGATCTGGAACATACAAGGGTTCAGGTTTCAGGCGGCAGCCGCAACGGATTGGTGGGCGGCTTCGCCGCGGTTCCCCAAAGCTATCTGAAACTTGGGTTCCCTTCGGGCTTGGCACTGTGCGGCGCGGCGAAGCCGCCCCGCATGGACCTCGGATGCCGACCTGAACCCTGAAACCTGAAACCTGAACCCTTGTTTTCTTTACTGAAAAAACTGCTCCGACAGGATCCTTTCTTCGAGCGAATGCTCGGGATCGAACAGCAGTCGGTGCGTGGTATCTCGCTGCAGGCGCACGTCGACGCGGGTCACGTTCCGGAATTCGTCGTAGTCGGCGGTGGCGCTGACCGGGCGGCGTTCTGGCTGGCGGACCTCGAAACGGACCTCGGCCGAGGCCGGCAGGATGGCGCCCTGCCAGCGGCGGGGCCGGAAGGGGCTGATCGGCGTCAGAACGACGGCCTCGGTGCCCAGGGGCAGGATCGGGCCGTGCGCGGAAAGGTTGTAGGCGGTCGAACCGGCCGCGGTGGCCAGCAGGACGCCGTCGGCGACGAGCTGCTCCACCCGCTCGCGACCGTTGACCAGGATCCGGATGTGCGCGGCCTGGTTCGTCTGGCGCAGCAGCGCGACTTCGTTGATGGCCACCGCGCGGTGCGATTCGCCCTGCTGGTCGACCGCGAGCATCTGCAGCGGGTTGAGCACGACCTCCCGCGCCGCGGCGATGCGCTCGGGCAGTTCATCCTCGGCAAAGCGGTTCATCAGGAAGCCCACCTCGCCCAGGCGCATCCCGAAAACCGGGAGGTTGCGGTCGACGTGCTCGTGCAGCGTATGGAGCATGAACCCGTCGCCGCCGAGCACGACCAGCACCTCGGCCTCATCCAGCCCGACCCCGCCGTATCGCTCGCGCAGTGTACCGGCCGCCTCTCGCGATCCGGGGTGGGCGCTTGCGAGGAATGCCATTTTCACGGGATCATTCCGATGTCGCGTGCAGCAGCTGCCCCAGGCCGTTGACCGCCACCTGGAGCACCGCGTAGTCGCGTGATGCCGTGTTGCGCATTTCCTCGAGCATCAGGCTGATGCGATCGACCGCCTCGCGGTGGCGGCGCATCCAGGCCTTGACCGGCTCCGATTCCTTCCCCGCCTCGGTCATGATGCGGCGCGTGAGTTCGCGATGGTAGCGGTAGAGGTCGTCGCGCAGATGACCTCGGGCATGGGCGTGCCACTGACGCTCGACCGGCAGTTCCTCGATCTGGGTTCGCAGCCACTTCAGGCACAGGTGGTCGAACAGGCGGAAGTATATCCGCGCCACGTCCTCGACCTCGAGATCCTGCATGCGCGCCTCGTCGACGATATCCAGCGCCGAGAACACGAAGCGAAGCCCGGCGACGTCGCGGGCGACATCTTCGGTGAAGCCGGCATCCACCAGTTCCTTCTGCCGCGAGAACAGGGCCTGCTTCAATTCCCCGTGCAGCATGTCGGGCAGGACCTTCCGATAGCGCTCGATGCCGGGCGCGAATCGTTCGACCTTGCTGGAAATGTCGATGGCGTAGCCGCCGGGCAAGGTGATCAGGCGGCGCGTGACCTGGCGCAGCAGATTCCACATCTCGAGCTGCGCGTCGAGCTGGACCCGGGCGGGCACCTTGTTGTCCAGCGATTCGATCTTCTGCCAGAAATCGCGCGCCGCGAAGATCTCGCGCGCCACCGTATAGGCCTTGGCCACCAGGGCCGAACTGGCGCCCGTGTCCTCGCGAATGCGCATGACGAACGGCGCGCCCATGCGGTTGACGATACTGTTCGTCACGCGCGTGGCGATGATCTCGCGCCACAGTCGGTGCTCGGGCATCAACTCGCTGAATCGTTCGCGCAGCGGCGTCGGAAAGTAGTCCTTCAGCTCGGCCGAGAGGTAGGGATCCTCGGGCACGTCGGATGCCAGCAGATCCTGGTAGACGGTGATCTTGCTGTAGGACAGCAGCAGCGACAGCTCGGGCCGGGTCAGGCCCTGGCCGCGTGCCACGCGCTCGCGCAATTCCTCGTCGTCGGGCAGCTGCTCGAGATCGCGATCGATGACCCCCTGGTGTTCGAGGACGGCAATGAAATGGGCCTCCGCACCGAGGCGATCGCTGGTGATCGACTCCATCATGCTCAATGCCTGGTTCTGCAGGTAGTTGGAACGCAGCACCAGGTCGCTGACTTCGCCGGTCATCCGGGCCAGCAGCTCGTTGCGCTCGTCGAGCCTGATCATGTCGCGCTCGACCGCCTCGTTGAGCAGGATCTTGATGTTGACCTCGTGGTCGGAGCAGTCGACGCCGGCGGAGTTGTCGATGAAATCGGTATTGAGGCGGCCGCCCTGCATGGCGTACTCGATGCGCCCGCGCTGCGTCAGGCCGAGATTGCCGCCCTCGCCCACGACCCGGGCGCCCAGTTCCCGCCCGTTGACTCGAACCAGGTTGTTCGCCAGATCCCCGACCTCGGCGTGAGCCTCGTTCTCGCCCTTTACATAGGTTCCGATACCGCCGTTCCAGAGCAGGTCGACCGGCGCCTTGATCAGGGCCTTGATCAGCTCGTGAGGGGCGAGCGACTTCTCCTCGACATGCAGCCAGTCGCGAACCTCTTCGCTCAGCTCGATAGTCTTGGCCTGGCGCGAAAACACGCCCCCGCCCTTCGAGATCAGGTCCTCCTGGTAGTCGGCCCAGGTCGTGCCCGGCGTATCGAACAGGCGCTTGCGTTCCTCGAAGCTCGCGGCGGCGTCCGGTTCGGGGTCGAGAAAGATATGCATGTGGTTGAAGGCGGCCTTGAGGCGAATGTGCCCGGAGAGCAGCATGCCGTTGCCGAACACGTCACCGCCCATGTCGCCGATGCCCACGACGGTGAAGTCCTCGTTCTGGGTATCCAGGCCCAGTTCGCGAAAATGACGCTTGACCGACTCCCAGGCGCCCTTGGCCGTGATTCCCATCTTCTTGTGGTCGTAGCCGTTCGAACCGCCCGAAGCGAAGGCATCGCCCAGCCAGAAGCCGTGCTCGGCGGAAATCGCGTTGGCGATGTCCGAAAACGTCGCCGTTCCCTTATCGGCCGCGACGACGAGGTAAGGGTCGTCGTCGTCGTGGCGCACGACGTCGCGAGGCGGCACGAGGTCGTCGCCCTCGAGGTTGTCGGTGATGTCGAGCATGCCGTTGATGAAGCTCCGGTAGCAATAGACCACCTCGGCCATCATCGATTCGCGGTCGTCACCGTCGGGCAGCTGCTTGGCCACGAAGCCGCCCTTGGCACCGACCGGCACGATCATGGTGTTCTTGACGTTCTGCGCGCGCATCAGGCCCAGCACTTCGGTCCGGAAGTCTTCGCGCCGGTCGGACCAGCGCAGTCCGCCGCGCGCCACCTGGCCGCCGCGAAGATGGACCCCCTCGACGCGCGGCGAGTACACCCAGATCTCCCGGTAGGGTCGCGGCTGCGGCAGATCCGGCACGCGCGATGAATCGAGCTTGATGCTGAGATAGTCGTGGTACTCGCCTCTGGGGTCACGCTGGAAGGCATTGGTGCGCAAGATCGCGCGAATCAGGTCGCAGAAGCCGCGCAGGATGCGGTCCTGATCGGCCGAGCTGACCGAATCGAGCGCGCGCAGAATGGTCTTGCGAAGCATGAATTCCGACGACTCGGACGGCTCGGCCTCACGCGACTGGCAGACCTCATCGAGGTACTCGCAGAGCACGTCGTCGTTGAAGGTCTGGCGCAACTCGCTGCACTGGCCTTCGAGGATCTTGCGGGCGCTGCTGCGCTGCTGGCGACCCTCGCCCCGGCGCGCGGGATCGAAGCGCATTTCGAAGTACTCCACCAGCAGGCGGGCGACAAGCGGCCAGGCCGCCAGGGTCTGCTCCATGTAATTCTGGGAGAACGGCATGCCGGTCTGCAGCAGGTACTTGCAGCAGGCGCGCAGCAGATTGACCTGGCGCCAGTCCAGCCCGGCCAGCATGACCAGGCGGTTGAAGCCGTCGTTCTCGCAGCGCTTGCGCCACACTTGCTCGAAGGTGTCCTGGAACTTGGCGCGCACGCGGTCGAGGTTGACGTCGCCATCGTTGGGCGGACGCATGTCGAAGTCCTGGATCCAGACGCGGTGACCATCCGAGACGGTCAGTTCGTAGGGGCGCTCGGACACGATGCGCATCCCCAGGTTCTCGAGCATGGGCAGGACGTCGGACAGCGGCATGGGGTCACTGTGCTTGAAGATCTTGAAGCGCAACAGGCCGCTGCCGCGCTTGCGGGGCTTGTACAGGCTCATGCGCAGGTCGTCGAGGTCGCGCAGCTTCGAGACGTTGACCACGTCGTAGCTGGCCACGTGCGGCGAGACGTCGTCGGCATAGGACACCGGGAAGGCGCGACCGAAGCGGCGCGCCAGTTCCAGTCCGTGCTCCTCGCCGTGCTCCCGCACGAGAATCTCGGTCAGTTCGTCGTCCCAGGAGCGGATGGCCTGCTTGATCCGGCCCTCGATGGCCTCGATGTCGAAGTCCGCCGTCGAGTCGCCCCGTGGCCGGACCACCAGGTGAACACGCGCGAGCTTCGACTCGCCCACCTGGACGGCGAAGTCCAGCCGTTCGCCCTTGAGCGCCCGCTTGAGGATGTTCTGGATCTTCTCGCGGTTTTCGGTGTTGAAACGATCACGCGGGATGAACACCAGGCAAGAAAAGAAGCGGCCGAAACGTTCCCTTCGAACGAACAGCCGGGTCTGGCTGCGCTCCTGCAGGTCGAGGATGCCCATGGCCATTTCCAGCAGCTCCTCGCTGGAGGCCTGGAACAGCTCGTCTCTGGGCAGGGTCTCGAGAATGTGCATCAGGGCCTTGCCGGCGTGGCTGCCGGCCTGCAGGCCCGACATCCTGACCACCTCGTCGACCTTGCGCCGCACCAGCGGGGTGTCCTGGCAGCGCCGGATGTAGGCGCCGGAGGTGAACAGGCCGATCAACCGCTTTTCGCCCGTGACCCGGCCGTCGTCGTCGAAATAAAGGACCGAAATGTAATCCATGTAGCCACCGCGGTGAACGCTGGAGGTGGCATTGGTCTTGGTGATGATGATCGGATCGTCCGAGGAGGGCCGATCGCTGCCCCGCCCCAGTTCGGTCAGCGGGCGCACCGGCGCTTCCCGGTGTTCCGAGTGCATGATGCCGAGACCGCTGTCGGCCACGGCGCGCAGCACCCGGCCTTCGTCGCCCGATTCGATCACGTACTCGCGGTAACCGAGAAGCGTGAAATGGTCGTTCGCCAGCCATTCGAAGAAATCGTGCGCTTCCTGGCGCGCTTCCTTCGACAGGGCCTTGTGCGTCTCCGGTAGTTCACTGGCGATTTCATGGACCCGGTCGAGCATCGGACGCCAGTCGGCCACCGCCCGCCGCACGTCGGTCAGGCCGGCCAGGATGCGCTTCTCGATCCTGGCGAGCATTTCGGGGTAGTTCTGGCGATCGACCTGCAGATGCATCATCGACTCGGCTCGTCCGGCCTCGCCCTGTTTCTCGCCATCCTCGGCCAGCTGCATCAGGTGCCCGCCCTGATCGCGGACCACCCGCATCACCGGGTGGATGATCAGGTGCGCCGAAATGCCCAGTTCCGAGAGCGCCAGCACCACCGAGTCGACCAGGAAGGGCATGTCGTCGTTGACGATCTCGATGATCGTGTGGCTCGATTCCCAGCCGTGACGATCCGAATGCGGGTTGTAGACGCGAAACCGGATTTCGCTGCCGACCCGCTGTCGCGCGAAATCGAGGAACCCGGTCGCCATGGCGGCCAGGTCGTCGACCGAGCGGCCCTCCAGCTCGGAGACCGGGACGCGACGGAAGAACCGCCGGACGAAGCCGGCGCCCAGCTCGCGTCCCTCGCCCCGGGCGACGATGCCGGTGACCTGCTCCTGGATGTGCTCTTTCTTTTCGGTGTTGTGGCTCATTCCATCGCTCCCCGCCGGTGACTGTCCTCCCCCGCGTCGATCAGCGCAAGCCGGTTTCTGTCCGCGCGATGACCATCCGCTGGATTTCGCTGGTGCCCTCGTAGATCTCGGTGATTTTGGCGTCGCGGAAATAGCGTTCCACGGGCATCTCCTTGCTGTAGCCCATGCCGCCGTGAATCTGCACTGCCTGGTGCGTGATCCACATTGCCGCTTCCGATGCAAACAGCTTCGCCATCGATCCGTCAAGCGTGAAACGAGAGCCCGTTTCCATCGCCTTCATCTTCGCCCAAGCCGCCTTGAGCGTCAGGAGCCGGGCGGCCTCCAGGCGGGTCTTCATGTCGGCCAGCTTCGACTGGATCATCTGGAAGGTGCCGATCTCGTGGCCGAAGGCCTTGCGTTCGCGCGCATAGTCGAGGCTGGCCTCGTAGGCCGCCTGGGCGATCCCCACGGCCTGCGCGGCGATGCCGATTCGGCCCGCGTCGAGCACGCCCATCGCGATCTTGAAGCCCTGGCCTTCCTCGCCCAGGCGGTTCTCGACCGGGCACTCGTAGTCGGTCAGCTCGATTTCGCAGGTGGCCGAGGCGCGAATGCCGAGCTTGGGCTCGAGCTTGCCGCGATGGAAGCCGTCCTTCTCGGCGTCGATGATGAACGCCGAAACACCGCGCGCACCGGCGTCCGGATCCGTCATGGCGAACAGCACGAGGTAGCGCGCCACCGGACCGGAAGTGATCCAGGACTTGCGGGCGTTGATGACGTAGTGGCTCCCATCGTCACTCAAGACGGCGCGCGATTTCATGTTCGCGGCATCCGAACCCGAAGACGGCTCGGTCAGGGCATACGCGCCGATTTCTTCTCCGGACGCGACGGCCCGCACGTACGTCTGCTTCTGCTCCTCGCTGCCGTGCTTGAGAATTCCGTTGCAGAACAGGGAGTTGTTGACCGACATGATCGTGCCGTGGGCGGCGTCCGCGGCCGAAACCTCCATCATGGCCAGCGCGTAGCCGATCGTGTCGAGCCCGGAACCACCGTAGGACTCGGGCACCTCGATGCCCATCAGGCCGAGTTCACCCATGCGCTGGATCGTCTCGAGCGGAAACTCGCCGGAGGCGTCGAATTCATGGGCGATGGGGGCAATCTCGTCACGCGCGAAATCGCGCGCGGCAGCCTGGATCATCTGCTGCTCGTCGGTCAGTTCGAAATCCATGGGAATCGCTTTCCTGGCAAGTGAAATCAGGCTGCGGATTATACCCCGAAGCCCGGGGCCGGCAGGTCGACGAAGCCGCTCCAGGGCCGCCCCGACGATCCGGGCGCCGGAACTTGTCCCGAAAGGCCCGCAGGAGCCCCTCAACTGTGAGAACTGGTTCACGATCCCGTGAAATCGTCCTTGACACGGCGATGCGCCCCCGTAAAATCACAGACTCCGGACCGGGGTTCCCCCCTTCCCCATCCGGATCGTGGCCCAGGTTCCCCCCTTGCCTGGGCCACACTTGACCCGGCGGCCGGAGTTCCCGCACTCCGGCCGCCTTCTTTTGAGCGGGGGCTAAAGCTTGGAAAACCAGCACGGCATCCCGTATAATGCCGCGCTTCCACCGGCCCAGGTGGCGGAATTGGTAGACGCGCTAGCTTCAGGTGCTAGTATCCGAAAGGATGTGGGAGTTCGAGTCTCCCCCTGGGCACCATCAGTTTTCTCCGCTTCAGCGAACCCCCTCGATCTGGAACCGATTCAGATAACGAAGTGAGTACGGTTTCGCGCGAAGCGCGAAGAAGTGCTCACGGAGTTCCGGCCCAGCTCGAGCGGACGACATTTCAATCCTGATCACGCGTCAGCCACGCGTGTACAGACCCTCCGACCTCGACCGTCGGGGACGCGGCCCCGACCTACACGTGAACAGAACCGCCAACCTCGACTGTCGGGGATGTAACCCAGACCTACCCCGGTCCGAACGAGACCCGAATAAAACCGACACCCCCTCAGTGCAGGATGCCCCGCCGCTTGAGATAGTCGAGAATCACGTCGACGCCCTCCTCGACCGACATCTGTTCGGTGTCGACCACGATTTCGGCGTTCTGCGGCGCCTCGTAGGGGGAATCGATGCCGGTGAAATGCTTGATGGTGCCCGCCCGCGCCTTGGCGTAGAGCCCCTTGGGGTCGCGCTTCTCGCAGGTCTCCAGGCTGGCGCTGACGTAGACCTCGACGAATTCGCCCGGCTCCATCAGCTCGCGCACCATGGCGCGATCCGAGCGGAAGGGCGAAATGAAGGCGGTCAGCACGACCAGCCCGGCATCGGCCATCAGGCGCGCCACCTCGCCGATCCGGCGGATGTTCTCCACCCGGTCTTCGTCGGTAAAGCCGAGATCGCGGTTGAGGCCGTGGCGGACGTTGTCGCCGTCGAGCAGGTAGCTGTGATGGCCGCGCTGGAACAGCGCCTGCTCGAGCGCATTGGCCACCGATGACTTGCCGGCGCCGGACAGGCCGGTGAACCACAGCACCGCCGGCCGCTGAGCTTTCTGGCCCGCACGCTGGGTCTTGCTGATCTGGTGCTCGTGCCAGACCACGTTGCGCGATCGATCGGCCAGCGTATCGGTGACCTGGCGGACGATCATGCCCGCGCCGACCGTGAGATTGCTGATCCGGTCGATGACGATGAACGCTCCGGTGTTCGCATTGTGCCGATAGCCGTCGAAGGCCGCCGATCCGCTGAGCTGCAAGCGCACCAGGCCGATCTCGTTGAGGTCGAGCTGATCGACGTGCTGGTGCTCCAGGCTATTGACGTCGATGCGGTGGTGCACCAGTTCCGGCGTCGCCGACAGCGTCCTCGGGCCCATCTTGATGTCGTACTGGCGGCCCGGCAGCAGCGGCGTGTCCGCCATCCAGACCACCCTCGCGTCCAGGGCCTCGGCGACCCGCGCCCGGGCGTCCGGATGAACGACGAGATCGCCGCGGCTGATGTCGATCTCGTCGGTGAGGGTCAGCGTGACGGCCTGGCCTGCGACGGCGCTTCCGAGGTCGCCGTCGAAGGTCACGATGCGCTCGATCCGGCTCTGTCGCCCGGACGGCATCACCATGACGGCATCGCCCACCTTCACCGATCCGCCGGCGACGGTGCCGGCGAAACCCCGGAAGTCGGAACTGTGACGATTCACGTACTGGACGGGAAAGCGGAGTTCGCCCTCCGGGCCGACGCGTCCGGCGGGCAATTCCTCGAGCAGTTCGAGCAGGGTCCGCCCCTCAAACCACCCCAGCCGGTCGCCGCGGTGAATGACGTTGTCGCCGTCCAGCGCCGCGATCGGCAGGCAATGGACGGTCTCGAAGCCCAGCTTGTCGGCGAATTCACGGTAATCGGCGGCAATCGCCTCGAAGCGCTCCCGGTCGAAATCGACCAGGTCCATCTTGTTGACGGCGACGATGACATGCCGGATGCCCAGCAACGACACGATGAAGGAGTGACGGCGCGTCTGCGTCTGCACGCCCTTGCGGGCATCGATCAGGATGACCGCGGCCTGCGCCGTCGACGCACCCGTGGCCATGTTGCGCGTGTACTGCTCGTGCCCGGGCGTGTCGGCGATGATGAACTTGCGTTTCGCGGTCGCGAAATAGCGGTAGGCCACGTCGATCGTGATGCCCTGCTCGCGCTCGGACTGCAGGCCGTCGACCAGCAGGGCCAGGTCGGCCTGGTCGCCGGTCGTGCCCCATTTCTTCGAATCGCGCGTGACGGCCGAAAGCTGGTCCTCGTAGACCTGCTTGGAATCAAACAGCAGCCGGCCGATCATGGTCGACTTTCCGTCGTCGACCGACCCGCAGGTAATGAAGCGCAGCAGATCCTTGCCCGAGTCCTCGGCCAGGATCTTCTCGACATCGGCGACGGCCATCAGAAGTACCCCTGCATTTTCTTTTCTTCCATGCTCGCGCCCGAGTCCTTGTCGATGGCGCGGCCCTGGCGCTCCGAGTGCCGTACCGAAATGGTTTCGCCGATCACCTCCAGCAGGGTGGTCGCTTCGGACTCGACCGCTCCGGTGAGCGGGTAGCAGCCCAGCGTGCGAAACCGCACTTTGCGCATCTCGGGCTCTTCGCCGGCTTCGAGCGGCATGCGCTCGTCGTCGACCATGATCAGCGTGCCGTCGCGCTCGACGACGGGCCGCTCCGCCGCGAAATACAGCGGCACCATGGCAATGTCCTCGGCGTAGATGTACTGCCAGATGTCGAGCTCGGTCCAGTTGGACAGCGGGAACACCCGGATCGACTCTCCCTTGTGGATGCGTCCGTTGTAGACGTTCCAAAGTTCCGGGCGCTGATTGCGGGGATCCCAGCGATGATTCCGGTCGCGAAAGGAAAACACCCGCTCCTTGGCGCGCGAACGTTCCTCGTCGCGGCGCGCGCCGCCGAAAGCGGCATCGAAACCGTGCTCGCCGAGCGCCTGCTTGAGCGCCTGGGTTTTCATGATGTCGGTGTGGACCTTCGAACCGTGCGTGAAGGGGTTGATGCCCTGGCGAACCCCCTCTTCGTTGGTATGCACGATCAGTTCCATGCCGGACTCGCGCGCGATGCGATTGCGGAACTCGTACATGGCCTTGAACTTCCAGGTCGTGTCGACGTGGAGCAGCGGGAAAGGCGGCGACGACGGGTAGAAGGCCTTGCGCGCCAGGTGCAGCATGACCGAGGAATCCTTGCCGATGGAATAAAGCATCACCGGGTTGGAGAACTCCGCGGCCACCTCGCGAATGATGTGAATGGACTCGGCCTCGAGGGCGTCGAGGTGAGTGTTGTCCCGTTTGTCAGTCATCGACCTGCCTGGAGTGGTGCCGACATCGATTGGAATGCCCGCGTGAGTGCGGCCGCGGAGTATGCCACATTTCCCGTGCCAGCTGAACCGGCTGCCTGCTGTCACAGACGGGCCACGTTTCCCGTTGAGTCGGCTAGCATTGGCAAAACCGGATCCAACACGAGCGGAAAGAACATGTCTTCCAAAAGAACCAGACCGTTCCACCCTTTCAGCACCGCGGCGATCGCGCTGACCGCGGCCCTGCTCCTCGGCGCCTGCGGCGGGGGCGGCGAGCCCTCCGGTGAGGCTTCGCCCGCCTGGCCGGGCGACCTGGTTCCGCCCATTCAGGGGGCCACGTTCAGCATGTTCCCGGCGCAGCTCCCGGATTCGAACCTGGCCGGCACCGCGGCCGACAGCCAGGGATTCTCATTCATCAACGGCTCGGCCGGTCGGCCGCTCCAGGCGGAAGATCCGGTGGTGGCCGTCGCCGCCGGGAAAGTCCTGCGCATCGACGCCGAGCACGCCGAACTCGACGACGCCACGCGCCAGCACCTGGCCGCACTGGCCGACCAACCCGGGTTTCTGGGGACCTACGCCAGAGATCGACTGCTGGGCCGCCAGGTCTGGATCCGTCACGAGAGCGGCCACGTTTCCCGCTACGCCCACCTGTCGGCCGTCCACCCCGAGCTCGCGGCCGGGGCCGAGGTGGAACAGGGCCAAGTCCTCGGGCTAATGGGTCGTTCGGGCCTGCCGCAGGCCGAGGACGGCCCACCCGCCCCGCGTCTCCACTTCGAACTGTGGTCCGAAGACGCCGATCGGCACCTCGGCCAGGACGGCAATCCGCTCGAAATTCATCGTGCAATTGCCGACAGCTTCGGGCTCGATGCCCTGCCCGACCTGGCACGCGACGCGGTCGAGGCGGCGCGCGAAGGCCGCATGCCCGAGGGCTCCTACCCGCCTGAGGACATCCCGGATTACGAGTTCTCGGTCGACGCGCCCGACACGATCACGGCCGGCGCCCCCTTCGCCATCGCCATCAGCTGGGAGGGCGAGTACTTCGCGCCCGACGACTTCTACCCGGTGCTTGGCGGCCAGCCTCTGGGCGTGATCGACGCCGGAAACGGCGCCTGGATCCTCGGTGCCATGCCGCTGGAGTCGGCCGGCGAGGAGCCGGAGCTGGCCGTCGCCGCCATAACGCCGCTGGGAACCACGCTCGCCGGCAGCGCTGCCGTTCGTTCGCAAGCACCCGGACGAACAGCCGAGCCGATGGAAGTCGATGCGGCAACCCTCGAGCGACTAGCCGGGCCGGGCCAGGAACGAGAAACTGAGTTCTTCAATCGCATTGCCTACCACTCGATGGCGAGCTGGGAGCCCGAATGGTCGCAACCGTTCATCGCCCCGCTCGAGGAAGGCACCGTCGTGGGCTCCTTCGGCCAGCTGCGTTTTCACGGCGTCACCGTCCCGGCGCACCCGTTGCCCGGGATCACGCTCCGTGTCGATGCCGACCCGGGCGTGCGAGCCGCCAACAGCGGCCGCGTCGTCTTCGCGGAATCCCTGCCCGTCCGCGGGCAGACGATTGCGGTCAGCCATGGCGGCGGCGTCGTATCCGTCTACGCGGGCCTGGCCCAGATCGGTGTCGAAGCCGGCGCGCTGGTCGAGCGGGATCAGGTCATCGGCCAGGCGTCAGAGTCACTGCAGTGGGAGATGCATGCCGCCGGGACGCCGTCTGATCCGCTGTTGTGGCTCGACAAGCTGATTCCGGGGAGCTAGGCACGCCCCTCGCGGCGCTGCACCGGCCCGAGCTCGCTTTCGCCGATCCCGGTCGAGGAAAATACCGAAAATCGCTGTCATGGTCGAAAGCCGAATTACGTACTGTTAGGGTGAAGCCCGATGTGACAGGCTTCAATTAACGCTTGGCGGATTCCGCAGAGCATCGAAAGATGGTGCGCAAGTGTCTCATCTGGTTGATGAAGCGAAACGTCATCGTTGATCCGGGGGAATCATTGTCACTAAATCTCTCGAATAGCAGGAGGAAATTCATGAAGCGCCATATCGATTCACTTGCACGAAATCACATCAGGCCGATTGGGCTACTGTGCGTACTCGCGCTGGTTCCTTTCGGAGCGGCGGTTGCACAGGGCTCGGATACCTGGAATGAGGCACCCGCGCCGGTGGCCAGCGTGACCGTCGGCGACGCGTTCATCGACGTCGAACCCGCCGTCGGCTTCGAGACCGCGACGCTGCGTATCGCCGGACCATCCGACTATGCGCTGACCAAGTCGATTTCGGCCGAAGACGGCGCGTTCTACCTGACCGCCGACCTCCTGATGGAGGCCGAAGCCGTTCGCGGTCCTCAGGGAGACATGACCGCCCTTGCCGGCCTGCCCGATGGCCGCTACTACTACGAAGTCCAGTTTACCGCGGCCGACGGCTCGACGAAGCGCGAAACCGGCGCTTTCCGGGTCCAGGACGGTATCGCCCTGCAGAACACCGGCGAGCCGCTGTCGCAGACTAGCGAGGAGCGGCCCGGCCTGCTCGCGCGCATCGCGGGCAGCGTCCTCGACGTGTTCGTGCCCTCGGCCCACGCGCAAAGCGGCGACTTCGACAATTTCGTGAGCATCCGCAATACGACGGACACCGGAAGCTCGCGCCTCAACCTCAATTCCTCGGACAGCATCACCGTCGATGACGATTCCTGGCGCCTGATCAATGACGACGGTGAAGGCCATCGCTTCGACGTTTCAGAGGGATTGTCGACGCCGAGGCTCACCATCCTCCAGGGCGGCAATGCCGGCATCGGCACGACAACGCCGCAGGACCAGTTGCACGTCAACGACAGCAGCGGTTTCCAGGTTCGATTGACGTCGGGCACGACGACCGCTCGTATGGACGTCTTCGGCGGCCGATTCGCCCTCTACGGTAACAACTCCACGCAGTTCTCGGTCAACAGCGACGCACCGACCAACAGCCTGTCGATCAACGCGGACGGCGATGCGGGTTTCGGTACTGGCAGCCCCAGCGCGGCGCTTCACGTATCCCGCGCCGATAACTCGGCCAACGTCCGCGTGGAAGACACCGGCGCCGGCTCCCCACAGGTGATGTTCCAGCTGCTCAACAACGGCTTCCCGCAGTTCAACATGCAGGACACGTCGCAGACCGACGTGAGCTGGTCCTTCCGCCTGTCGGGCACCGCCGGCAGCACCGAGCGCTTCACCATCACCAAGGTCGGCACCGGCGGCGCCGAGTTCGAGCTCTTCGCCGACGGCAGCGCCACCTTCGCCGGTCCGGTAACCGCCGACGGCGTCCTGCTGACCTCAACGCGTGAAGCCAAGACCGATTTCCGCGACATCGACGAGCGCGACGTGCTCGACAAGCTGGCCTCGCTGGAGATCAGCGAGTGGCGCTACAAGGACGAGGCCGAAGGCACCACGCACATCGGTCCGATCGCCGAGGAGTTCCACGAGGTCTTCGGCCTGAGCGACGGCAAGCGCCTGAACATGATCGACACCAACGGCATCACCTTTGCCGCGATCCAGGCCCTGCACGCGGAAAACCGGGATCTCAAGGAACGCCTGGCCGCCCTGGAACAGCGACTGGCGGAATGAGCCGCTGAACCATTCCAGGCAATCGCCAGCTTCGAAAGAGGGCAGCCACCGGCTGCCCTTTTTTTGAGCCGGATCAGCCCTGGATTCTTTTTCACAATCGATTGTCCCATTCCGGACCTGTTTGGCGAATAAGTACGGTGAGTGCTCCTCGCAGTTTCTCCTAGATGCGAGTGGGGCGACTTGAGCGTTCAGACTAACGCGGCGCGCCGGAGGAATTCACGAGGTGCATCGCGTCACACCTGCGTCAAGTCGCCGTCAAACAACGGCAGATTCCGAGGCGCGCCATCTTGCTGAAACCCTGAATGGGAGGTATGGACGATGAAGACGTTGAAATGGTTCAAGCCCGTCACGAGCCTTGTGGCCGCGGGCATTCTGGCGGTCGCGATCAGCAACTCGCTTGCCGCGACCGACGGAACACAGTCGGCAGCCGCCGTTACGATAGGCGCCCAATTCATAGACATCCAGGCGCAGACGGAATTCCAGTCCGCAGCCCTGCGGATCACCGGCCCCGATGGTTACGCGCTGTCGCGCCAAGTCACGGCCGAGGAAGGCTCGTACATCACGGCTGACCTGCTGCTAGACGCCGAACCGCAGCGCTTTGGCGGCGCCGCCGAGCTGCAGCAGCGGGACTATCTGCCGAACGGCGTTTACCGCTACGAAGTGGAGTTCCGGGCGGAAGATGGTGCGATCAAGTTTTCCAAGGGAGCCTTCCAGGTTCAAGACGGTATAGCTTACGAATTGCAGAGTGAAACCGAGGAAGTCAAATACGACGGGTCGATTTCGGGCGTCCAGCGACCCGGGATGATCGGGCGAGTCGCCGGATCGGTGATCGACTTCGTGTTTCCGTCGGCACACGCGCTTACCAACGTGGACAATATCCTTCAGATTCAGGATACGGCCGACAGCGGCCAGTCGCGGATCGCCTTTGAAAGCGGCGACGGCACGACGCCGCCCTCGAACTGGTGGCTCTTCAACCAGGACGGCAGCATGTTCTTCCGCGAGTTCCCCAGTCCTGGATCTGGAGGTGTGGACCATGTGTCGATCCTGGCCGGCGGCAACGTCGGCATCGGCACGACGACGCCGCAGGACCAGTTGCACGTCAATGACGGCAACGGCTTTCAGATCCGGCTGACAGACGGCAGCATGCAGACGCGGCTCGACACCTTCGCCGGTCGCTTCGCCATCTACCAGGCCAATCCCAGCCAGTTCTCGATCAACAATAATGCGCCGACAAACAGCCTGGCGATCAACGCGAACGGCGACGCGGGTTTCGGCGCTGGCAACCCCAGCGCGGCGCTTCACGTATCCCGATCCAATAACTCGGCCAACGTCCGCGTGGAAGACACCGGCAGCGGCTCGCCGCAGGTGATGTTCCAGCTGCTCAACAACGGCTTCCCGCAATTCAACATGCAGGACACCTCGCAGACCAACGTGAACTGGTCGTTCCGGCTGTCGGGCACCGCCGGCAGCACCGAGCGATTCACCATCACCAAGGTCGGCACCGGCCAGGCCGAGTTCGAGCTCTTCGCCAACGGCGACGCGACCTTCCGTGGCGACGTGACGGCCAACGGCGTGTTGCTGACCTCCACCCGCGAAGCCAAGACCGACTTCCGCGCGCTTGACGAGCGCGACGTCCTCGACAGGCTGGCCTCGCTGGAAATCAGCCAGTGGCGCTACAAGCACGAAGACGAAGACACCGTGCACTTCGGCCCGGTCGCCGAGGAGTTCCGCGAGGTCTTCGGCCTGAGCGACGGCAAGCGCCTGAACATGATCGACACCAACGGCATCGCCTTTGCCGCGATCAAGGCGCTCAACACCGAAAACGAGACCCTCAAGGCCGATAACCGGGCAATCCGGGCCGAGAACCAGGCGATCAAGGACCGCCTCGCCGCCTTGGAACAGCGGTTGGCCGAATAAGCGCTACAGCATTTCAGCCAATCGCGCATTTGGTCGAGAAGGGCAGCCGGCGGCTGCCCTTCTTTCTTCCACCTGATCCGGCCTGTGGCAAGCGCACTCCAGACGATCCGCAGCGCGGAGCAATCGCAGTCAACCGAACCCGAATTATCTCTTGGTCGCTTTTGATAGCCACTCGCTATCAAAAGCCGATCCACCGTCCTGTCTCGCCCATTTTCTTGATATTCGTCACACTCAGGTGTCGCAATCCAGATCAATTTGGCGTATATATAGGTCGAGTGCTCCTCGCAGTTCCTCCTAGATGCGAGTGGGGCGGCTTGATCGTTCAAGCTACGGTCGTGCGCCGGGGGATTTTGTGAGGCGTATCGGTCCATACCTGGCGTCAAGCCTCCGCTGCCCGACGGCGGACACCGAGGCGCGCCTTCTTGCTGAAACCCTGAATGGGAGGTATGGACGATGAAGACTCGGAAATGGTTCAAGCCCGCCACGACCCTTGTGGGCGCGGGCATTCTTGCGGTGGCGCTTGCGTCCCCGATCAACGCCCAGCAAGGGCACGAAACTGTCGCGGCCGTGACGGTGGGCGCTCAGTTCCTCGACGTCGAAGCCCAGGCCGACTTCGATACCGCCATCCTGCGCGTTTCCGGCCCACAGGGCTATGCTGCGCGCATGCGGGTCAACGAGGGCGGCCGCTACCTGACCGCCGATCTGCTTTTGGACGCCGAGCCGGCCGGAAACATCAATCCGCAGCTGATCGCCATGGGCGAAGCGACGCCGCAGCAGTGGTCCAGCCTGGTCGACGGGCGCTATTACTACGAGGTCGTCTTCACTTTCCCCGGCGGCGACATTCGCAAGGTGTCGGGTGAATTCGAAGTCGTGGGCGGCGCGGCGCAGACGGTCCCCCAACGGGACATCGAACAGGACGAGAGCCTTGGTGCCTTCACCCCGGCGGCCGAAATCCACGAACCGAACTGGCTCGAACGCGGCATTGGCGCCGTGCTCGACTTCATCGTGCCTTCGGCCCATGCCCAGGTTCAGGCCCAAAACATCGAAATCCAGAACAGTACCCCGCCCTACCTGCGCTTTCTCGATACCTTCGGCGGCAATCAAGATACGTGGCGGACTCAGGGCTGGGACACCCACTACAGAATCCAGTTCGAGCCCGACGGCGGTTCCACGACGACGCCATTCCGCATCGACGCCGGCGTTCCCAGCGACGTCATTCGCATCAATGCCACGGGCAATGTCGGCATCAACACCACGACCCCCGCCGCGCGCCTGCATGTCGTGTCGTCCACCAGCCGCTTCGAATCAACAGGGGGCGATGCCTGGAATCTCAACCCCGGCCCGATCGGCTTCTGGCTCAACGAAGTTGGCGGTCAATCCGGCATCATCAAGGCCCAGGTCGGCGCCACAGCGAATAGCTTAGTCATGACGCCCAGCGGCGTTGGTGTGGGCACCGATGCGCCCGCATTCCCGCTGCATGTCCAGAGCACGGCGCCCGATGTCTTTCGCATTTCGACCAATACCACCAACGTGGACTTCCAGGCTGGCCCTAATGGACTGTTCATCGCCGACACCGATGGGGACGCGATCTTCTGGGCACAGCACGCCAGAAGTCTGTCCAACAACATCTGGCTGCAGGGCAATGGGGCCGGCTTCGGGACCAGCAGCCCACAAACCCCGATCCATGTCTTCCGCTCCGACAACACGGCCAACGTCCGCGTGGAAGACAGCGGCGCCGGCTCCCCGCAGGTGATGTTCCAGCTGCTCAACAACGGCTTCCCGCAGTTCAACATGCAGGACACCTCGCAGACCGACGTGAGCTGGTCGTTCCGCCTGTCGGGCACCGCCGGCAGCACCGAGCGTTTCACCATCACCAAGGTCGGTACCGGCCAGGCCGAGTTCGAGCTCTTCGCCGACGGCAGCGCCAACTTCCAGGGCGACGTGACGGCCAACGGCGTGCTGCTGACCTCCACGCGCGAAGCCAAGACCGACTTCCGCGAACTCGACGAACGCGACGTCCTCGACAAGCTGGCCTCGCTGGAAATCAGCCAGTGGCGCTACAAGCACGAAGACGAAGGCACCACCCACTTCGGCCCGGTGGCCGAGGAGTTCCACGAGGTCTTCGGCCTGAGCGACGGCAAGCGCCTGAACATGATCGACACCAACGGCATCGCCTTTGCCGCGATCAAGGCGCTCAACACCGAAAACGAGGCCCTCAAGGCCGAAAACCGGGAAATCAAGGACCGCCTCGCGGCCCTGGAGCGCAGCCTGCTCGACTGATTGGTCCCACTTCGTCAAGGTAACGAAAAGGGCAGCTTCGGCTGCCCTTTTCTTTTCCGCTCCAGGATGCGGCTCCTGGAGGTCAGGATCGATGGCGATGCCCAAGCTCGTCGGAAAATATCGAGGCGAAAATCACCGTAAATGACCCATTATTTGACACAAATCACACTTTAATGTAGCGTCTGATCTGCACTAATAATGCGAGCCAGAGGCTCGCGCTTCAGCGCCCGGCACGTTTCCGGCCGCTGCCGAAAACAATCGCTATAACGACCGGCACAGGGACTCCACGAGGGGGAAGTGGGGACACATCGCCGACTGCGATACCGGAGCTCGACGATGTGATTCGTAACTCACGTCAACATAGCGAGGGTAATCGTATGAAATTCCGACAAATCCCAATCACTCTGAGCATTGCCGTGCTGGCGCTGGTTGCGGCCACCATGGCGCCGCTCCAGGGAACGGCATCACAGGATGCCCCGGCCACGCAGATCACGATGACTTCCGACGGCATCAAGGCCGATTTCAGCGTGCAAACCGACCGGCAAGCCCTGACCTTCAACGTGCGCATCGTCGGCCCCGGCGACTATCGCTTCCAGAACCGGGTGGAATCTCAGCAAAGCATCCAGTGGCTTCCGCCCGACAATCTACGAGATGGACGCTATACCTGGGAGGCCTGGATCGTCAGCGCCGATCCGGGAGCACCCGTGCGAGAGATGACGCGGGTTCGCGAAAAGCGAACGATCGACCACCACTACGACGGGGCCTTCAAGCGGACACATCAGGCCTCCGGCAGCTTCATCGTCCAGGCCAACGAGATCACCATCGACGAACGCGCCCAGGGCCAGATGCCGCTCACCCGTCGAGTCGCTTCGGCCTTGCTCGATCTCCTCGTTCCTTCGGCGAGCGCGCAGCTGGCGAGCTTCGCGGAAGACGACTTCTTGATCGAGAACCCCGCGGGCAGCGATTGCACCGGGCTGCGGCTCTATAACGATCCGTCTTTGTTAGACATGTCGATCAGCAACGAGGGAGGCGACGTGAAAATCGCCGCTTCGAGCGCCGCCTGTGGCGGCAACAGCATACTTACCGTCGCTCGCGATGCTCAGATCGGTGTCAACACGGAGGCGCCGGAGGATGTTCTGCACCTGGCCACCGGTGCCCCGGTCATCCGCTTCGACGACACCGATGACACGCAGGTCTGGCGCCAGCTAGCCGGCGGCGGCGGATTCCGCCTGGAAGACCAGACGCAGGGGAGCGTGCCCTTCCTGATCGAGAACACCGCACCCACCGATTCGTTGCGCGTGAACGCCAGCGGCGATATCGGCATGGGCCTGAATCCCCTTTCAAAGGTGCATGTCCTCCACACGGACTCCAACGGCCTGCGCCTCCAGAACACGTTCGGGGAGCAATTCCTGGTCGGTGCCGGTGTGGTTGGAACCGCGCCCTTTGCGGGCTTCTATGTCCATGACCAGGGATCCGACGACACGGCCATCAACATCAGCAGCGCTGCGCCGCCCAACAACTTCATGGTGGACACGGCGGGACGAACGGGCATGGGCACCTCCGCCCCCATCGCCCCGCTCCACGTCCAGCGCGCGGACGACACGGCCAATATCGTCGTCGAGGATCTGGGCGCCGGCTCTCCGCAGGTGATGTTCCAGCTGCTGAACAACGGGTTCCCGCAATTCAACATGCAGGACACCTCCCAGACCGACGTGAGCTGGTCGTTCCGTCTGTCGGGCACGGCCGGCAGCACCGAGCGCTTCACCATCACCAAGATCGGCACCGGAGGGGCCGAGTTCGAGCTCTTCGCCGACGGCAGCGCCACCTTCCGTGGACCGGTGACCGCCGACGGCGTGCTGCTGACCTCCACGCGCGAGGCCAAGACCGACTTTCGCGGCATCGACGAACGCGAAGTCCTCGACAAGCTGGCATCGCTGGAAATCAGCCAGTGGCGCTACAAGGACGAGGCCGAAGGCACGACGCATATCGGTCCGATCGCCGAAGAGTTCCACGAGGTCTTCGGGCTGAGCGACGGCAAGCGCCTGAACATGATCGACACCAACGGCATCGCCTTTGCCGCGATCCAGGCGCTGCACCGGCAGGACGCCACCCGCGACGCCGCAATCGAAAGCCTGCGCGAAGACAATCGCGAGCTCAGGGAACGGCTGGCGGCCCTGGAGCGACAACTGCTCGATTGATGACAACAGGCAAGGGGGAACGAAAAAGGGCAGCCACCGGCTGCCCTTTTTCAATGTCGAGTGGCTGCTTCGATGACTTCAGTCAGGAATCCTCGTCAGATAGATTTTCCGCCCGAGTGCGCCATGCCGGTTCAGGTCGGCCAGCACCACGAAGCGATCGTTCGCCGCGAGGAACTCGTCGGTAGCCTGCGTGACGCCCGGCCAGGCCGGATGGTGGTAGTCGTCCATCACGATCGTGCCCCCGGAAAGCACGTGTCGACTGCACAGCTCCAGATCGAACAGGGCCTGCTCGCGGGAATGACCGCCGTCGATGTGGATGAACCGGAATCGTCGCTCCGGGTCCAGCCGCAGATCGTTGCTGAAGCACTCGTGAATTTCGACGCGGTCGGCATCGAGCGCCGGCGCGACCCGCCGGATATTGCGCAGCAGCGTTTCGGGGCTGGGTCGCTCCGCATAGCTGTCTTCGGTTTCCGACTCGAACGCGTCGCAGACGACGAGGCGTTCCCCATCCTCGAGGCAGGCGGCGAGGAGCGCCGTCGAACGGCCATGATAGCTGCCGATTTCCAGCAGGTCGCCCTCGAGCCCGAGCAGCGACTGCTGCGCCAGAAGGAGCGAGAAATGGCTGCAGTCGTCGACGTTGAACCAGCCCGGAATCGGCTTGATGGTTTCGAATATCTCGATCATCGGTCCGGGGGAACCGATGTCCCGAAAGCGCGTCGATTCGCGCAGATAGCCGGCGTGCCCGCGGCCCTTGAGCCACTTCTTGAGCCGTCTGGGCACGAGGGCCTTGATTGCCTTGCTCATGCGGTTGTGTTCTCCCTTGAAGTCATAGTTGGGCGGCGAAGCGCTCGAGCGCCCGCTCGGCGCGACCGGCCATCCCCGCCGCCAGCTGCGGCGCCAGGTCACGTACCTCGGCCCGGTAGGCGTCGTCGCTCAGCATACGCTCGATCACTCGCGCGGCGGTTTCGACGAACTGCTCGTCTTCGGCGACGAGCAAGCCCGAGCCCTCTCCGATCATCTCGCCGATGCAGCCACGCGCATTGGCAAGAACCGGCACGCCGGCTTCGAGCGACTCGATGAGCACCAGCGGCTGGGCCTCGTTGGCATAGCGGGTGGGAAACAGGAACAGGTCCGCGCTTGCCAGAAGCTCCGACCGCTTTTCCGCGTCGACCGGCCCCAGCCATTCGAACGTGTCGGGACACTCGCTGCTGCAGCGCCTAAGTGAATCCGCCACCGCTTCATCCATGGCGGGGCCGGCCACACGAAAAACGACCCGCTCGTTGCCCGCGAACCGGCGTGCGAGCGCCAGGATGTCCTCGATGCCCTTCTCGCGCGTGAGATTGGACAGGAAAACGAGTTCGATCGGCGAATCGCCATCCGGCCCAGCCGGCGACCCCCCGACGGGTGTCTTGCCGGCACCGAAATTGGGCAGGACCTCGAGGCGGGCAGAGGTCGGATAGAGCGCGGCGCAGGCCGAGCGCATGCGATCGCACAGCAGCAGGTGGCGGCAGCCTCGCCCGGTCAGGCGGAACAGCAGGGCAACGCGACGCCGGCGCCGGTTGAAATACGAAAAGACATGGTGATGGACGACGACAGGCGTGCCCCACAAGCGCGCCATCGCGGCGAATGCGATGTCGAACCACAGGCCCGAGCCGTGGTTCGCAACGACGTAGACATGGTCGAAGCAGCGTGACGCCCCGAAGGCCAGGCGCAGGATCCAGCCGAGCGATTTGAGCGCCTTGCCCGAACGCCCCCTGTTCGATACGGCCGCACCGCCGCTGAGGTCGACCACGGACAGGCTCGCCGAGCGCCCGAGTCGCTCGAGAAAGCGCGACGTCGCGATCGTGCGGCCGGTCACCGGGGGCGGCAGACTGACCAGGCAGAGCAGCCGGGGCGCGCGACCGCCCGAAGAAGGGTCCGGCTTGGGAGCGCTCAAGGGTCGCCGGCCTCCCCGACCGCGCCGTAACCGAAGCGTTCGGCCACCTCGCCGGCGCGCTCGTAGAGCCGAGCGAGCTGCGCGGCGTCGAGCAGTTCGCGCGACCAGCCGGACCGCGCCTTGCCGACGAACTGGTAGCGCCGGTTCTTCAGGTTGGGATCCCCGCGCTCATTCTGCGCGGAGCGCATCCTGTCCTTCGACGAGCGCTGCAGAGCGATGTCGATCGCTTCCGCGTCCACTGACAGACCCAGTGCCCCGAGCGCGGAGCGCATGGCCGCGACGGGGTCTTCGAGCAGGTCCTCGTAGCGAATCACGTGGGCGGCGCGATCGACCCAGCTCTCGTACCAATCGCGCCAGGCATCGACGCCGTAACGCCAGTGGTGCACGAAACGCGGCAGGTCCGGCAGGCGCTTGCCCGCGGCGCCCGAGAGGTGACGATGGTACGACACGAGGGTATCGGCGGGATCGCGGATCACGACCAGGGCCCGGTAGCGATCGAAGGCCGGGATATGCGGGAAGTGCGTCTTCAGGAACAGGGGAAAACCGGCCGTTTCGATGCGCCCCTCGAGCTTTCGGTTGCGGCGAATCTCGGGCACGTATCGGCCGATGCTGTGAAAATCGACGTCCAGGTCGTGATCGCCGATCGATCGCGACAGGTTGGCCAGGATGAAACGCAGCCAGGTATTGCCGGACTTGGGGTAGGAAGCGAGCAGCACGTGAGTCGGATCATGAAAAGGCGGTACTTCCAGCCGCGATCGCGCGATCCGCTCCCCGGCGCGGAGCAGGCGGCCGATCACCGGGCCGCTCCCCCCGAAGCCCTGCCCCGCGCGCAGGCGACCGCCAGGGCCGCAGCGGCCTTGAAGGTCGGCCGTTCTCGCAGCGAGCGCCACAGCAGCCGGCGGCTGCGGGCCGGGTCGCTGCCGAGAATCTTCCGCGCGAGGATGCAGTGAGCCCTGGCCCAGTAGTGCGGCAGATGCTGGTCGAGAAAGGGGTAGCGCGCCGCGGCGTTGCGCGCGAACCGCTGCCGGCTCGAGACGAAGGCGTCTTCGTCGATCCGGGCGGACAGTCCGGCCTCGCGAATGCGTCGGACCACCAGCGGCTGCTCGACCGCGCGCATCTCGCCGCGCTCCAGCAGCTTGAGGATGAAGTCCGAGTCCTCGCGATGGACGAGGCCTTCGTCGAAGCCTCCGACGGCGAGCGCGTCCGCGCGACGGAAGAAGAGCGTGGGCGTGATCGCGCTGATCAGGCCGAGAAAGATGCGTCGGACGACTTCCTGCCGCGATCGTCCCGGCCGGAAGCGGTTGATCCGCTTCCGTCGCCCGGACGGAAGTTCTTCGATGGTCCAGGTGGCGCAGACGGCCAGTCCGCCGCCCTCTTCCCGGAACATCCGCAGCTGGGCGTCCAGGCGTCCGGGAAGCATCAGGTCGTCGGCATCGAGCAGCGCGATGTGGTCACCCTTCGCCGCTTCGATCGCAAGGTTCCGGCAGGCCGCAGGACCGCGGTTTCTTTCCTGCGGCAGCACGATCACGCGTTCGTCGTCTGAAAAGGCAGCCAGTGCAGCAAGCGTATCGTCGGTGGAGGCATCGTCGACCACGATCACCTCGAGGGCTTCGTCGACCTGCTGGGCCAGGCAGCTTTCCACGCTCTCCACGATGAAGCCGGAGCAGTTGTAGGCCGGAACGACGACGCTGATCACGCGCCGCGCTCCGGCCGGGGACCGCGTCCGGGACGCGAGCCGACCATCGAACGGAGTTTTCCCCAGTAGCGCTTGTCGCCCGACAGGAGACGCAACAGCAGCCTGGCGGCCCTTCTCGCCAGACGCGCGATGCGCCTGGCGCGCCAGGCGAGCAGCACCTGCCAGCGACTTACCGCCCCGGCCCGGTCGACCGGACCGTATCCCAGTTGCGCGAGCCGGTCACCGAGCACCACCTCGATCGCCCGACGCTCGCGCGGCGTGATTTCCGATCGCCAGGAGTGCGCCCGCTCGCGATCCGGATCCTCGGCGACCCGGCTGTGAAGCGCCCTCTCCTCCCGCGGCAGCTGAGTGGCCAGCGCGCCGGTCTGTGAGCGCTTGCGGTCGTGGATGCCAAGGAATTCGAGCACCCGCCCGGTACAGTCGTCGGTCGATGCGAGCACGTCTTCGTAGCGAAGGTCGAGCCATCGATCGGGATCGGCCCGCTCCGACTCCCGCATCGCGCGATGCCACTGCTCGGCCGTGTCGAGCGGACTGGTGCTGAACGCCGAACCCGTGTAGGGATTGATCGATCGTTTCTGCGACGCGTAGACGGCGCGCGGATCGCGATGCAGGTGAATCACCCTGAAATCCGGAAAGGCCGCCAGCAGCTCGCGACCGTCCCAGGGCATGGCGGGGCTGCCCTTGTAGAGGCAGACCGAGCTTTCGGGGGCATGCTCGCGACGATAGGCCTCCATCAGGCCGCGCACGAGCTCGCGGCCGGTCAGGCCCGGCAGCCGATCGCGCAACTGCTCGACCACGGTCTCGCAGTCCAGTCCCCATGACGGCAGCTTGGAATACGCGGAGATTTCGCCCAGATAGTCGAGCAACTCGTCGGCGCTTTGGAAGATCGGGTTCTCGTACGCGCCGAGCCCGAACAATTCCTTGGGGAGATTCGCTTCGACGCACACGCAGATGGCCTCGTAACGGCTCAGAAGCTCGCCCAGCATCGTCGACCCCGAGCGGCTGACGTAGGCGAGAAAACCGTACCGGATGGTCGTGGGCCCGGTCATCAGTAACCGTACCGGCGATTGAGCCAGGAAGCGCCAACGGCGAAGAGCAGTTTCTGCCAGGGGCTCAGCCGCCGCCGCCAGCTCTCATCGAGTTCAAGCCGAATCGCGCTCGACTGCGCGTATCGCCAGCCGTTTCCGCCGATGTCGTGGCAATCGTGCATGCCGTCTTCGAGCATCGCGGGGTCGAATTCCAGACCGACGAAGCCGCAGATTCTCGCGAGCTCTGATTCGGGATCCCGCACGAAGTCCTCGTATCGAACCCGCATCAGGCGATCGGGAGGCAGCCGCGCGTCCTGCCGGGAATACTCGAGGTTCGTGGCGAGCCATCGGCCGATGGCCTTCACCGCCGAAACCGGTTCCTGCACTTCGGGCCGCACCGTGCTGTGCTTCACCGGCTTGGTGCGCGAACGCAGGTAGCCGCGACCGTCACGAACCAGATGGATCACGTAGAGATCAATGTCCTCACGCCGCTTGAGGCGATCGAGGTCGGCCACGGTCTTGGAGCTGTCGACGATGACCCTGCAGCCGGTGCGGTCACGCACGGCCTCGATCACCTCCGACAATTCCTCGTCGCCAAGCCGGGTCGCGCTCTCGCCGCTCTCGCCGCTCTCTGCCCTGCGCCGGCCTGCCAGCCCGGCCGCGATGTCGCGCCAGAACTCGCAGGCGGAAACCGGCCGGCCGCAGGTACAGGGCGCATCACGCGCGATCCACTCCGGCAGGAATTTCAGTTCCCCCACGCTGACCATTCCGGGATGGGCATTGAGAAACACCGACAGCAGGGTCGATCCGCTACGGCCGCAGCCGCCGATGAACAGCACGCGGGTCTTCATGATCGACTCAGCCGAAAGCGCGGCCCGCGGCCAGCTTCTGCTCCCACTGCCAGGCATGGTGCAGGATGTCGTCGATCGATTCGAACTTCGGACGCCAGCCCAGCAAGTCGGACGCGATGCCGCTGCCGGCGACCAGCCTTGCGGGATCGCCCGGACGCCGCTCGGCCGACACGACGGGGATCTCCCGATCCGTGACGCGCCGGGCGGCCTCCACCAGCTCGAGCACGGACGTCCCGGATCCGGTGCCGAGATTCAGGGTCATCGACTCGCCGCCGTCGAGAAGCCGCTCGAGCGCGAGCAGGTGGGCTTCGGCCAGGTCGTTGACGTCGATGTAGTCGCGGATGCAGGTGCCGTCGGGCGTCGGATAGTCGTTTCCGAACACGTGGATCGCCTCGCGCCGTCCGGAAGCGACCTGCAGCACCAGGGGAATCAGGTGGGTTTCGGGGTCGTGCGCCTCGCCGATGCGCGCTTCCGGGTCGGCGCCGGCGGCGTTGAAGTAACGCAGCGTTGCGTGCCTCAACCGGCCGGCGGCGGAAAAGTCCTCCAGCATGCGCTCGATCGCCAGCTTGGTGGCGCCGTAGGGATTGACCGGTTCACGCGGATGGTCCTCTTCGAGCAGCTCGGTGCGGGGCTCGCCGTAGACGGCGCAGGTGCTCGAAAAGACGATCGCGTCCAGGCCTGCGCGGACCAGGGCCTCGACGAGGGTCAGGCTGCCGACGACGTTGTTGCGGTAGTAGGCGCCCGGATCGGAGACCGACTGCGCCACCAGGCTCGACGCCGCAAAATGCATCGCCGCCGCCGGCCGGTGCCGGGCGATCACGTCGGCGAGCCTGGGCGCGTCGAGAATATCGCCCTCCTCGAGCGGCCCCCACTGGACGGCCTCGCGGTGGCCCGTGCGGAGGTTGTCGAAGGTTACCGGGACGAAGCCGCGCTCGTGGAGCGACCTGCAGACGTGGCTGCCGATGTAGCCGGCGCCGCCGGTGACGAGAATGCACGGGGTTTGGCTCATGCCTTGCCGCGGGCCGCCTCGACCTGGTCGCGAATCCATTCGTAGGTGACCTGCAGGCCTTCCTTCAGCGGCCGGCTCGGCGCCCAGTCGAGCTTCTCGCGAATCAGCCGGTTGTCGGAATTGCGTCCGCGCACGCCCTCGGGGCCGGGCACGTGGCGCAGCTCCAGCTGCTTGCCCGAAATCGACATGATCATGTGGACCAGCTCGTCGATGCTGACCATTTCCTCCGAGCCGATGTTGACCGGCCCGCTCCAGTCCGAGCGCATCAGGCGCAGTGTTCCTTCCAGGCACTCGTCGACATAGAGGAAGGAACGCGTCTGCTTCCCGTCGCCCCAGATCTCGACATCACCGCCCTCCGGTGCCTCCGCCACTTTCCTGCACAGGGCGGCCGGCGCCTTCTCGCGGCCATCGTTCCAGCTGCCTTCGGGACCGAAGATGTTGTGATAGCGGCCGATGCGGACTTCCATGCCGTGATTGCGCTGGTAGGCCAGGAAAAGGCGCTCGCTGAAGAGCTTCTCCCAGCCGTATTCACTGTCGGGATCGGCGGGATAGGCCGAGTCCTCGGCCGTCTTGGGATTGCCGGGGTCCATCTGGTTGTACTCGGGGTACATGCAGGCCGAGGAAGAATAGAAGATCCGGCGGCAGTTTCGCCGGTGTGCGGCATCGAGCACATTGAGGTTGATGCTGGCCGAGTTGTGCATGATGTCGGCATCGTTCTCGCCGGTGAACACGAATCCCGCACCGCCCATGTCGGCGGCGAGCTGGTAGATCTCGTCGAAGCTCCGGTCGATGATCGACCGGCAGAATCCCGCGTCCCGCAGGTCGCCGACGACGAAATCATCGGCGTGCGTGGCCGCGTAACGGGGGAACTTGAGGTCCACGCCGCGCACCCAGAAGCCCTCGCGCTTCAGGCGCTTGACCAGGTGGCTGCCGATGAAGCCGCCGGCTCCGCAGACAAGCGCTGTTTTCTGCTGCATGTCAGTGTTTCTCCTTCAGGAAGTGAGTTTCTGGAAGATGTCTTCGAATCGATTCGTGATGGCCTGAATGTCGAACGCGGACTCGGCGTAACGCCGGGCGTTCTCCCCGAGTCGCGAACGCGTCCCCTCGTCGCGACCCAGCGCGAGCCCTGCTTCGACGAATGCCTTTTCGTCCTCCGGGTCCACCACGACGCCGGCCTCGGCGCCTTCGACGATCCGCCTCGAGAGATTCGCGGGCGGCACGGCCAGCAGCAGGGGGCGACGCGCGCACAGGTAGGTCAGCACCTTGGAAGGCACAGCGAACTCGGCCGCGTCCGCTTCCAGGATGGCCAGCAGCACGTCACCCGAGGCCAGCACCTCGGGCATTCTCTCGAAAGGCTGGAACGGCAACACCCTGAGGTTGTCCAGGCCCCGGCTTTCGAGATACTCGGCTCCCGGGCCCTCGGAAGTGACGATGACCTGCCCGTCCAGCTCGCGCCCGACGGCTTCGGCCAGGGCGGCGATCAGCCGGGGGTTGTGCTTGAGACCCAGGGTCCCTGTATAGACGTAGGTGGGGGCCTCGGGAATGGCCTGTTCGCTCGACCAGGCATTGTCCCGGTCGAGAACGGGGACGTCGCCGATGGGCGCCCAGTTGTGAACCACGCTGGATGCGTGCCGGCGAATTCGCTCCGGAAGATAAGGCAGGAAGTCCTCGCTGATCACGACAACGTGATCGGAACGGCGCCACAGCGTTCGCTCCATTCGCTGAAGAATCCGGGCCGGCAGGATGCCGGCCGGCCCCAGCCGCCGCCTGAGCGCATGACCGATGCCGACGCCGAGCACGTCCTGTACCCAGAAGACGAAGGCCGCACCGCCGCGTTGCGCCTCGCGCCGGGCAATGGCCTGCGCCCTCAGCGGCGTGTTGCCGGAGATCACCACGTCCGGACGGAATGCCTTCAGCCGGCCGGCCAGCAGCTTCCCGTATCGGCCTTCCTGGCGCCAGCGGCTGAGCAAACCGTACTTGGAGAACTCCTCACCCAGGTCGATCCCTTCCAGCGTCAGGCTCCGGGGATCGTCGTCCGCTCGGCTCAGCGCGCCGCGCGGCGTCTGCAAGCGCGCGCACCAGGCATGCATGACCTCGTGCCCGCGCCGCGCCAGCTCTCGGCTCAGCTGCACCTGGAAGGGGTGTCCGGCGTAATCGTGTACGAGAATCCGCATGCTCACTCGGTTCCTGGATAGCCCAGATCGACGACCAGGGACTCGGCGTGCTTGACGAAGCACGCCCGGGTTTCAGCGTCCATGATGTCGCGCCATTTGCCCGAACCGCCGCTGCGAAAGGTGTGCGATCGTTCCGGCCGGATCGCCTCCATGGCCCGCGTGACCAGGGCGTCGTGACGGTGCGGGCTGGCGTCGCGCTCGGTCCAGTGCGTGACGATATCACTCACGACGCGCCGGCAGGATTCGCCGGAAAGGTCCTCGTAGCGCACAGCGCACACGCCTTCGCTACCAAACCACGCGAGGAAGCGCCTATAACGTTCTGAAATATCAGGGTAGTCAATCCCGTTCGACGGGTCGAGGCCGGTGATCGAAAGACGGATTCTCGACTGCAGGTCGGGCATCGAGCGGAAACGCCCGTGGAGCCGGTGCCAGCGGTTCATCTCGGCGAGATAGTGCGCTTCGGAAACGACCACGTCGCGTGGATCGCGATAGATCAGGAAATGCACGGTCCCGCGATCCGCCAGCGCCCGCTCGACGGATTCGCTCCAGTAGAGATGCGCGCCGGCCAGTTCCCGGTCCGCCATGGTCCGGATCTTCTTTGCCATCCGTTCGGGCGCCACGTTCTCGAAGCGGAAGGACGGCTGACTCGCGAGGAACAGTCCCCACGGACGCATTCCAGGGAGCGATCCGAGCACCTGCAACAGCAGATGCGTCCCGCTCTTGGGCACCGAGTTGGCGATGACCGGCGGACGCCCCGGCGCCCTGCCCTGCAGCCGGTTGACGATTCGCCGTCGCGGCACCGCCGAGAGACGACGCAGCTTGCGCGCGACGACACCGGAGCTAAGACCGGCCATGCCGACTCCCGGCACGGCCGCCCGCCAGCTCGGCCTGCAGCACGCCCATCAGGACACAGCCCAGCGGCCAGAGCGTACGGGTCATCGGCGCGATGTAGATCAGGCTGGCCATGGCGAAAATGAACAAGGCGATGTAGAGCGCGTCTCGCTCCCTCGGGCGGTCTCCGCCGGGCTTCCCCTGCATGAGGCGGATCGGGTAGGCCAGGATCAGTAGCGCGATCGATCCGGCGAACAACAGGCCGGCCAGCAGACCGCCCTCCAGCGCCGTGATCAGGTAGACGTTGTGCGGCGGATGGGAAAAGTCCTCCTTGCCCGGGAACACCTCGTCCACCATCGACCACAGTTCCGCGCTGCTCGAAAATCCCATGCCGGTGAGCGGAAACTCGGCCAGGGCCATGACGGCATTGCCGTACTGGTAGAACCTGAACAATGCCGAGTTGCCGATGCCCTTCATCCGGGTCTGCAGCCCCTCCAGCAGTCCGGCGTCCATGAACTGGGCGAGCAGCACGAATGCCGAAACCAGCACCGCGAGAGCGACGAGCGCCAGCAGGCCGAACCTGGCCGCGCCCCGCAGCAACGGCGCTAGCGCATTCGACCTCAGCGCGTGCAGCAGACTGAAGAGCAACGGAACGGCGGCGAGCAGGATGACGCTGCCGCGGCTGGTGCTCAGCGCCACCAGCACGAGGCACAGGAACGCCAGCGCGATGGCAACGCCCCGCAACCACGCGGCATACTGCCCCTTGCCGGCGACGACCGGCACCGCCAGGGTGACGAGCATGACCAGCAGGATGGAGAGCTGGTTGGGCAGCCCCGTGGTACCGACCGGCCGAAAGACCCGACCGCCGGCGATCGTGTGGACGTCCTCCACCACGTCTCCACCGCGGCCGAAGTACATGACCGCATTGCCGACGTAGGTCTTGGTCGCGACCTGCAGGGCGGCGACGCTCACTTCGATGGCCAGCGCGGCCAGGGCGAAGGCCAGCACGATGCGATAGTCGATCGTCACGCCCCAGTTCTGGTTGACGTAGAGCATCAGGCCGATGCCCACCAACCAGATCGAGTAGTTGGCGAAATCCCCGTCCACGTCCAGCCAGGTGCTCAATGCAAGCAGCAAGGCGACGCCCGCGAAAGGCAGCAGGTACCAGAATCGCCGTGCATCGAGGCAAGGATCGTAAAGAGAACGCCAGATCCAGCAGCCGTAAAGCGCGATCAGGACCACGCCGTACAGCGGCAGGCCGAAGAAACCCTCGCGGAGCGCGATCGGCACCAGGGTGCACAACAGCAAGAACAGGAACAGCCAGCGTTCCAGGCTGCGAATCTCGATCACGGCTTCGCCCTCCCCAGCCACAGCAGGCCGGGTACGATACGCAGGCGCCGCCAGGCAACGACCGACAACCAGGTGTTCCACACGAGTGTCGAGAGGATCATGGCCCAGGCGGCCCCCGCTGCGCCGTATTCGGGAATCAGGATGACGGACAGCACGATGCTCAGCACGGCGGCCGCGGCCATTCCGTGACTGGCCTGCCTCTCCAGCCCGCCGACGTTCAACAGCAGGCCCACCGGGCCGAACAGGGTATTGAGCAACTGGCTCACGACCAGCAGGCGAAGCGTCAGTTCCCCACCCGCGAAGCCTTCACCGAATCGCGTCAGGACGAACTCGCTGAAGACGAACACGAGGATGGCGAAGGGCGCGATGGCCGAGAGCGAATAGACGATTCCCCGGCGCAGGTATTCCTGCACCTGGTCGGTCTGCCCCTGCGAAAGCAACCTCGAAATGATCGGCATGAGCGGCATGTTGACGGCTGCCATGAAGATCAGCAGGGCCTCGGAAATCCTCACGCCCAGGGCGAAGACGCCCGTTTCGGCCTCCGTGCTGAGCAGGCCCATGACGATGATGCCAGACTGAGCGAGCAGGACCGTCATGCCCGCGAACAGCAGCATGTGTGTCGCGCTCCGCAGCCACTCGGCGGCATGCGACTCGCTCCGCTCCCGCCACAGACCCGTCGGTAGCGCCTTCCACAGCCACCACGTTCCGATGGCCAGCGACGCGACGCCCGCCAGGATCTGCAGCAGGATCGCTTCCATGGCGCCGGGCCGGCCGGGCAGCCACAGCAGGTAGGCGCCGAGCAGCAGCAGCAAGACTGCCGGCCGGATCACGAGTTCCGGCAACTGCGCTTTCGACACCGCCCGCATGCCGCGCAACGCGCCGTTGCGGATCTTCGAAAAAGCCCGAAGCGGCACCATCAGCATGGCGAGGCAGAGCACGACCATCAGCTGCTGCCGTTCGGGAGAGGAATAGACGAGCCAGGCCAGGAGCGCGCCGGCCAGGGCCAGCAGCGTCGAGACGACCAGAACGGTCCGGCCCGAAAACGACAGAAGGCCGCGAATACGCGCCCGGCGATCTCCTTCGATACCGTTCGACAACTCGCGCAGCAACAGCGTGGGAAACCCGAGGGCAGCGAGCATGGCCAGTAGGGTGACCCAGGAGATCGCGATCGAATAGGCGCCGAATCCTTCCGAGCCGAGCACGCGGGCGAAGACCAGCGTCACGGCGAGGCCCAGGAACCGCCCCATGCCGTTGATCGCCAGCGCACTGAGCGACCCGCGCCGCATGAAGCGGCGATCCGCCGACTGGCTGTCGCTCATGCGCCGGCCCGCTCGCCGCAGGCACGCCTGTCCGCCGGTACATCGAACCACGGCCACTCGGCGGTCAGGTTGCGTCCCGCGAGGTCGTCGAGGCCGGCAAGTCGCGACCGGTAATGGTCCTCGATCCAGGCGACGAGCGTCGGGTCCGGCGGCCGTTCAATCGATTTCCGCTTGTCGAGCAGCAGCCCCGCCGCCGGACGCAGGGCATTGACCAGGCGATCCAGCCTTCGATCCCGCAACCACCGGGCCAGCCTGACCCCGCCTTTCCAGAGCCAGCGCGACCGGGGCGGCCGGCTCACGTTGACGGGCTCGGAACCCGTTTCGCGGAACGGATCACCTGAAACCTCCAGAAAGCTCGCCAGGCGTTCGAGCTCGGCCGAGCCGGGAGCGTGCATCGCTTCGTGGGAAAGCACCAGCAGCCGGCCGGATCGAATCCAGCCGCCCAGGCGTTCGAGATGCCGGGCATAGTCACCCCAGTCGAGCGCCTCGGGGTAGGCTTCCAGGAACGCCTTGAGGTCGCCCCGGAAGCCGTCCTGGCGAACCCGCCAACGGTAGTGCGAAACGAGGCGCTCGACCGGATCCCGAAGCACGACGACCAGCTGCCTGATCGACGGCACCGACTCGATCCGGGCCGCCAGGTCCTCGACGTAGAGGTAGCCGGGCGTCACCTCACCGATACGGCGGTGACCGGCCAGCCCTTCGAAGTACGAGGCGTACCAGGCCGTACCGCGCGAGAAATTGCGATCGAAGAAGTGCAGCTCCTTGCGCCGGCGGGGAACGCCCACCTCGGGATGGGCGCTCAACGCCTCGTGCAGCCAGGTCGTTCCCGCGCGGGGCACCCCGATCACGAGAAAGTCGGGCAGCGTCATGGCGCCGTTTTCAGTACTCGAATCGATGGGGCATTCTCGGTAGGCCGGGGAACCACGACGGCGCACCGCGGGCGCGGCAGGCAGGCGCGGAACCGGCGGGCATCAATAGGCGTTCTTCTGGATGATCCCGGGCATCATGGTCATCAGGATGATCTTCAGGTCGAACCACAAGGACCAGTTCTCGATGTAGTAGAGGTCGTACTCGATGCGCTTGACCAGGTCGGTGTTGCCGCGCCATCCGTTGACCTGCGCCCAGCCGGTGATGCCCGCCCTGACGAGGTGCTTCTGCATGTAGTCGGGAATCTCCTGCTTGAATCGCTCGACGAAGACCGGGCGCTCCGGTCGCGGACCGACGATGGACATGTCGCCCTTGAGCACGTTGAAGAACTGGGGCAACTCGTCGAGACTCGTCCTGCGCAGGAAGGCACCGAACCGGGTCGGTCGATTGTCGTCCTGGGACGCCCACCGCGGCCCGGACTCCTGCTCGGCATCGACCGGCATGCTCCGAAACTTCAGCATTTCGAAGGATCGCCCGTTCCAGCCCACACGTTCCTGGCGGTAGAACACCGGTCCCCTGGAACTCAGCTTGACGCCGATCGCGATGAGCAGCAGCAGGGGCGAGATGAAAATCAGGATCAAGGCCGACAGGACGCGATCCTCGATGGTCTTGATCACGAAATTGACCGGAAAGGTCATGGGGGATTCGGTGATGTTGAGCATCGGGAACCCGGCAATGCTGGTGATCGAATGGTTGATCAGCCGCAGATCGGTCATGTCGGGCACGAAGCGGATGGTCACGGTGTGATCGCGCAACCGCTCCATGATGCGCTTCAACTGGTGCTGTTCCTCGAGCGGCAGGGCCACCCACACCTCCTGGCAGCCGGTCGACTCGACGATCGATTCGAGCTCGTCGAAGCCGCCATGGGCCATATCCTCGAATTCCGATGCCAGTGATTCGGCCCCGGCACCCACGACCCCGCGGATCTGGAAACCGGTCCAGTCGTTCTCGCCGAATCGGCCCATGAGCCTGCCGCCGAGATCACCCGACCCGACGACGACGACCGGGCGCTGGGACCAGGCCCGCTGCCCCAGGAATCGCAGGAACCTGCGAAGCGCCGCGTGCGCCACGACCAGTCCGATGCTGGCGAAGATGATCCACAGACCCATCCAGACGCGGGAATAGACCGCCGTGACCTTGACCATGGCCGACAGCACGATGAGCAACCCGGCGACGACTGCCCAGGCGACGAGCACCCGCAACAGTTCGTCGAGCAATCCGAACCGACGCCAGAGCTGGTGGACGTCGAACAGCCAGAACACGACGAGCACGAGCAGGGCCGCCGCGGCGATCGCTTCGCGATAGTCGTCGTTGAGCGGCCAGCGGTCCAGGTACAACCAGTAGGACAGCAGACAGCCGCCCAGGATGACGGCCAGGTCGACCAGGAATACGACGAAGAATATGAGGGTGTTCTGTTCCCGGAACTTGCTGAACGGTTTCATGAATCGGGTTCGTTGCGCGTTGGGCTCTCGGCCCGGCCTTTCGGCCGGAGCGTCGCGGTGACCAATGCCGGCAGGGTCATGACGGCGAGAATCGCGAGAGGGAGAAAGGCACGGTGCGTGATCTGGGTGGATTCAATGGCCGCTCCACGGCTGGTCAGAACAAAGGCCGCGAAGAGAAAGCAGGCGCCGAGCGCCGCGAGCAGCCAAGCCGCGCGAGCCCCGGCGTCCCGAATCGCGGCGGGAATGCCGATCATGTAGACGATTACGCAAGCGGGCCATAGAAAATGCCAGTTGCCGCCCTGGAGGAGTTGCCCCAGGATGACGGCGAATACCCGATTGAACTGCCAGTCGTACTGCCCGATCACCGGGAGGTCGAAGCCCGCGGTGGACAGCGCGACCCGCCCTGCCCCGGGAATGCGCAGGTCGACCCCGATCAGGAGCACGACGGCCAGCGCCACGAACGCGCCCGCCACGAGCAGGCCGGTCACGCGCGCAGGCAGGAGGTAGGCTAACACGCCGCCCAGGACGACAAGCATCCAGGCCGCGCCGGGGACCTTGATCCAGGCACACACCACTCCGAACACGGCTGCGATCAGCACCCAGCGCAGCTGCCGCAGTGATGCAGCCAGCATAAGGCTGCCCGCCGCCGCCCCGACGTAGGCGCCCAGCCAGAGGTCGGCGTAGCCGGGCAACGCGGCGTGCACGTGCACGAAAGGCAGCGATACCAGCAGCCAGGCCGTCAGCAAGGCGGCAAGCGGACTGAAACCGGAAAATCTCGCCGTGCCGTAGGCCGCTGGCACCAGGGCTACGAATACCGCGATCCAGGGATAGCCGAAGGTCACGGGATCCCAGCGTTCAAGCGGCAGGAGCACCCAGGTCTGCACCAGCGGCACGAATTCCGGGTAGGACCAGTTCCGGATGGTGTAGGCCGACCGACTGGCGTCGTTCAGCCACCCCGAGCGCGAGACGAACTCCAGCCACTGGCCGGTCTCGATCCAGACCTTGGCCTTGGGCGACCAGTGCATCCAGCCATCCCAGGCGTACAGGGGCCGCAATCCGGCCTCCAGGCCCACCAGCAGCACTCGCGCCAGGACCCAGGCCGCGAGCGCAATCAACAGGCCGACTTGCCAGCGGCCGGCGCCTGACATCCAGGCCCGCAGTCCGCCGGCCGAATCCGTTCCAGCAGCACGACGGCGACCCTGGAACAAGGCCGCTGCCGAGAGGGCAACGAGGATTCCGGCCACCGGAAGCCAGTGCATGCCCAGACCCAGGATCCGGAACCCGGCGACCAGGGCGACGGTCAGGGCCATGCCCGCGAAGAATCCGTAACCGAGCTGCACGGCCAGGTGGGCGTCGCTGCGACCGGGCAACAGCAGACGGACGACCAGGGCACCGGCCAGCCATGAAAGCGCGATCGAGACGACGGGCAACAGCGCGTTCATGGATGCGGACTGCAGACCCGGTAGACCTGTGCGAAACCTTCGTCCATCAACCGTGTCGCGCAGATCCGGCCGCGATTCGCCCACGACAGGACGCTGTTCTCCCGGTCATGGCTGACGGCGGCCGGGTTCTCGAGGACGACCACGAGATCGCCGGGCGAGGCGTGTCGCCTGAGCAGCCAGAAACGGGCCGCCAGGTTGAACGGGTTTTCCGGAAACAGGTGAAAGGTCAGCCGCTCGATGAGAAAGCGGCTGTCGGGACGATCCGAGATCAGGAAGACCGCGCGCCCATCGGCACCGTCCGCCTCCCGAATGCGCCGGGCGAGCTGGTAGATGGGACCGTAGCGTGCGTCGAGCAGCCGCTCGGCCGCAATCTTTCCGGCGTGGGTCTCCCAGGTCAATCGGGACTGGGCCGCCTGATCGAGCATCCAGCGGGCATCCAGCAGCAGCCAGGAAAGGGCCACCATCGCCACAAGCCCGGACAGCCTCGAGCGACCGGGGGCACGCCGTGAGATCAGCAGGAAGATCCCGACGGCCAGCAGGGTGGCGATGAAAACGACCACGGCCAGCGGCAAGCTGCCGTTGTGGGAGTCGAGAGAATGCGAATTGATCGACCGCAGGCTCCACGGCTCGATCGACCACCAGTCCGACCAGTGCCAGCGCAGCCGCGACCAGGCCGAATCGCCGTGCAATTCCAGCGCTTCGACCGTCATGGCCGAGTCGAGCGGCCCCTCGATCAGTACGCCCAGCTCGAAGACCGTGCCTCCCCAACCCGGGCGGTCACCGAGCCTGGCGAAGGCACCGCCCGGGCCGAAGGGAATCGACGTGGGCCTTGCAGGCTCATCCGTGCCGGCCTGCTGCCAGAAGAAGCGCAGCGACGTGTCGGTTCCCTGCCGGATGCAGTCGCAGCGCACGAAGCCATAGCCGGAAACGTCCACCTGGGTCGGCCCCAGCACAAGGAATCCGAAGCCGCTTTCGCCCAGGTACTCCTGACGGCCCGGATTGGGCTCGAGCCCGGTGATCGTCAAGGAATCGCCGTCGCGGGTGGCCCTTACCTGCTGCGCCCGGAGATCAGCCCCGGCAATGCGAAGCGGCTCTTCGGGAAAGAGCTGGCCACTGGCGAACCACGCCATTCCCGTGATCGCCAGCGCGGCCAGGACGTAACCGGCCAGCAATGCCGAAATGCCGGCAAGCACTACTGGCATCCAGCCCTGCTCGGGCAAGTCTCTCACCGGCGCGGCCTCCGAGGCCGCGCTGCCGAAGCATGCCCGATATCAGCGCCCGCGCTTCTCACTCTCGTACTGTGACCTGGCGGCGCGCGCGAGACTGATCAGTCCGGCGACGAGCAGCGCGGCCACCAGCCCGACGAACGCGGCCAGCACGAGCAGGTTGCGCGAGCTGACGTCGACCGGCCGCAGCGAACGGCGCGGTTCGATCAGGGCCCGTGACACCTGGAGGCTGTCCAGGTAGGAACGCACTTCCTGCACGCGCGGCCGTTGCCGCGCCACGGCGCGTTCCTGGTCGACGAGGAGCTTGTCCAGCTCCGCCTGGAATTCTTCGACCTGCTCCGCCTGGACCAGCTGTTCCCGCCTCGCTTCCGCCAGCTGGTTCTCGAGTCGGGCGCGCTCGTTGGGAATATTTACCGCCAGGGCCTCCTCGAGCTGGGCCTGCCTTTCGATGTCCTCCTGCAGGGAGCTGCTGATCAGCATGAGCGTCATGCCGTCAGCGCCGGAACCGGCGTCTTCGACCGCCGAAGTCCTGCTTGCTCGAGCCTCTTCGATGTAGCGATCCAGCTCGGGCAACCGGGCCTCGATCAGGGACTGCCTGGATTCCAGGGAGGCCAGCTGTCTCTCGATCAGCCGCTCGGAATCGGCCAGTTTCTCGATCTGCGCCTGTGCCTGGCCGATCTTGTTCTCGAGGCGCTTGCGTGCCACGCGCTGCACGCGCTCATCCTCGAGTTCCTCGAGTGCGATGGCCGCAAGCTCCAGCTCCTTCTCCAGACGGGTCTTTTCGAGCTCGAACTCCTGTCGCTGGTCGTTGGCCAGCATCCTCAGGACGCGTTCGTGAAGCCGCTTGATCGAATGTGAATTCGCGGCGGTCCCCGCGGACGAAAGCAGGACCAGGCTGGTGTCGGTGAGCGGACGGGCGATCAGCCTGACCCCCGGCACCTCGCCGTTTTCCGCTTCCAGTTCGGCTGCCCAGCGCTCGATCGCCGTCGGGATGAAGCTGTTGTTCAGCTTCGCGATGACGGCCTCGACGGGCTCGAGCGTCTGGGCGGTATCCTCGGACTGGTACCAGCCGAGCTCGATAGTCGTCGTGAACTCGTAGACGCGCTCGCGGCCCAGCGCATAGGCAAGTGCCAGGGCCACCGACAGGCCGACGACGATCAGCAGGACGAATTTCTGGGACCACAGGAAAAGCGCCAGATCGACCAGGGTGAGCCCCCCGGCCTCCGTATCGCCGTCCCTCCTCCGGGACCCGGGCTCATGACGTTCTTCGGTCATCGTTTCTCACAATCCTCCGCCGATCCCGGCGTGTTCTTTCGCTTGGCAGACAATTCGGCCGGGCCTCGTGCGGTAACCGGCCTGCCGAAACCGGCCCGCACCCCGGGCTCCAGACACGCTACCGCCCTTGGGTTGGCTCCCAAAAGCCTGATTTATAGGGCTTTTGGTGCCGAGGAGAGGACTCGAACCTCCACGGGTTGCCCCACCTGGACCTAAACCAGGCGCGTCTACCAATTCCGCCACCTCGGCACAGCCTGGCATTGTAGCGGTTTAGCCTCGACGGATGGGTCGGCAGAACGCGAAACCCCGGCGCTGCGGCCGGGGTTTCGTCGCGATTGGATCGATGGGGAGAAACAGCGGACCCCCACCCGCGTGCGCACGCGGCGGGGGCACGGTGAAGCGCCCGCTGATACCGCCTATTCCTCACCGTCGATGATCAGGCCGCGTCGCTCGAGCAGCGGCTCGATCGAGGGTTCACGGCCGGCGAAGTCCATGTAGAGCTGCATGGCCTCCTTGCTGCCGCCCTTCGAAAGGATCGTCTCGCGGAAATGCTGGCCGGTTTCGAGGTCCAGCCCGCCGTTTTCCTTGATCCAGAGCACGCTGTCGGCGTCGAGCACCTCGCTCCAGATATACGAGTAGTAGCCGGCGTCGTAGCCGCCCATCGCGTGCGAGAAATACGGCGTGCGATAGCGCGGCGGCACCGGCTCGTAGTTTAGTCCGTGGTCGGCGAGGACCTGGGCTTCGAAGTCCATCACTTCCTCGGCGGAAGGCGTTTCGCCCGGGCCGAGCTGGTGCAGCGCCTGGTCGATGATCGCCGCGGCCAGGTACTCGGTGGTGGCGAAGCCCTCGTTGAACTTCTGCGCCTCGATCACCTTGTCGAGCAGCTCCTGCGGAATCTGCTCGCCGGTCTCATAGTGCTGCGCGTAGTTGGCCAGCACTTCCGGCCAGGCCGCCCACATTTCGTACACCTGCGACGGATATTCCACGAAATCGCGCGGCACGGCCGTACCGGCGAAGCTCGGGTACTGCACGTCGGAGAACAGGCCATGAACCACGTGACCGAACTCGTGGAACATGGTCGTGGTCTCATCCCAGGTCAGCAGGGTCGGCTCGCCTTCCGGCGGCTTGGGCACGTTCAGGTGCATACCGATGACCGGATAGCCACCGAGGAGTTCGGACTCGACCTGGTAGGAGTTCATCCAGGCCCCGCCGCGCTTGTTGCCCCGGGCGTAGAAGTCCATGATGACGATGCCCAGTTCCGAGCCGTCCTGGTCGAAGACTTCCCAGGCCGTGGCGGTTTCGTGCTGCGTCGGCAGGTCCTCACGCTTCTCGAAGGTGATGCCGAACAGCTTCTCGGCCGAGAAGAAGACGCCATTGACCAGCACGTTGTTCATCTCGAAATAGGGCTTGATCTGCTCCTCGTCGAAAGCGTAGCGCTCCTGGCGCACCTTCTCGGCGTAGTGGAACCAGTCCCAGGAAGCCAGCTCGAAGGGCTCCTCTTCGGTTTCGTTGATCATCTCCTGGATGTCCTGGCCTTCCAGCCGGGCGTTGGCCACGGCGATCGGGGCCAGCTCGCCGAGCATGCCGTTGACGGCCTCGACGGTCTGCGCCGTGCGATCCTCGAGCACGTAGTCGGCGTGGGTGTCGTAGCCCAGCAGATTGGCGCGCTCGGCCCGCAGGCCGACGATCTCGGCGACCACGCCGGTGTTGTCGTACTCGTTGCCCCGAGAGCCGCGCGCCAGGGAGGCCTTCTTGACCTTTTCGCGCGCTTCGCGATTTTCCATGCTGGCGATCGGCGGCTGAATCGACGTATTCACCAGGGTAATCACGTAGTGACCCTCTTCCAGGCCTCGCTCGGCGGCTTCCTGAGCAGCGGCCTCGATCCGCGCCTCGCTCAGTCCCTCGAGGGCTTCGCGGCTATCGAAGACCACCGCCGAGTCATTGACCTCTTCGAGCACGTTCTGGCTGAACTCGGTCGTCAGCTGGGCCAGGCGCGAGTTCATTTCCTTGAGCTTGTCCTTGTCGGCGTCGCTCAGCAGCGCGCCGGCGCGGACGAAGTCCTTGTAGTACTCCTCGAGCAGGCGCAGACCCTCGGCGTCCAGTTCGAGATCGTCACGCTGCTCGTACAGGGCGCGGACGCGAGCAAAGAGGTCGCCGTTGAGATAGATGGCGTCGCTGTGCGCGGAATACTTGGGCGCGATGTTGCGCTGGGTTTCCTTCAGCGTGTCGTCGATGACCGTGCTGGTCATGTTCGAGAAGACGCGGCCGACATAGTCCAGCGTCTGGCCCGAGCGCTCCATCGCGACGATCGTGTTCTCGAAGGTCGGGGCCTCTTCGTTGCCGGCGATTTCCTCGACCTCGGCAATGTGCGCTTCCATCGCCGTCTCGAGGGCCGGCATGAAGTCGGCGGACTCGATTCGGTCGAACGGCGGCATGCCGTAGGGCAGATCGCTTTCGACCAGGAGCGGGTTGTCGGCCGATTCCTCGCTGGCCGAATCAGCTTCCATTTCAGTGGATTCCGGCGCCTGGGCGTCGGCCGATGCTTCCGGGACCTCGGGGGTCTCGGGCGGCGGCGGCGCTTCTTCCGAGCAGGCCGCCAGGAGGCTGGCGGCGATGGCCAGCGTCAGCAAATTCAGGGACTTGTTCACTTCTGATCACATCCTGGGTTTTGGACACAGCCCGAAATGGTAGCACTGTTCGCGGCCAGCGTGCCCATGCCGGGAGTCACGGGTCGTTCGTTGGTTCGTTCGTTCGTTCGTTCGTTGGTTCGTTCGTTGGTTCGTTGGTTCGTTGGCTGGTCGGCGAGGATGATCTGGCGTGGGCCCGAGCGGAGTCCCGAGACGGTCCGGCTCAGCGCCGGCTGCGGAAGAAGGCCCGGAGCATTTCGGCCGATTCCCCGGCCAGTACGCCGCCAGTGACTTCGCAGCGGTGGTTCAGCTCGCGACTGGTAAGGACCTCGAAGACGGAATGGTGGGCCCCGGCGCGCAGGTCGTCGGCAGCGTAGACCACGCGCTTCACGCGGGCGTTGACGAGGGCGCCGGCGCACATGCTGCAGGGCTCGAGCGTCACGTACAGCGTGGTTTCGGGCAGGCGATAGTTGCCGAGTTCCTGCGCCGCCTGGCGCAGGGCGACGATTTCGGCGTGCGCGGTCGGATCGGCATCGGTGATCACCCGGTTCCAGCCCTCTCCCAGAGTTTCGCCCCCGGCGCCGACGAGCACGGCGCCGATCGGCACCTCGCCCATGGCCTGCGCCCGTTCGGCCAAGGCCAGAGCATGGCGCATCCAGCGCGTGTCGGCATCACTGGTCATCGGTTGCCACGGCGCTGTCGGACCTGCCGGCAGGAGAGTGCGCGGGGTGCGCGCGCCACTGCTGCACGCGCCCTCGGCACGTCAGTACTCGAAAGGCAGGTTTGGCAGAATTTCCCATTTTCCATCCGCATGTATCCTGAAGACGTTGAGTTCACCGGCCTCCAGGTCCTGGCCGACTTTCTGCATCTCTCCCTCCGGACCCTCCTGCCGGCGGGATCCGGCGTAGATATCGACGAATTCGCGTTCGGGAAACACGCAGTCGCCTGCGTTTCCCTCGATCACCGAGTTGACGTAACTGCGAATATCCTGCAGCTGGACCAGCGAATCTTCAACTTCCAGCTCGGACCCTTTCGTATTCTTACAGGAAGACGGCGGCTTTACCATCAGAAGGGCGCCATAACGGGCATCGAGCGTGCGACCGTCAACACCGCGGAAATTGACGCGCCCTACCCGATCGGCCGTCTCATCGTCGATCGTGATGAAGGAGCGATCGGAGTTTCGGGGATACTTGTGCGTCCTGCCGGGTAGGGTCAAGCCGTGGTCGGACTGGATAATGATCAGGCTGCGATCGAATCGGCCGAGAGACTTCAGTCGATCGACCAGCATCTTCATCATGTTGGTCGCGAGTAGAATCTGTTCATCGTAGCTCGACTCGCCCACGAAATTTCCCGTTCGATCCAACTGCCAGGGTGCATGAGGCGGGTAGACATGAATATGTACGTACGCACCGCTCGAGGGACGCGCTTCCTCGGCTTCCAGCATGCGCCGATACTGGTGAAAGGACCGGTAGCTCCTCGTATCGCCGGTCGGCTCCTTCGTGACGCGCCCCAACGTCGAGCTGACCCACCCGCGACCTTCCCTGAAAAGCGAATGCCGAAAGGCGACGGGTGCGGCCCGGGCAAGCCAAAGATCCGCAATCAGCGGAAAGTCGTTGCCCAGGAACGCCTTCGTCAAGGCGGGCGAGCGCCGGGTATCGCGCCAGTCCACCTCGGCGAGCCCCGGGCGAATCCCCAACCCTGCAAAATAGGTCGTAAAGCCCGACCGCTTCAGATCGGTCAGGAGTGAGTCTCGGTCAGCACGATCTCGCCAGGATGAAATACTGCCCCCGGGCGTGTAGGGCAACCCGGACATGAACGACGCGTATGAATGCACCGTCGCCCAGTAGTTGGCCCTGGCTGCCGGATAGTGCCTGAAGCCGGCGAACGTGTCGGCCTTCATGTCCAACTGTTCGATGGCCCACTGCAGCCACGGGCCATAATAGGCGTCGAACACGACCTGATAAACGTTGTAGGGCGGGGGATTGGCCTCGACGCGCGCGATCGGACGCTCTTCGGGCTCGGTGCCGACTTGGCTCATCACGGGCAGAATCGTGGAGGCCGTTATCAGCACGACCATCGCCCAGCCGATATTGCCGGCCAGGATCAGCGGCAACTGCCATATCAGCGCGGCGACGATGAGCGTGCCGATCACCTGGATCAATGACCACCACGCGGGCGCTGCAGTTGCGCTTTCTACGCCTTCCTCGAGCTCTCCGATTCCCATCGGCAAGACGGCATCCAGCGAAAGCGATACCAGTGCGTAGGCAGCGATCATCACGGCGATGAGCTTTGCGACGCGAAACGGCAGCAACCGGAACAGGCCGAGCAGCAGCAGGGAGAGCAGGAGCGACGCCGCCAGGAAGTAGCCCATGAACAGCAGCGGGGATGAAATCTCGCCCATGTTGCCGCCCGAGATGATCAATGAGGCCATCAACATTACGCTGGAGAAGACGCCGGCGGCTGCCACACCGCCCAGATACATCACCCGCGCGAGGGGGCGCATGCTTTCCGATCGCTTTTCGCTCAACTCACTCATGAACCACCTTTTCGCAAGCAAGAACCAGTCTGCTAAGCGGCAGAAGCCTTACAGATCAGGACCTACGCAGGGCCGCTCCGGACATCCGTACCTGGACGATGTGCAGCAAGTTGGCCACGCACCAGTACAGCACCATGCCGGAAGGAAACGGATAGAACAACAGGAAGAATGCAATGGCCATCAAGCCCAGAAACAGATTCTGCCG
>JAAAPE010000048.1 GCA_009908385.1 Gammaproteobacteria bacterium
AATCAGCAGCACGACCTGCCCGGCGATGATCAGGGCGCCGGCCAGTCCCAGCCAGCGCCACAGGTCGGCGCGAAACCGGAACAGCTCCATCTGCAGGCGATTGGGATCCTCCGCCGCCCAGATCGTCAGATCGATGATGTCACCGTCGGGCATCTCCCAGCCGAGCCCCAGGGCGAACACGTTCCAGTTGCCCTGCGCCTCCAGCCCCCGGAACAGCTCGCTGCCGCGCTCGATCAGGCGCGCGTTGGGCTGGGGCACGACGCCGACCAGCGAGGGCACCGCCGTGCAGGCTTGATCCCGGGCGGTTGAGCCGCGGTTCGGCCAGCGATTCGGGAACGATCGGCAGCCCGTCAGCCTCGACCTCGACGGTCGAGAGAATCAGGTAGACGACCGATTCGAGGCGCTCGCGCATGCTCTCTTCGGCGGCGTTGGTGAAGACGCGGTCGAGGGCGCCGCCGACCGCCGCCAGCGCGATCAGCAGGGCCAGGCCGGCCCCGACGAGCAGGCGAACCAGCAGGGATGGCGAGCCGAGCGGACGCAAGGCGGGGCGGATCAGTCGTCATCCTGGCGAAAGCGGTAGCCGCGCCCGCGCAGGGTTTCGATGGGCTGCCATTCACCAGCCGGGTCGAGCTTCTTGCGCAGTCGCCCGATGATGACCTCGATGACGTTGCTGTCGGGGTCGGCATCCTCGTCGTAGAGGTGCTCGTTGAGTTCCAGCTTCGACACCACCTGGCCGGGGTGGAGCATGAAGTATTCCAGCACCTTGTATTCGAAACTGGTCAGCTCGAGGCTCTCGCCGTCGAGGCGGGCTTCCTGGCTGGACAGGTTGACGCTCAGGGGCCCCGTGCGCACCTCGGGCGCGGCATGCCCGGCCGAACGTCTGAGCAGGGCGTGGACGCGCGCCATGAGCTCCTCGATGCGGAACGGCTTGGTGACGTAATCGTCCGCGCCGAGTTCCAGGGCCTCGACCTTGTCCTGCCAGTCCGAACGGGCGGTCAGGATGAGAATCGGGTACTTGTGGTCGGCCTCGCGCACCCGCCGGACAATATCCATGCCGCTCTCGCCGGGTAATCCGAGATCGATGATGGCCATGTCCACCGGGTATTCGGTCGCGAAATGCAGGCCGTCCGTGCCGTCTGCCGCCAGGTCGACCGCGAAGCCCTGTCGCTTGAGCGCGCGCCCGAGCAGTTCTCGCAGTTCGGTTTCGTCTTCCACCACCAGGATGCGCATGGTTATACCCTACCCGTCGTCAGTCGTCGTCGGCCGGCACCCGCACCGTCCGCACCACGCCGTCACGGGTGACGATGCGGATCACGTGAATCCGGCGGCCGTCGCGCTCGACGGTCTGAGCCGAGACGACGCGGGCGTCGTATTCTTCCGCCACCTTCCGTGCGGCCTCCTCCAGGGTGATCGCCCAGGCCGAAGCCACAAGCACGGCGGCCAGCGCGAGCGCGATCAGGATCTGGCGGAACGTTCGGTGCATGGCGGCTCTTCGGTCAGTGACGCCACGATTCTAGCGCGAGGGGATTAATCATTGCTGAACTCGCTGCAAGGCCGGAGATTCGGGTTCGGGAAACACGTTTCAGGTTTCAGGAAAGAGCTGCGGCGCTGATGATCCCAGCACTGAGCAGTGCTTTGCGGCACCGATCCGTCAGATTCTCCGAACGTTCCTGAACCCTGAAACCTGGGTACAGTCAATAGATTTCTGCCACGCAGCAGCGCAGGCTGCCGCCCGCTTTCTCGATCTCGTCGAGCTCGACGCCGTGAATGGTGAATCCCCAGTCCTCGAGCTTCTGCAGCTTTTCGCGCGGCAGGGCGTCGACGGCGGTCTGGCTCATGAACAGGTCCGAGAAACTCAGGGCGATGACGTTGCCCGCGAACGCCTCCTTCTCCTCGGTCGTGATCTCGAGCACGTGACCGGGAAACGCCTCGGCGATGGCCTTCGGCACGTCGGGATCGGCGAAGGCGTCCGGGCAGATGACGAGCGCGCGCGAGGCCAGCACGGCCATGACGACGTTGGTGTGATATTCGTGCTCGTCCAGGTCGAACTGGAAAGTCAGCGCCAGATCGAATGCTTCGTTCATGGCCTCGCAGCCGGCTTCGTCGGCGCGCTGGCTGAGGCCGCAGAAGCCGATGCGCCGGGACCGGTCGAGCACCATCGCCCCGGTCAGCTCGGCGACCAGGTCGCGCCCGGAAAGGTCGATGGTGTCGTAGTGCATCAGGTCGCTGAAGAAGGCGCGGATGTCGTTGCGACCGGCCTCGAGCTGGCGCTCGTCATGCTGCATCGCACCCACGATCAGCCGGCCGGGCGCCGTGGCGAACACGTTGTTGGGAAACACGTCGTCGGGCGTCTCGGGCCGGCCCGGAAAGCGCACCAGGGGGATGCCGCAGGCGGTGATGCGCTCGCTGAGCTTGCGATGCTGGTCGAGCGCCCGGGCCGGATCGACCGACACGCTCAGATCCATGTACTCGTTGTCCTTCGAGGTCTGATCGGACAGGCGGAAACCGCTCGGCTCGACCAGGAAAACCGCCCGCGGTACGGCCGGGGCGTCGGCGTTGAGCCAGCCGGACAAGAGCTGGGCGCGGAAAGCATCGGGGCTGCGAACGATCATCGGAAACCTGTCAGTCGGGGGCACGCGGGGCGCCTATGGTAGACAAACACGGCGACGGGTCAATAGGGTAAACGGCCCGCGGGCGCGCGCGGGCGTTGCAAGCGGCACCGATTTGCTACATTCTTTCGGCTCGAGGCTTGCGAGCGGTTGAAAAGGCCATGCTGGCTGAACTGCTGTCCATCAAGTTCCTGGTCGTCTACGTGGTTGTGGCGTCTGCCGCTTTCGTTCATTTCCGCGGCCAGGTGCGCCATCGCTTTCTGCGGCAGCTGACCGACCACTCGACCTTCATCGCGCCCTACAACGCGCTGATCTACCTGTTTTCGGCGGTGCCCGGCCGGCCCATCCTCGACCGCCGGGATTTTCCGGAACTCGACCTGCTCCGGGACAACTGGCAGGTCATCCGCGACGAGGCGCGCGAACTCTACGAGCAGGGTCACATCCGCGCGGCCGACGGGCGCAACGACCTGGCCTTCAACAGTTTCTTCAAGCGCGGCTGGACCCGTTTCTATCTCAAGTGGTACAACGACGGTTACCCGTCCGCCGAAGCCCTCTGCCCGAAGACGGTCGAGCTGGTTCGCCGCATCCCGAACGTCCACGCGGCCATGTTCGCCGTCCTGCCGCCCGGGGGCCGCCTCGGTGCGCACCGCGATCCCTTCGGCGGCTCGCTGCGCTACCACCTGGGCCTGATCACGCCCAACTCAGACGACTGCCGCATCTACGTCGACGGCGAGCGCTATGCCTGGCACGACGGCAACGACATCCTGTTCGACGAGACATTCATCCACCGCGTCGAAAACGACACCGACCAGTACCGCATCATCCTGTTCTGCGACGTCGAACGCCCGATCCGCAATTCCGTCGTGCGGGCGATCAACCGCTTCATGATCCACTACGTGGTCAAGGCCTCGGCGACCCGGAACGTACCGGGAGAAAAGGTCGGTTTCCTCAACCGGATTTTCGCCGGCTTCGACGCCGCCGGGGAGAGATTCCAGCGCGTCAAGAAATGGAACCGCACGGTCTACTACACCGGCAAGTACCTGCTCTTCGCACTGCTGGCCTGGTGGCTACTGATTCGCCCGCTGCTGGGTGCGCTGGGCTATTGAGGAATCCGCGAACGGCCCGGCAAGGAGGTATACGGTGCCGGGTGGTGCCCACTCAACCTGCCGCCCGCCGCGCCGGTGGCCCGCACATGGCCTCGAGCAGCAGCTCCGCGCTCGCACCATCGCCATGCATGTTCTGGCTGAGGTGACGCCGCCAGTGGCGGGCACCGGGCTGACCGTGGAACAGCCCGAGCATATGACGCGCGACGTGGTTCAGCCTGCCCCCGGATTCGATATGACGCTGCGCATATGCGGCCATGTATTCGACCACCGTCTCGCGCGAGTCGGCGGCCGGCCAGCCCAGAGCGGCGCTGAGTTCGGCCAGAATCCAGGGATTCTGGTAAGCCGCTCGCCCGATCATGACGCCGTCGACGTGCTCGAGATGGCCGAGCGCGGCGTCGACCGCCGTGACGCCGCCGTTGACGATGACGGTGAGATCGGGATGACGACGCTTGAGCGCGTGAACGCGCTCGTGAAAGAGCGGCGGGATCTCGCGGTTCTCCTTGGGACTGAGCCCCGACAGCCAGGCCTTGCGCGCATGCACGACGAGCGTCTCGATACCGCTTTCGACGACCGCATCCACGAAGCGGTGCAGGAACGCCTCGCTGTCGAACTCGTCCACGCCGATTCTCGTCTTGAGCGTCACCGGCACCGCCACGGATTCGCGCATCGACACGAGGCAATCGCGCACCAGCTCCGGCTCCTTCATCAGACAGGCGCCGAAGCGCCCCTTCTGCACGCGGTCGGACGGGCAGCCGCAGTTGAGGTTGATCTCGTCGTAGCCGAATTCCTCACCGATGGCCGACGCCCGGGCCAGGGCCTCGGGATCGCTACCGCCGAGCTGAAGGGTAACCGGATGCTCGCTTGCGTCAAAGCCGAGCAGGCGATCACGATCGCCGTGAATCACGGCGCCGGTCGTCACCATCTCGGTATAGAGCAATGCGTTCGGCGCCAGCAGGCGGTGGAAATACCGGCAATGCCGGTCGGTCCAGTCCATCATCGGCGCGACACTGAGCGTTTGCGGGTCGTTTTTCACGGTATCGGTCCGGATCCTTGGCTGCCTGTTCGACGTGCGGAGCGCTGCACACCCGCGGGCCTATTGTGACAGTTGTTCGTCCAGGAGGTGCCCCGCGCCTCCGTCGGGACACACCGGGCGCCTTGCCGCGGCCGCAGCCCCTGTGGCATATTTTCTTCCTACATCATGCACGTGCCGGTTCCGGACCGGCACTTGGGGGGTCGACATGAGTTCCGGCAGCGACTCGGATGAAGATCCTGCCCTGAGACATTCATCACCGCAGTGGCCGGTCGGCACGGGCCGCGGCAGCATCGAAGTGACCGTGATGAACTACTGCGGTCTGACCACGGTGCTGGTCGTGACCGGCTTCGCGATCTATCGCTTCATGACCGGCGACGTGTCCGGGGCGATCACCAACGCCGCAATCGTGATCCTGCTGACCACCGCCCTGGTCCTCGGGCGCATGCCGCGCAGGACCGGCATCGCGCTGCTGCTGTTCGGCGTGGTGATTTCGGCCTCCTGCCTGCTCAGCGCCCTGCTGGTGAGTTCCAACGGCCTGCTGTGGACCTACCTCGTGCTCTGGATCAATTTCCTCGTCCTGCCCCGGGGACTGGCGATTTCATTCAACCTGATCCTCACCATCACCCTGACCGCCCACCTGAGGCTGTTCGACTCCGTGCTGCAGCAGATCAGCTGGGTGACGGTGGCGGTGCTCATATCGGGCTTCGGCCTGGTCTTCACCAACCAGTTGCGCGAGCAGCGAAAACTGCTGTCAGAACTCGCCACCCTCGACCCGCTCACCGGCGCCGGCAACCGCCGGCTCATGCAGCACGACCTCGAAAAGGCCATCGCCGCCCACCGCCGTGGCAACGACACGAGCACCCTGGTCGTTCTCGATCTCGATCACTTCAAGGAGATCAACGACAATCACGGTCATGAAGCCGGCGACCGAACGCTCGAACAGTTCGCCTCGATGGTGCGTGCCACCCTGCGCGTCGAGGATGGGCTCTACCGGCTCGGCGGGGAGGAATTCGTGGTGCTGCTGCGCAACATGGACCGCAAGGCCGCCGAAGACAGTCTGCAAGACCTGCACCGGCGGCTCAGCGGCCGGGTGGAAGGCCCGGAAGGGCCTTTGCGCTTTTCTGCCGGTGCCGCGGTGCTGCGCCCCGGCGAGAACTGGTCGCGCTGGCTCGCCCGGGCCGACCACGCGCTCTACGAAGCGAAGCACGCCGGCCGCGATCGCCTGATCATGGCCTGACGAATGGCCTGATCGACCGTCAGTCGATTCGCTCGATGCCCGATTCGCTCGCCACCAGAACCACGTCGGCGCCACGACGGGCGAACAGGCCGCAGGTCACGACGCCGGGAATCTGGTTGATCTCGGTTTCGATCCGGACCGGGTCGACCAGGTCCAGGTTGCGCACGTCGAGGATCAGGTTGCCGTTGTCGGTGGTGAAATCCTCGCGAAGCTCGGGCCGGCCGCCCATGCCAACGAGCTTGCGCGAGACCATCGCGCGCGCCATCGGAATGACCTCGACGGGGAGCGGGAACTCGCCCAGTACCTTGACGCACTTGGACGTGTCGACGATGCACACGAACTTGCGGCTGGCCGCCGCGATGATCTTCTCGCGCGTGAGCGCGCCGCCCCCGCCCTTGATCAGCCGCCTGTGTCCATCGACCTCGTCGGCGCCGTCGATGTAAAGCTCGAGATCACCCGTCCGGTTGAGGTCGACCACGCGTACGCCGATATCCTTCAGTCGCCGGGTCGTTTCTTCCGAAGACGAGACGGCGCCTTCCAGACGGATGCCCGACGATGCCAGTTCATCGATGAAAGCGTTGACGGTGCTGCCCGTTCCCACCCCCAGCGTCATGCCGTCCTCGACGTACTTCAGGGCCGCACGCGCGACCTCGATCTTGAGTCGCTGCTGGCTCATTGCTTCTCCATTCCCAGGATGTAGTCCCAGTGTTGCTTGTCGATCGGCATGACCGACAGACGATTGCCGCGCCTGATCAACTGCAGTCCGTCGAGTGCATCGCCGTGTTCCTTGATCTCGCGCAGAGAAATGGTGCGGCGCGTATGGCGCTTGTAGCGCACGTCGACGAGCATCCAGCGCGGATCGTCCGGATCGCTCTTGGGATCGCGATATTTCGAATCGGGATCGAACTGTGTCGGGTCCGGATAAGGTTTGCTAGCCACCTCGGCGATGCCGACGACGCCCGGTTCCTTGCAGTTGGAGTGGTAGAAGAAGATTTTGTCGCCGACCTTCATCTCGTCGCGCATGAAATTGCGCGCCTGGTAGTTGCGTACGCCGTCCCAGGGCTCAGTTCCCACGCGCTCGAGATCGTCGATACCGAACACGTCGGGCTCGGATTTCATCAGCCAGTATTTCATAGGTTTCAGGTTTCAGGTTTCAGGTTTCAGGGCGGGCACCAGTTTACGCCATGCCCCATCGGGCGCATTTGCACTCCCGATCTATCCGAACCAGCGCAGCCCTTTTTCGGTGATGATCCCGTCGAGGGGCACATCCCAGTCGTCCACGGGCAGGGACGTCGCCTCCTGCACGGAATAGGCCACCCCAACCAGCCGCGGCAGGTCGTCCTGCCGGCCATGGCGGAAGGCGAAAGCGCGATCGTAGAAGCCGGCCCCCATGCCGAGACGGGCACCGTTCGCGGCGAAGCCCACCAGGGGCATGAGTACCAGGTCGATCTGAGCGGGCGCGAATTCCTCCGATGCCACCGGCTCGGCGATGCCGTATCGATTGGCCCTCATCTCGGACTCCGGTGTCCAGCGGCGGAAATGCATGTCGAGGTCCCGCACGACCGGGAGGAGCACGGTCCGCTCCTCGGCGTCGAGCCACTCCAGAAGACCCTTGAGATCGGGCTCGCCGCGATGGACGACGAATGCGGCGATGATCCGGAAATCGAATTCGCTCACCAGCCGGGCGGCGGTTGCGGCAATGGCGGAATCGGCACGATCACGGCGATCCTCGCCGAGTTCCAGGCGGCGCCGGATCAGGTCTCGGCGCAGCTCGTCCTTGCGCTCGGCGGCAGACATCGCGATCAGGGCGTTCCGGGGAGGGAAAGAAGAGCGGCGCTCTCCACACGTGCCGCTGCAGGTCGGTGACCTTGAACCGAAGGTTCAGGTGGGTTGGCTCTTCCAGCCTTCAGGCAATTCGCTTGTTCGGCGGACTGCACACCAGCTGAAAAGTCGCCATCCCGAGGTCGATAAGTAGGGACAAGGCATATTACGTTCCTGCTGGCGAACACCGCAGAGAGCGCCTGGTTCCCAGTTTAGTCCTGGTCCAGGGCCCGATCAAGTCGATCCGCCAAATCGCGGACGCGCGCGTCGACCTGATCGCGCCGATCATGCATCTGCTGACGCAACTTCAGCACTTCCTCCGCCAGGTTGAGCGCCACCATGACAGCGATCTTGTCCATCGACGAAACCTTGCCGGAATCACGGATCTCGCGCATCTGCTGGTCGAGAAACAGGGCCGACTCCATCAGGGTCCGCCGCTGGTCGGGCGTACACATGACGCGATACTCGCGATCGACGATCCGGACGGTGACCGGTTCCGGTGACTCGCTCATGCCGTCACCCCGCGTTTTCCAGCGCCTTGAGACGCTCGATCATGGCCTCGACCCGGGTGCGCGCTTCTTCGTTTCGCTGCACCAGCGTGGCTCGCTCGGCCACCAGGGACTCCTGGCGGGCCCGCAGGGAATTGTTCTCGTCTTCCAGCTGCGCCAGACGTCCGAACAGTTCCTTCATGCGCTGCTCGAGCCTGTCCAGGCTGCGGGTGGTGTGCTCCAGCGAATCCATGATGTCCCCGTTTTGTGAATTTACAAGGGCTTAATCATAGAACCTGTCAAGCCGCTTCACAACTGCTCTCGTTTTCGCCTGCCCGGGTGATAAACTTCCGGGCCTGTCTTCCAGCACCCGAGTTCATGACCACCCAACAGGAATCCAAACTGGCCTGGCTGCTCGCGCTGGCCGCCGACAGCGCACCGGAATCCGTCGCCGAGACGCACGCGGTGGTCAGCGGCCTGCTCTGCGGTCAGCCGGACCAGGACGAGGAAGCGCTGGCGACCCACCTGGCGGCTCTGCAGGTGGGCGACTGGACCTCGCAACGCATTCTCGACCAGCTCGGTCCCGCGCTGAGCCAGCTCAAGAGCGAACTCGCCTCCGAGGACATGGACTTCAGGCTGCTGCTGCCGACCGAGGATCGTCCTCTCGAGGAACGAACGCGCTGCCTGGCGCACTGGTGCTCGGGATTCCTCACCGGTTTCGGGGCGACCGGCCCGACCATCCGCTCCGAGGAAGCCGGCGATGCGCTGCGCATGATCGAGCAGATCGCCCGCGCCGCGACCGACGCGGAGTCCGACCAGGAGGCCGAGGAAGGCGCCTATGTCGAGCTGGTCGAGTTCGTGCGCATGGCTATCCTGCTTCTCCGGGAGGAATGCCGCACCGGCGCGACCCGGCACTGAGCCGCGAGAACCGATGATCCGAAGCGAGGAATTCACGCGCCGCCGGCGGCGGCTCATGGAAGAAGCCGGCGAAGAGGCCCTGATCGTGCTGGCCGCCGCACCGGAGCGGCTGCGCAACGGCGACGCGTACTACCCCTATCGCCAGGACAGCGATTTCCTCTACCTGACCGGCCTGGACGAACCGGAAGCGGTGCTGGTGCTTCGTCCCGGCCGCGACACCGGCGAGCAGATCCTGTTCCTGCGCGAACGCGACCCCGATCGCGAACGCTGGGACGGGCCGCGCCTGGGCCTGGAGGGCGCCGTCGAGCAGCTCGGCATGGACGATGCGTTTCCGGTCGGCGATCTCGACGACATCCTGCCGGGCATGATGGAAGGCTGCGGACGCATCTATCACCTGGTCGGCAAGGACATCCAGCTCGACCAGCGCATCATCGGCTGGCGCAACCGCCTGCGTGCCGAGCAGCGCGACAGCCATGGACCGGGGGAGATCGTCGCCCTGGAACCGTTGCTGCACGAGCAACGCCTGATCAAGTCGCGCGACGAGGTCCGCTGCATGCAGCGGGCGGGAACGATTTCGGCCGCCGCGGTCTCGCGCGCCATGCGCGCCTGCCGCCCCGGCATGAACGAAACCGAGATCGTGGCCGAGCTGCAGTACGAGTACCTGCGCAACGCCTGCCCCGCCGCCTACCTGCCGATCGTCGCCGGCGGCGCGAACGCCTGCGTGCTCCACTACATCCGCAATGACCATCCCCTGCCCGAGGACGGCCTGCTGCTGATCGACGCCGGCTGCGAATACCAGGGCTATGCCGCCGATATTTCGCGCACCTTTCCCGTCGCCGGACGCTTCACTTCGGCCCAGCGCGACCTTTATGACGTGGTGCTGGCCGCGCAGCATGCGGCGATCGACCAGGTCCGGCCCGGAAAGCCCTTCGAGGCCTTCCACGAGGCGGCCGTGGCGACGCTCACCCGCGGCCTGATGGACCTGGGGCTGCTCGACGGCAGCCTCGAGGAGAACCTGGAGGCAGGCCACTACCGCCGCTTCTACATGCACAAGACCGGCCACTGGCTGGGGCTCGACGTCCACGACGTGGGCGACTACCGCATCGACGAGCAGTCGCGCGTGCTGGAGAAGAATATGGTCACCACCGTGGAGCCGGGCCTCTACATCGACGACGCCGACGACGTTCCGGAACACTTCCGCAACACCGGCATCCGCATCGAGGACGACATCCGCGTGACCGACGACCAGCCGGAAAACCTCACCCGGGCGGTCCCGAGCGACCCGGACGACATCGAGGCGCTCATGCGTTCATGAAGGAATTCGACGTCATCATCGTCGGCGGCGGGCTGGCCGGATCGGCCCTGGCGACCGGCCTGGCGCAGTCCGGAAAGCGCGTCGCCCTGGTCGAGGCCTTCGAGCCGAAGGCCGACTCGCGACCGAGCTTCGACGATCGCACTCTGGTCGTCAACGCCGCCTCGCTCAACATCCTGACCAACCTCGGCATCCTCGACGAGACACTGACGACCTGCCCGCTGCGGCACATCGAGATCAGCCGCGCCGGGGCGCCCGGCCACCTGTCCCTGCGCTCGGCCGAACACGGTTGCGATCGCTTCGGAGCAGTCATCGTCGCGCGTGAACTCGGCGCGGCCATGCTGCGACGCCTCGAGGCGGTCAGCGGCCTGCAGTCCTTCTGCCCCGAAAAGCTGGTGCGCGTCGAGGCGGACGACGAGCGCGTGACGATCGAGCTCGACAGCGGCACACGGCTGACCGGCCGTCTGCTGGTGGGCGCCGACGGCACGAACTCCACCGTCCGCCGGCTGGCCGGCATCGACAGCCAGCGCTACGACTACGGCCAGTCGGCCCTGATCTTCAACGTGCGCTGCCCGCGGCGGCCGGCCGACACCGCCTGGGAGCGGTTCACGCCGGTCGGGCCGCTGGCCTTCCTGCCGCAGCCCGGCGACCGCCTGGGCGTGGTGTGGATCGACCGGAGCGCGGCGATCGAGGCCGCGCTCGTGCTCGACGACTATGAACTGATCGAACGGCTCGAGACCCGAAGCGGCCGTACGCCCGGCGGCTTCGCCTCGCCCGGCCGCCGCGCGCGCTATCCGCTGGCACTGACCCGCACCCCGCGGCCCTTCGCCCGGCGCATCGCCCTGGTCGGCAACGCCGCCAATACCGTGCACCCGGTTTCCGCCCAGGGCTTCAACCTCGGCCTGCGGGATGTCGCCGCGCTGATCGACCACGCCGGCCATGCCGGGGATCCGGGGAAACCCGGGGTCCTGGCGGCCTGGTTCGGCGACCGGCAAGAAGACCAGGCCGCGACCGTGCGCTACACCGATACCCTCGCGCGGGCGTTCTCCAGCCCGTCGAGTGTCGTGCGAATGGGCACCGGGCTCGGGCTTTTCGCGCACGCCGCGATGCCCGCGCTGTCGCGACGCCTGGTCCGGGCCGCCATGGGCTTTCGCGAGCCGATCAGCTCACTGGCCGGGGAGCGCGCCCGGTGAGGGTCGACCACGACATCGTCATCGTCGGCGGCGGTGTGGCCGGCGCCACCGCGGCCGCACTGCTCGCGCAATCCGGTCATCGCGTCGCGCTGGTCGAACGCCGCCGCCCCGCATCGCCCGACCCCTCCGCCGATTTCGATCCGCGGGTGGTCGCCATTGCACCGGGTTCGGCCGCCGTGCTGGCCGCCGCCGGCGCCTGGGACCGCCTGCCCGACGAACGTCTCGGACCCTACGACCGCATGCAGGTCCACGCCGAGTCCGGCAAGATCGTGTTCCGGGCCTCCGAACACGGCCTGGGCAAACTGGGCTGGATGGTCGAAGTCCCCTGGCTGCAGGCTTTCGCCTGGCAGGCACTGGAAGGGCTGGCGGGCGTCGAGCTGCTCGCGCCGTCCAGCGTCACGGATTACAGCGAACGGACCGGCCACGTCCGGCTCGAACTCGACGGGGGCAAGGCCCTGAGGACGCACCTGCTGGTGGCCGCCGACGGCGCGCGCAGCCGCCTGCGGCGCATGGCCGGCATCCGGACCGACCTGTGGCACTACAACCAGCAGGCCCTGGTCGCGCATGTCGCAACGAAGCGTCCCAACGACGGCCTGGCCTGGCAGCGCTTCACCGACTTCGGCCCACTGGCCCTGCTACCGCTACCGGACGGGCGCTCGTCGATCGTGTGGTCCCAGCCCGAACGACGCGTGGGCGAGCTGCGGGCACACGATGATGACGCGTTTCTCGCCGAACTCAACGCAAGCCAGGACAGCCCCTTCGGCGAGACCACCGCGGCGACACCCCGTTATTCGTTTCCGCTGATCCGACGACAGGCGCGCAGCCTGGTCTCGGGCCGCCTGGTCCTGCTCGGCGATGCCGCCCGCAACGTTCACCCGCTGGCGGGCCAGGGACTCAACCTCGGCCTGATGGACGCCGCCGCGCTGGCCGAGGTCCTGGCCGGCTGGGACGGCGGCTCCGATCCGCGCCGTGCGCTGGCCCGCTACGAGCGCTGGCGCATCAGCGGCGGCAGCCTGGTGGCCGGCGGCATCCACGCGATCAATGAATTCACCCGCGCCGGCCCCGGTCGCTCACTGGCCGGATTGGGCTTTTCGCTGGCCGGTCGGCTCTGGCCCCTGCGCGAGACCTTCGTCGAGTACGCCTGCGGCCTCGACCGCGACAGCCCCGAGCTGGCACGCAGCGCTCGATGAGCGTGCCCTCGCCCTTCAAGGCGGCCCTGCTGGTCCTGGCCGGGGCCATCATGCTCAGCTTCGCGGCCATTTTCGCCCGCCTGAGCGGTATGCCGCCCACGGCCTCGGGCTTCTACCGCATGGTCTTCGGCTGCCTCGCCTTCGCCGCCCTGCTCGCCCTGCGCCCCGAAATGCGCGCGGGCTGGCGCGACAACTGGGCCGGATCGTTCCTGATCGGTGCCTTCTTCGCCGCCGACATCTGGTTCTGGCATCGCGCCATCGAATATATCGGCCCCGGCCTGTCGACCCTGCTCGCCAATTTCCAGGTCTTCCTGCTGACCGCGATCGGCGTGATCTGGATGCGCGAGCGCGTCGGCTGGCGCTTCGCCTCCGGCCTCGGCCTGGCCATGGGAGGCCTGTGGCTCCTGTTCGGCCGCGACTGGGCCAACCTGCCGCCCGACTATCGCCTGGGCGTCGTCCTGGGCCTGCTCACCGCGCTGGCCTACGCCCTCTACCTGCTCAGCCTGAGGGGCTTCCAGATCCGTCACGGCCACATCCGGCCGGAGGCGAGACTGCTGCAGTCGACCTTCTTCTGCGCCCTGATCCTCGGCGCCGCCAACCTCGTCGAGGGCAACAGCTTCGTCATTCCCACCTGGC
>JAAAPE010000132.1 GCA_009908385.1 Gammaproteobacteria bacterium
ACAAATCTGAACCGGTCTGTGCGAAAGCCAGAAAGGGTTTCTAAGTCCCTCCGCCCCCGGCAACTTTATCCTCTCAAAATCCACGATCTGGAACATACAAGGGTTCAGGTTTCAGCTTCTTACAACGACCCCTCGGCCGCGCAGCCAGGTCTTCAGATCCGGAATGGCGATCTGGCCGGAGTGGAAGACGGTGGCGGCCAGGGCGCCGTCGACGTCGGCCTTGCGGAATGCGGCGAGGAAATGTTCCCGCGTCCCCGCGCCGCCGGAGGCGATCAGGGGCACGCGGCAGGCCTCGCGCACGGTCCTGAGCTGTTCGATGTCGTAGCCTTCGCGCACGCCGTCGGCGTCCATGCAGTTGAGTACGATCTCGCCGGCGCCGAGGCGCTGGACCTCTTCGACCCAGCTCATCGTGTCGCGCCGCGGGTCGACCATGTTGTCCGGGTCGCCGGTGTACTGGCGCACCCGCCAGCGGCCGTCCTCGCGGATCGAGTCGACGCCGGCGACCACGCACTGCGAGCCGAAGGCGTCGGCCAGCTCGCCGATCAGCGCCGGGCGCTCGAGCGCCGGCGAGTTGACCGAGATCTTGTCGGCGCCGGCGTGCAGCACGGCGCGCGCAGTCGCCACGTCGCGGATGCCGCCGGCCACGCAGAAGGGAATGTCGATGGCCTCGGCGACACGCTCGACCCAGGCGATGTCGACGCTGCGCTTCTGCGGGCTGGCGCTGATGTCGTAGAAGACCAGCTCGTCGGCGCCGGCGTCGCGGTAGCGGTTGGCCAGCTCGACGATGTCGCCCATGTCGCGATGGTCGCGAAAGCGCACGCCCTTGACGACGCGGCCGTCGCGCACGTCCAGGCAGGGGATGAGCCTTACCGCGACCATTTGCTCACCTCGCCCAGTGCGACCCGGCCTTCGAGTAGCGCGCGGCCGACGATGCAGCCGGCCACGCCGGTCTGCGCGACCTCGACCAGGTCCTCGCTCGACCCGATGCCGCCGGAGGCCTGGACGGCGAGCGAGGCAAATCGCGCGCAGATCGATTCGTAGAGCGCCAGCGAGGGACCGGCGAACATGCCGTCGCGCTCGATGTCGGTGCACAGCAGGTGTTTCAGGCCGGCGTGGACCAGTCGCTCGAGCAGGGTGAGCAGGTCGTCGTCGCCCGATTCGGTCCAGCCGGCCGCGCGCGGAAACCAGCCGCCGTCGAGGCCCTGGCTGACATCGAGGCCGGCGACGATGCGCTCGCCGTGGCCGGCGCGCAGCCAGTCTTCGATCAGCGCCGGCTCGCGCACGCACAGGCTGCCGACGACGACGCGCGCGGCGCCCGCGTCCAACCGGCGCCTGAAGTCCGCCTCGGAACGCACGCCGCCGCCGGTCTGGATATCGGCGTCGACTTCTCGGCAGAGTTGCTCGATCGCGCCCAGGTTGGCCTCGCCGCCGTCGCGGGCGCTGTCGAGGTCGACGACGTGGATCAGCGTCGCGCCGGCGTCGGCGTAGCGCCTGGCCACGACCAGCGCGTCGTCGTCGTAACGCGTCTCGCGCGCGTAGTCGCCCTGCTGCAAACGCACCACGCGCCCACCGCGCAGATCAATTGCCGGGATCAGCTGCATTGCAGGCTCCCATTCAAACAAGAAGGAACCACCGAAGACACTGAATGCACCGAATGATTCCGGGGGCATGTGGTAGCGGCGGCGGGAACGCACATCGTTGCGCGTTTTCTGTTATTCCAACGACTCATTGAATCGCAATCCTTATTCGGTGCTTTCGGTGTTTTCGGTGGTTCCGGGTTTTTTCAGCTTTCAAGAAAATTGCGCAGGATGCGTGCGCCGGCGCCCGCGGACTTTTCGGGGTGGAACTGGCAGGCGGCGAAGTTTTCGTGGCGCACGACCGCGGCGAAGCGCTGGCCGTGTTCGCTGACCGCCACGGCGTGTTCGACCGGCGCGGCGAAGCCGTGGACGAAGTAGAACCATTCGCTGCCGTCGAGGCCTTGCCCGAGCGGGTCGTCGCTGATCCAGTCCAACTGGTTCCAGCCCATGTGCGGCAGCCTCAGGTCTTCACCGACCTCGAGCTTGCGGACCCGGCCGGGGATCAGGCCCAGGCAGTCGACCTCGCCTTCCTCGGAGGACTCGAACATCAGCTGCAGCCCCAGGCAGATGCCCAGCACCGGCTGGGTCAGCCCGCGGATGGTCTCGACCAGCCCGGCCTCTTGCAGGGCGTTCATCGCCCAGGCGGCCGCGCCGACGCCGGGCAGGATCACCCTGTCGGCCGAGCGGATGGCATCGGCGTCGGTCGTCAGCACCGACTCGACGCCGAGCCGATGCAGGGCGTGCTGTACGGAGCCGAGGTTGGCGCCGCCGGAGTTGATGATGGCCGTCGTCATGAGACGGGGAGTTGCCCGGAAGCGATGGGGCGCGACGACGGAATGATCAAGAACCAGGCACCAAGGACCAGACAAATTTCAATGAACAAATTCCAATCGAAGCCCCGGGCGCTTCCGATGTTCGTTGCATCCTTGCGATGTCTCCGAGGTTGAACGTTTGGAGTTTGCAAATTGATCATTGGTGCTTGTTTGAAAATTGGTGCTTGTGAATTGGAAATTTCCCACATCACAGGACCCCCTTCGTCGAAGGCATCCCACCCGAGGTCTTGGCCAGCGCCGGCCGCAAGGCCCGCCCAACGCCCTTGAAGCAGGCCTCCACCATGTGGTGGGTGTTCTCGCCGGTGACTTTCACGTGGATGGCGCAGCGCAGGGCCTGGGCCAGCGAGGCGAAGAAGTGTTCGACCATCTCGGTGTGCAGGCCGCCGACGGACTCGCGCGGGAACTCGGCCTCGAAGACGATGGCCGGCCGTCCGGACAGGTCGACGGCGACCCGGGCCAGGGATTCATCCATCGGCAGCAGGAAGCCGTAGCGGCCGATGCCGCTGCGATCGCCCAGCGCCTTGTCGAGCGCGCCGCCGAGCGCCAGGGCGCAGTCCTCGACGGTGTGGTGTTCGTCGACTTCCAGGTCGCCCCGGCACTGCAGGTCCAGGGCGAAGCCGCCGTGGGCGGCGACCTGCTCGAGCATGTGGTCGAAGAAGCCGATGCCGGTGTCGATGCGCACCGGCGCGGTCGCATCCAGGTCGACCTTCACCGAGATGTCGGTCTCGCGCGTCCGGCGATGCACCTCGCCGGTGCGGGCCGTGCCGAGGATGGCGCGGGCGATGCCCGGCCAGTCGAGTCCGTCCCGGCCGATGCGGTAGCCGCGCAGGCCCATGTTGTCGGCCAGGGCCAGGTCGGTCTGGCGGTCGCCGATCACCGCCGATTGCTGCCGGTCGAGCCCGGCATCGCGCAGGTAGTCGAGCAGCATGCCGATGCCCGGCTTGCGCGTGGGCGCGTTGTCGGACGGCAGTGTGGGGTCGATGTGCACCGCGTCGAAGACGATGCCCTGGCTTTCGAGGATCTGCAGCAGCAGGTCCTGTGGGCCGCGGAAGTCGGATTCCGGGAAGGCATCGGTGCCCAGGCCGTCCTGGTTGCTGACCATGACAAAGCGGAAGCCGGCTTCCCTGAGTTGAAGCAGGGCCGGTATGACGCCGGGCATCAGGCGGAATTTCTCGAAGGCGTCGATCTGCTCGTCTTCCGGCTCCTCGATCAGGCAGCCGTCGCGGTCGATGAAGAGGATTTTCTTCATGTCTTCCAATCCTGAAGGAATTCGATGAATGCGGTGTTTTCCTCGGGCGTGCCCAGGGTGATGCGAACGCAGTCGGAAAGCCCCGGCTGGGCGGACTGGTCTCGCAGGCGGATCCCCGCCGCGGCCGCGTCGCGCACCAGGGCCGGCCCGTCGGCTGCGCGCGCCAGCACGAAGTTGGCCTCGCCCGGCCACACCTTGCGGATGGACGCGTGCGCTTCGAGCGCCGCGACGACTCGCCGCTTGTCGTCCATCAGCAGGTCGATCTGTTCGCGTCTTGCCGCTACGGTCTCGGGCGCCAGCGCCCTCTCCGCGGCGGCCACCGCCGGGGTCGGCAGCGGATAGGGCGGAATGATGCGCCGGAGCAGGTCGATCACTTCCGCGTGGGCGATCAGTGCGCCCAGGCGGCAGCCGGCCAGGCCGAAGGCTTTCGAAAGGGTGCGCAGCACGACCAGGTTGGGCTGCTGCGCCACGCGCTCGGCCAGGGATGGCCGGTCGGAGAACTCGATGTAGGCCTCGTCGATGACCACCAGGCCCTCGCCCGATCGGCGGCGGGCCAGGTCGAGCACGGTCTCGGCGGCCAGGCCGTCGCCGGTGGGATTGTTGGGCGAACACAGGAACAGGAGCTTCGCGGGCCCGGCCTGCGACAGCGCCTGGAGGTTCAGCTCGAAGCCGTCCGGGGATTCGCGCAGCGGCACCTCGACCAGCTCCGCGCCCTGGACGCGCGCCGACAAGGCGTACATGCCGAAGCAGGGCGGGCAGGTGATCACGCGGTCCTGTCCCGGCCGCACGAAGGCACGCTCGAGCAGATCGATGCCCTCGTCGCTGCCGCGGGTCAGCAGCAGGTGCTCGTCGGCGACGCCGTAGTGCGCGGCCAGTTGCCGCTTGAGCGCGGCCGGCTGTGGTTCGGGATAGCGGTTGAGGCCCAGGCCGCTGTCGCCCTCGGGCGGCCAGGGGTTCTCGTTGGCGTTGAGCAGGATACCGGCGCTGTCGGCGAGCGCCCGCGCCGAGGCGTAAGGCGCCAGCGCCCGGATTTCCGGTCTTGCCAGGTCGGCCACGCTCATCCGGCCACCTCGTCGAGTCGGTCGAGACGCAGCTGGATGGCCAGGCGGTGGGCGTCGAGCCCTTCGTGGGCGGCCAGGCGGGCCCCGTCGGGACCGAGCTGTCGCAGGCCTTCGGGCGTGGCTTCCTGCACGGTCATCCGGCGCATGAAATCGGTCAGCGACAGGCCCGCGTAGGAACGCGCCCAGCCGCCGGTCGGCAGCACGTGGTTGGTGCCGGAAACGTAGTCGCCCAGCGCCTCGGGCGTGTAGTGGCCGAGGAACACCGAGCCGGCGCTGGTGATCCCGTCGCACAGCTCGCGGGCGTCGTCGGTGGCGATGATGAGGTGTTCGGGCGCGTAGTCGTTGGCCACGGCCACCGCCTCGCCGATGGCCTCGACGGTAACGATCGCGCCGTGCTCGAGCGCCTGGCGCGCGGTTGCGGCGCGCGGCAGTTCGGCGGTGAGCCGTTCGAGGGATTCCGCCACCGCACGTGCGAATGCGTCGGAATCGGTGACCAGGAACACCTGCGAGTCGGGGCCGTGCTCGGCCTGGCTGAGGAGGTCCATGGCCACGAAATCGGGGTCCGCCGTGGCATCGGCGATGACCATCACTTCCGACGGGCCGGCCGGCAGGTCCATGGCCGCGCCGGCCGGATCCTGCGCGGCCTGCCGCTTGGCCTCAGCGACGAAGCGGTTGCCGGGACCGAAGACGCGCACGACCTTCGGCACCGATGCGGTGCCGTAGGCCATGGCGGCCACCGCCTGCGCGCCGCCGGCGACGAGCACGGTGTCGATGCCGAGGCGGTGGGCGATGTAGCGCACCGCCGCATCCGCGCGTCCGTCCTTGCCGGGCGGGGTGGCCAGCACGATGCGCCGGCAGCCGGCCAGGCGGGCCGGCACACCGAGCATGACCGCCGTCGACGGCAGCGGGGCGGTGCCCGCGGGCACGTAGAGACCGACGGGGTCGAGGGCGCGCCACCGGGCCTCGCAGACCACGCCTTCGGCGGTCTCGATCCGGTAGTCGGCGGGCCGGGCCGCCTCGTGAAAGCGGGTCACGGTCTCGATCGCCGTATCGATGGCCTGCCTCACTTCCGGGTCGAGCTCATCCGCCGCGGTCGTCAGGTCGTCGGCGTCGGCCAGCAGCGATGCCGGTTCGCGGCCGTCGAATCGGCGGCCGTAGTCGAGCACGGCTGAATCACCGCCGGTGCGGACCGCATCGATGATGCTCGCCACGGTGGCGCGGAGTTCCTCGGTGGTTTCCATGGCCGGGCGCGCGAGCAGGTCCGCGCGTTCGACGGCCGAAAGATCCTTCCAGGCGACGATTGTCATGCCAGTCTTCATGCCAGCATCTTCTCCACGGGCAGGACCAGCACGGCCGAGGCGCCGGCCGCCTTGAGTTCCTCGAGGTGTTCCCAGAAGACCTGCTCGGTGCAGACCGCGTGCACGGCAACCCGCTCGTTCTGGCCTTCCAGGGGCAGGATGGTGGGCGATTCCGCGCCGGGCAGGATCGCGGCGATCTCGGCCAGGCGCGCGCGCGGCGCGTGCAGCATCACGTACTTGGTTTCGGCCGCCTGCTGCACGCCCTGGATGCGGGTGAGCAGCTTGTCGAGCAGTTTCTCGCCTTCGGCGTCGAGGCGCTGCGGGCAGCGGTAGAGGGCGGCCTGGCTGGTCATGACCGGCGCGATCGCCTTGAGGTGATTGGCCCTGAGCGTGGTGCCGGTCGACACCAGGTCGACGATCGCGTCGGCCGTGCCCAGGCTGGGCGCGATTTCGACGGCACCGTTGAGCATCACGATGTCGGCCTCGACCCCGTTGTCTTCCAGGAAGCGCCGCGTCAGCTGCGGGTAGCTGGTGGCCAGGCGCCTTCCGGCCAGGTCGGCGATGCCGGTGGCCTGCGAGGCCTCGGGCACGGCGAGCTTGAGCTGGCAGTGACCGAAGTCGAGCCGGCCGAGGCTGTCGAGCCGGACGTCCGGATGCCGCTGGCGCGCTTCCAGCAGTTTCTCCTCGGCGACGTTCTCGCCCACGATGCCGAGCTGGCACACGCCCTCGATCAGCAGCCGGGGAATGTCGTCGTCGCGCACCAGCAACAGGTCGACGGGCAGGTTGCGGCCGTACCAGAACAGCTTGTCCTTGCTGCGCGCGAAATGCAGGCCGGAGCGCTCGAGCAGGTTGAGCGACTTGTCGGCCAGGCGGCCGGATTTCTGGATGGCGATTTGGATGCGGTTCATTCGGGTTGCCTTTGTTCGATGCTTTGCCGGTGTCGGCGCTCTGGGCAGTCTGTACTCAATGGAATGACCAAGTTCCAAGCACCAATCAACAAACAAGCGCCAATTCAGGAATGACCGAAACGGGCAGGCTCCGATCGTTTGATCACTGGAATTTCGATCATTGGTCCTTGTTTGGTACTTGGTGCCTGATCATTGAAAATTCGCGTCGAGTCAGCTGCCTCCTTCCTTGATTCTTTCCAGCGCCAGTCGATACCCGCCGTTGCCACTCTCCAGGTACCGCGCAACGCGCCCGACGGTCGTGACGCTCACCCCGGTCAGGTCGTGGATTTCCCGGTAGGGCTTGCCCTGGTCGAGGTAGCGCACGACGCGCCAGCGGTCGACCAGGGCTTCGAGCTCGGCCGGCGTGGTCAGGTCCTTGAGCAGGGCGCGCATATCCTCCGGCGTGCGCATGGCCAGCAGGGCCTCGGCAAGGCTGGAGCGGGCGGCGCGGTTGGCCTGCATGTGTCGCGGGTCGTGGTGCTTCATCGCTGGTTTAATGTAATAACACGTTATTACGTTAGCACGCTCGCCGTGAACGATGCAAGCGGTCGCTCGGGCGGGTCTTGGGGTTGGGCGGCCGGCCGCGCTGCCGGGCCCGGGGCTGGAAGCCGATCAGGCGTCGCTGTGGCTGCCCGGGTCGCGCCGGTACTCGTCCCGGCGGTAGTCGCGCAGCTTGCGGCTGCGGCAGGTGGCCAGGTGCTGATCGCGCTCTTCGACGCGCTGGTAGACGCGTCGCGGCGTGGCCCGCAGGCCCCAGCGATAGTGGAGCTCCCAGTCGAGCGCCCAGTGCTGGCCGGTGAAGCCGCACAGCATGTCTCTGGCTTCCCGGGCCTGCCCCATCGACTCGTTGGCATACCAGTAGGCCAGGCGGTGCTGCGGGTGCTCGCGCTGGTAGAAGCGGGGCAGGGGCCAGGACTGCTCGGCGCCGGACGGGGGGTGGATCTGTGCCATGGCCGGCGGCGGCGCGAGTGCGCCGGCGGCCAGCAGACAGAAAGCGAGCAGGATCTTCATGGCACGCATTATGCCCTGCCCTGCTGAACCGACTCTGAATCCTTGCCGATCAGGCCGTGGGCGGCGCCGTGTCGGGTGAGGGTCGCTTGCGCCAGCGCGCCCGCAGCGTGATCCAGAGCACGCCGGCCAGGACCAGGGAGCCGCCGATGAGCAGGCGCGGCCCCGGTCGGTCGCCCCACACCAGCACGCCCAGCACGACGGCCAGCACCGGCACGAGGAGCAGGTAGGGCGTGATGCGGTTGACTTCGTGGCGCTGGATCAGCCAGTAGAAGCCGCCGTGCCCGATGATCGACGCCGCCACGGCGGAATAGGCGACCGCGGCCCAGCCGCTGGGTCGTTCGAAAGTGCGCGCCAGTGATTCGGAAGGGGTTTCCAGCCAGACGGCCAGGAGCGCCAGGGGCACGAGCGAGAGCAGGGCGTTCCAGGCCTGGAAACTGAATACGCCCACGCCCTCGAGGCGCCGCATCAGGATGGTTCCGGTGGCCAGCGACAGTGCGGAGACCAGCACCAGGAACAGCACGTCGAGCTGGGACAGCACCAGCGGGTCGAGCCCGATGACCAGCACGCCGCCGAAGGAAATCGTGATGCCGCTAGCGGTGCGCCAGCCGATGCGCTCGCCCAGCAACAGCACGGCCATGAGGGTCGACAGCGGCACGTAGACCTGCATCAGCAGCGCGATCGAGGAGACGTCTTCCGAGCGCCCCAGCGCGAGGAACACCAGGCCGAAGTGGATCGCGCCCATGGTCAAGCAGCAGCCGAGCAGGGTCTTCCACTGGCCGCGGTCTGGCAGCCGCAGCATGGGCAGCAACAGCAGCAGGACGAGCCCGAAGCGCACCACGGTAAACGTGACCGGCTCGAAGATCCGTACCGCGAAGGCCGCGGCGATGAAGTTGCCGGCCCATAGCAGACAGATCAACAGCAGGAACAGCAGGTGCGAAACGGGCATGGCGGACGGGCGGATGGCGGGCCGCCATTGTGCCCGATCCCCGGGGCGAAAAATGGACGCTGGCCGTCAGCCGATGGACGAAAACTGTCACTTTGTCGTCGAAAAGGGACACCGGTCGCCCGGTTCAGGCGCCGAAAACGGTCTTTTGGTGGGCTTGGCACGCAACCTGCATGTAAGCCAGTGAGTCACAAAACCGAGCAAAGGTGCCAATCATGGGTGACAACATCCTGGCCGTTGAAGAAGAACGAGATGTGGAACTGGCCAACCACGGGGACGCAAGAGGATTCGACAACCTGCTCGCCGACGAAGTGGTCGTCGACTGGTTGATGCAGCTGGAGCGGGAACAGAACCTGCGCGCTGCTGCCGGCTGAAACGCCGGCCACTCGATAAAAGAATTCGGGAAGGGGAACCCGCGGTGCACACTGTGCACCAGTCTGACCGGCTGGAAACATCTGCCGGTGGCCGACGCCCGCCTTCACGGTGGGCGTTTGCTTTTCTGCTAGCCTCGCCAGCATGGAACTGCTGATCTCCCTGGGTGCCTGCGCGGTCGTCATGACCGTGCTCTGGGCCTGGCAAATCCGGTCGAAACGGGCCGACTGGGTGGATGCCGCCTGGGCCGTGCTGATCGGCCTACAGGCCATCGCCTTTGCCGTCGTGGCCGACGGCGCGGTCGAAAAGCGCGTGCTGGGGGCCCTGCTCGCGGTCACCTGGTCGAGCCGACTGGCCGCCCACCTCATCCAGCGCCTCTCGGGCCACGACGGGGAAGACGGCCGTTACCAGGCCATGCGCGAGCACTTCGGGGAGCGGGCCAACGCCTTTTTCTTCTTTTTCTTCCTGGTCCAGGCCATCGTCGCCTGGCTGTTCGCCCTGCCGGCCTGGGTGGTCGTGAACGATCCACACGCCGCCCTCGACGCCTGGGTGCTGGCCGGGGTGGCGGTCTGGTTCATCAGCCTGGCAGGCGAGTCGCTGGCCGACCGGCAATTGGCCGCGTTCAAGGCCGACCCCTCCAAGCGGGGGAAGGTGTGCCGGGTCGGGCTCTGGCGCTATTCCCGGCACCCGAACTACTTCTTCGAATGGCTGCACTGGTTCAGCTATCCGCTGGTCGCGATCGGCGCACCCAACCAGTGGGTCGCCTGGCTCGGCCCGGTGGTGATGCTGCTTTTCCTCTACCGCGTTTCCGGCATTCCCTACACTGAACGGCAGTCGCTCAAGTCGCGCGGCGACGCCTACCGCGAATACCAGCGCACGACCTCGCCGTTCATTCCGTGGCCGCCGAAGGACTGAGGGGCTGTGGTCAGTAGTCAGTAGTCAGTGGTCGGGCAGAAGGCGGCATGAGGGAGACTGCTGCAGACCACAGACCACCGGCCTCGGATATCTAACGGGGCACCACCGCCTGCCCCAGGTAGTTCGTGTCCGTGCCGAACCAGATCGAGCCGGTTTCCGGGTCGAAGACCATGTGGCGGACGGTGCCGCCGCCGCTGGGGACCTCGCCCATGGCGAAGAAAGTCTCGTCTTCCGGATCGAAGCCGACGAAGCGGTTGGGATCCTGCCAGGTTTCCACGAACCAGATATGGCCTTGGTCGTCGGCTGCGACGGCATAGGCGCCGGACTCGTCGCCGCCGGGCATCCGCCATTCCGTGAACGTCCCGGATTCGGGGTCGTAGCGACCCAGGTAGCCCTTGGCGTAGTCGCCGTAGAAAACGCCCCGTTGGGTGTAGGCCAGGCGGCGCGGCCGGGCGTCGTCGCGCGGTAGTTCGATCTCGGTCAGTTCGAAGCTCTCGGCGTCGACGCGGGCGAGCTTGTTGGTGCCGAACAGGGCCACCCAGGCGTTGTCGTTCTCGTCGAGCTTGATGCCGTAGGGGCGCGAACGCGGCTGCGAGACGGCGACCAGCTCGATCTCGCCGGTTTCGCGGTCGTAGCGACCGATCCGGTTGCCCCACTGGACGGTGAACCAGATCCGCCCCTGAGAATCCTCGATCAGGGTATGCGGATCGGCCGCCTCGTCCTCGGGCGTGGGCAGCTTGTGGACGTTGCCGCCATCGGGGTCGAGGCGGCCGAGATGCGCGGCCTTGTTGCCCGAGTACCAGATTTCCTGGTCGTCGGTGACGATGACGTTATGCGGACCGGCGCCCCCGGCCAGGTCGAAGCGCTCGAAACTGTCGTCCTCCGGGTCGAACACGGCAACGTAATCACCGGCCTGGCCGACGAACCAGACTCGGCCGTCGGCGGCCACGTCCGGGTCGCGGGGGCGGGTGTTTTCCCAGGGGACCTGCCACTCGCGGATTTCGATTTCGGTCGTGGCGGCCTCGTTTTCCTGTGCGAGGGCCGGGAAGACGGCGAGAATGCTCGCCGCTGCGGTGATCATCTTGCGCATGGTGCGCCTCCTTCGGGGGAGAGTGCCCCGATTCTAGCGTGGCGGTGGGTCTGGTTTCTTTGGTTGTTTCGTTTTTTGGTTTTTTCGTTCGGCATCCGATGGGGGTGGTGCGTGGCTGCGCCGCGGGCCCTATGGCGCTTTCGGCACCCGGCACCCGGCACTGTAGTCCCGGACGGAGCGAAGCGCAGATCCGGGACCTTTTCGCCGGATGGCAGGGTGTGGGGTTGCTGTTCCCTGCCGTGGATCGAGGGTTCGCGACACCGGTCGCTGTGGCGTCCTCGACAAGTCAACTGCGATTTCGCCCGGGCCCGCTTCGCGGGGTCTTGCGGCGACTTACTTTTTTCAATTACCAAAAAAGTAAGCAAAAGGGCTCTTAAAAGATGCCGGATGGTCCGCAGGAGTCGCGCTATCGGTGGCTCCAGAATCCCGACTGCGGCGTTGTTCTGGTCCGGTCTGATTCTCGGGTGGCACTGGCAAGACCTTGGCGTACTCCGCACGAGAACCGCACGACCTCGATGACCCTGGCTCCGGTTGGCGGAGCCACGGCCTCTCGGCTGAGGGGCTTGGCCCACCCGACGCCTGCGCGCGCGAAGCGCGCGGTGTCGTGTCATCCGAAAGCCCAGAAGTCAGACCAGGGCCGCTTCCGGCCTTGGCCGAAGTCCCGGCGAATCCAGCCGGGTTCGAGCAACGTCGTAACCGGAGTTCTGGAGCCCCCACTCAGGCCAAGTCCCGAGACCTACAACGGCGTCTTTTAAGAGCGTTTTTGGTGACTTTTGTCGCGACTGACAAAAGTTACCCGGCGCAAGAGCCTGCGAAGCAGGCCGGCCGGAACGCCTTTGACTGGTCGAGGACGCCAACCCGCGCAGTGTTCCAGTCCTCGCTAGAGACCAAGCCCTGGACGACCCTCCGCAAGACCCCGCGAAGCGGGCCCGGGCGAAATCGCAGTTGACTGGTCGAGGACGCCACAGCGACCGGTGTCGCCAAACCCCTGAACTACGGCTGAGAAAAGCCAGCCGCCCTGCCATTCGGCAAGAAGGTCCTGGATCTGCGCTACGCTCCGTCCGGGACTACAGTGCCGGGTGCCGAAAGCGCCATAGGGGCCCCGCGGCGCAGCCGCCCACCGTTCCCGGCGGATGCCGAACCAAAAAACCAAAAAACGAAAGAACCAAAGAACGAAAGAACGAAAGAACGAAGGAACGAAGGAACGAAGGAACGAAGGAACGAAGGAACGAAAGACCGGGGCGCGCAGCGCGCGCCCTACGCCGAGGTAAAGATCAACCGCGGCCGGTTGTAGAGCGTCCCGGCGACCACGGCCAGGATGGCGGCCAGCGCCCCGGTGGTGCCGATCGACAACCCGAACCAGGTCCAGTTGACCGCCTCGCCGCGGACGAGTTCGAGGATCAGGACGTTCTGGCTGAGCAGCGGGACCAGGGTCATCCAGGTTTCCGCCCGGCTCGGGTCGATGAGGATCCAGAAGCTCGGGATCATCGGGATGAGCACGACCAGGCCCATGTAGCTTTGCGCCTCGCGGAAGCTCTTGGCGAACGAGGCCAGGATGGTCAGCAGCGCGGCGGCCAGCAGGGCGGCGGGCGCGACCAGCAGGAACGCGAGCCCGGCAACGCGGAAATCGAGGTTGAGCGCCACGTCCATGGAGGCCACCGGGAGGAAGCCCATGGCGTAGACGAAGGCGATCAGCCCCAGCGCCAGCGTCGCCAGGGCGAAGAAGGTGGTCGCACAGAGCTTTCCGGCCATGATCTGCCAGCGCGGCAGGGGATTGATCAGGAGCGGCTCGAGCGACTTGCGTTCGCGCTCGCCGGCGGTGGTGTCGATCGCCATGTGCATCGAGCCCATGAACACCGTGATCAGGATGAAATAGGGCAGGAAGGCCAGCACCATGCCGCCGCGCGATTCGGGCGTGGACAGGTCGGTGACCGAGGCGTTGATCGGCCGGGTGATCTCGGGGTGGACGCCCCGCAGCTGCAGGCGCATCTGGCTGATCTGCTCGCTGTAGGCGTTGAGGTAGGAACGCACGCGGCTGATCGAGGCGCCGGTATAGCGGCGCGACTGGTCGGCGATGATCTCGACCGTGGCGGGTCGGCCGGCTTCCCAGTCCTCGCCGAAGTCCGGCCCGATGCGCAGGATGACTTCTTCGTCTTCCCGGCGAACCGAGGCTTCCGGGTCTTCGGG
>JAAAPE010000044.1 GCA_009908385.1 Gammaproteobacteria bacterium
TGATGTAGCGATGGCTACACCGGCGCACCGACGCCTTGCCACGAACGCTTCACGGCGAGCTGAGCCGTGGCCCAACCCGGTTCTCGATGGTCCTCGCGCGGGAAAAAAGTTACCCGGCGCAAGAGCCTGCGAAGCAGGCCGGCCGGAACGCCTTTGACTTGTCGCGGACGCCGACGCGTGCGGCGTCCCGTTCCGCGCTAGAGAGCAGTTCTTCGACGACCCACCGCAAGACCCCGCGAAGCGGGCCCGGGCGAAATCGCAGTTGACTTGTCGAGACCCGCACACCGTCCGGTGACGCTGACCCACGGTCCACGGCAGGGAGCAACAACCCGGCACCCTGCCATTCTGCGAGAAGGTCCCGGATCTACGCTTCGCTCCGTCCGGGACTACGGTCCAGTAAGCGCAGTAGCACGCGCGGCGATTCGGCAAGAAGGTCCAGGATCTCCGCTTCGCTCCGTCCGGGACTACAGTGCCGGGTGCAGAAAGCCCCACAGCGCCCGCGGCGCAGCCGCCCCGCAACGCCCAGCGGATGCCGAACCAAAAAACCAAAAAACGAAAGCACGAAAAAACGAACCCGGGGCGAGCCGCGCGGCCCCTCCGGGCCATTTTGGTTCGTCGAGCCGCTGCGGGCTACAATGGGCAGCTACCGCAAATCCCGATTCCACGACATGAGCCAGACTGCCGAAACGCTTTCGAACACGCCCAGCCCCGAATCCGATCTGCCGCTGCGCGTGGTCACTGCCGCCAGCCTGTTCGACGGGCACGATGCCGCCATCAACCTCATGCGCCGCCTGATTCAGGCCGAGGGCTGCGAGGTGATCCACCTGGGCCACAACCGGGCCGTGGCGGAGATCGTGCGTTCTGCCATCTGCGAAGACGCCGATGCCATCGCGGTGAGCTCTTATCAGGGCGGCCACATGGAGTACTTCAAGTACATGGTCGACATGCTCGAGGAGCTCGGCGCCGGGCACATCAAGGTATTCGGCGGCGGGGGCGGCACGATCACGCCCGACGAGATCCGCGAACTCGAAGAGTACGGCGTGACCCGCATCTATCACCCCCAGGACGGGATGAAGATGGGCCTGAAGGAGATGATCGGGGATCTGGTGGAGCGGACGCGGCAGGCCAGGGCGGAGAAGGAATCACGGGTGGGCGATCGGGAGTCGGGACCTGAAACCCGGGACTCGCAGTATGGCATCGACGTGCAGAGCGTCGCGCGCCGCTTGTCGGCGATCGAGAACGGGACGATTTCGGAGCACGAACTCAAGCAGCTGCGGGTTCCGAATTCCGAATCGCGAGTCCCGATCATCGGCCTGACCGGCACGGGCGGCGCCGGCAAGTCTTCCGTGACCGACGAACTGCTCAATCGTTTCCTGCAGTTCTTCCCCGAAATGAGAATCGCGGTGCTGGCGGTCGATCCGACCCGCCGCCGCACCGGCGGGGCACTGCTGGGCGACCGCATCCGCATGAATTCGCTGCGCTCCGAGCGCGTTTTCATGCGTTCGATGGCGACGCGCCGCCAGCACCTCGCCACTTCAGAGGTCGTGGCCGATTCGCTGGCGCTGCTGCGCACGTCGGGCTTCGACCTGGTGATCCTGGAAACCGCGGGTATCGGCCAGTCCGATTCCGAAGTCGTCGACCTGGTGGATTTCCCCGCCTACGTGATGACATCCGACTATGGTGCCGCCAGCCAGCTCGAGAAAATCGACATGCTCGATTTTGCTGAGCTGGTCGTCCTCAACAAGTTCGATCGCCAGGGTTCCCAGGATGCACTCCGCGACGTGCGCAAGCAGTGGAAGCGCAATCGCCTGGCCTTCGACCTGGCCGACGAGGACGTGCCTGTCTATCCCACGATCGCCAGCCAGTTCAACGACCCGGGCGTGACCTGGATGTTCGGCAATCTCTGTCGGCTGCTGAGGGACCAGGGTCCAGGGACCGGGGACCAGGAAAAAGAGACGAGCAACCATGGAGCAGAAACGAGGTGGGGAACGGAGCGGTGTGACTTCGATCCGGAGATCGACCTGGCCGAGAGGGAGCCTAAGCCTTCTGTCCTGATTCCGGGCAAGCGGGTACGTTACCTGGCGGAGATCGCCGAGCAGGGTCGAAGTCTCAACGAGGACATCCTCGAGTGGGCCGAAGAGGCTCGGAGGGCACAGCATTATTACGAGGTGCTCAGGGAGCTCGACGCTGACAACCTGCCCGAGCCCCTGGAGATGCCTTCGAGTCCCGAGGCCGAGGACTCAACCGAAGGCGCCACGATTTCAACACTGCGCCAGCGCTACATCGAAGCCCTCAAGGCCATTCCGGAAGAAGGCCGTGATCTCCTGCGCGCGTGGCCCGATCTCAAGGCCTCGGTCGAGGCCGAGGAGTTCAGCTACGAGGTGCGCGGCAAGACCATCAGCGGCTCGAACTACCGCGAATCGCTGTCGAAGCTGCAGATTCCCAAGATCGCGCCCCCTCAGACTCGAGACTGGGGCGACCAGCTCGTCTTCCTGATGAAGGAACAGCTGCCCGGTCACTATCCCTACACCGGCGGCGTCTATCCCTACCGCCGGACCGGCGAGGATCCGATCCGCATGTTCGCCGGGGAAGGGACACCCGAACGGACCAATCGCCGCTTTCACTACCTCTCGGAGGGACAGCCGGTCAGCCGGCTGTCCACCGCTTTCGACTCGGTCACCCTCTACGGCGAGGATCCGGCCGAACGACCCGACATCTACGGCAAGGTCGGCAATTCGGGTGTGTCCATCGCCACGCTCGACGACATGAAGAAGCTCTATTCGGGCTTCGACCTGGCCGACCCGACCACTTCGGTTTCGATGACGATCAACGGTCCGGCGCCGATGATCATGGCGATGTTCATGAACACCGCCATCGACCAGCAGGTCGAGAAGCACCTGAAGGAATCTGGCCAGTGGGAGGCGGCGCAGGAGGAGCGCGCTGAACTGCTCGGCGATGACGCGCCCGAGTACACGGGAGACTTGCCGGAAACCAACGACGGCCTGGGGCTGGGCATGCTGGGGATCACCGGCGACCAGCTGGTCGACGCCGAGACCTACGAGAAGATCAAGGCGGACACGCTCAAGGTCGTCCGGGGCACCGTTCAGGCGGACATCCTCAAGGAGGACCAGGCGCAGAACACCTGCATCTTCTCGACCGAGTTCGCCCTGCACATGATGGGTGACATCCAGCAGTACTTCATCGACCAGGGCGTGCGAAACTTCTACTCCGTATCGATCTCGGGCTATCACATCGCCGAGGCCGGCGCGAACCCGATCAGCCAGCTCGCCTTCACCTTGTCCAACGGCTTCACGATCGTGGAATATTACCTGGCGCGCGGGATGGACATCAACGACTTCGCGCCCAACCTGAGCTTCTTCTTCTCCAACGGCATGGACCCGGAGTACTCGGTGATCGGCCGCGTGGCGCGGCGGATCTGGGCGCGGGCGATGCGCGAGCGCTATGGCGCGAACAAGCGCTCGCAGATGCTCAAGTACCACATCCAGACCTCGGGCCGCTCGCTGCACGCCCAGGAAATCCAGTTCAACGACATCCGGACGACGCTGCAGGCGCTCTACGCCATCTTCGACAACTGCAACAGCCTGCACACCAACGCCTACGACGAGGCGATCACCACGCCCACCGAGGAGTCGGTGCGCCGGGCCGTCGCCATCCAGATGATCATCAACAAGGAACTGGGCCTGAACTACAACGAGAACCCGTTCCAGGGCAGCTTCATCATCGACCAGCTCACCGACCTGGTCGAGGACGCCGTCTACGCCGAGTTCGAGCGCATCTCCGAGCGAGGCGGCGTGCTCGGCGCGATGGACACGATGTACCAGCGCGGCAGGATCCAGGAAGAGTCGCTCTATTACGAGCACAAGAAGCACGACGGCTCGCTGCCGCTGATCGGCGTCAACACCTTCAAGCCGCCCGAGGGCGGCGAGCAGGAAGCCGGGGAGATCGAGCTGGCCCGTTCGACCACCGAAGAAAAGCAGCAGCAGGTGCGCAACGTGCAGGCGTTCAACCGCCGTTACGAATCGAGCGGAAACGAGTCGCTTGCGCGGCTTCAGGCGGTCGCCCGCGAACGTGGCAATACCTTCGAGGCGCTCATGGAGGCCGTCAAGACCTGTTCGCTGGGCCAGATCTCCCACGCCCTCTACGAGGTCGGCGGAGAATACCGGCGCAACATGTAGGCGACGCGGCGCGGCCCCGGGCCGCGCCTTGATTCCCCGGGGCATTTCTGGTCAACTCCCCGGGTCGACTAGAACCATAAAGAGGATTTTTCATGTCCCAACCCAACGAGGGAAGCCCGGCCGCGCCCGGGCAGCGGCAGTTCTTCGGCCATCCAGCCGGGCTCGGCACTCTGTTCTTCACCGAGCTGTGGGAACGCTTCAGCTATTACGGCATGCGCGCCTTGCTGGTGCTCTTCATGACCGCCGCCATGGTCGAGGGCGGCCTGGGTCTGGACGACCCGACCGCTTCGGCCATCTACGGCCTGTATACCGCGGGCGTCTACCTGGCTGCGCTGCCGGGTGGCTGGCTCGCGGACCGGATCTTCGGCCAGCAGAACGCCATCTGGTACGGCGGCATCATCATCGCCGCCGGACATATCGTGCTCTCGCTCCCGGGCTTCGGACTGGTGGGCGAATATTACGGGTTCTTCATGGGCCTGATCCTGATCGTCGTCGGCACCGGTCTGCTCAAGCCCAACATCTCCAGCTGCGTGGGCGAACTCTATCCCGAGGGCGGTTCTCGTCGGGACGCGGGATATGTTGTCTATTACATGGGGATCAACCTGGGCGCGTTCCTGGGTCCGCTGATCTGCGGCTACCTGAGAGTCAACATGGGCTGGCACTGGGGCTTTGCTGCGGCAGCAATCGGCATGATCGCCGGTTTGATCGTCTATCGATTGACCCAGAAGCACCTGGGTGACTTCGGCAAGGAACCTCACCCGGCGCCGCCCGAGAAAGCGGGCCAGACGAGTGCAATGAAGTGGGCCGTCTATGCAGGTACCGGCCTGCTGTTTCTCCTGGCCGTGCTGGGCCTCGAAGGCGTCATCGCCATCGATGCGATCATGTTGTCCCAGTCCAGCGCCTACGTGATTGTCCTCGTCGCGGCGATCTTCTTCGGGCGGGTCTTGCTCGATGGTTCGCTCTCCAGTCTGGAGAAGAACCGCGTGGTTGTCCTGGTCGCTTTGTTCATCGGCGCGGCTCTGTTCTGGTCGGGCTTCGAGCAGGCCGGTTCTTCGCTGAACCTGTTTGCGGAACGCTACACGAGCCGGGATATTCTCGGCTTCCTGGTTCCGGCCGAGTGGTACCAGTCGCTCAACCCCCTCTACATACTGATCTTCGCGCCGTTCTTCTCGGCGCTCTGGATTAACCTGGGGCGGCGTAACCTCGATCCGTCGATTCCGATGAAGTTCGCGCTCGGGTTCGCCCAGCTCGGCATCGGTTTCGGCTTCATGTGGTTCGCCGCCACCCTGATTCAGGAAGGTGACCAGGTGTTGCCGACCTGGCTCTTGCTCACGTACTTGTTCCATACAACCGGTGAGCTCTGTCTCAGCCCGATCGGGTTGTCCGCCACGTCGAAGCTTTCCCCGCGGAAGTACTACAGCCAGATGATGGGCATGTGGTTTTTCGGCGCAGCCCTGGGGAACCTGCTGGCAGGCCTGCTCGCCGGCGAGTTCAGTGGTGACAACGTCAGCGAGTTTCCGGAGCGTTTCCGGCAGGTCGTCATTTTCTGCGGTGTCGTCACCCTGGGCTTCCTGGTGGCCACGCCCTTCCTCAAGAAGAAGGCCGCCCTGGACCAGGTGTCGGCCGACGACATGGTGCGAGAGGACGAGCCGGGCGCTTACGAAGGCGGTGGACCGAAGCAGCCGAGAGACTGAGTTCTGGCTGGGTTAAGAGAACGAAGCGGGCGCCACTGGCGCCCGTTTTTCGATCTAGATTATGAAAAAGCCCTTCAGAGCGTAGCGAGCGGTCGTCTGACGGTGGCCGCCGGAGCGCAGGAACCGCAGTGTACAAAGGCGTACATGAGGATTTCGAGCACCGCCGGACGCCGGCAGGCGGCCGCGCAGTAGCTGTGAAGGGCTTTTTAGCCGAGGGCGCCGCCGCAGCTCGATCCCTGTCCGGCGGTGCAGCCGTAGCAGTGGTCGGCCACGCCGATGCGCCGCGGCAGTTCCCCGTGTTCGAGCAGGTCGTCGAGGTGCGTGGCTTCTTCCTTGCCTTCCAGAGGCAGGCCCAGCATCTGGTTGAAGTCGCAGTCGTAGAGATAGCCGCGGTAGTCGACGCTGAGCAGGTTGCGGCACATCACGCCCTCGAGGTTCTCGCGCTTGTAGGCGTTCTTGAGCAGGGTCATGTAGTCGCCGAACTCGCCCTTGCTGAGCAGGATGGCGCCGAAGCGCTTGATCGGCATGTTGGTGATGGTGAACAGGTGGTTGAATTCGATCCCGAATTCGTCGGAGAGCAAACGTTTGTAGTCGCCTTCGAGTGAATCCTGGGGTGGAGGCAGAGTGGCGCCGAGGGGGTTGTAGACCAGGTTGAGAACGCGGCCTGTTTCCGGCTTGCCGTAGCCCAGTTCATTGAGTTGCTGCAGCGCCGAAATCGATGATTCGAACACGCCGTTGCCGCGCTGGGCGTCAACGTTCTCCTTCGAGTAGCAGGGCAGGGAGGCCACGACCTCGACATCGTGACGCGCGAGGAAGTCACCCACCCACTCGTAGCCGGGCTCGTTCATGATGGTGGGGTTGAGGCGGTCCATGACGTGCAGGCCGGCGGCCTTCGCCGCTTCGACCAGCCAGCGGAAGCCGGGGTTCATTTCCGGCGAGCCGCCTGTGAGATCCAGCGTGCCGGCGCCGAATCTTTCAGCCACGGTCAACGCGGTTTGCATGGTCGCGCGGTCCATCAGTTCAGTTCGCTTCGGGCCAGCACTGACGTGACAGTGGATGCAACTGAGGTTGCACAGGTAGCCGAGATTCATCTGCAGTGTGTCCAGCCGGTCGCGGGCGATGGCAGGGAAGTCGGTCTTCGACAGCAGAGGCCAGCTATTTCGCATGATCTTTCTCCGGCAATCGGGTGCGTGCACCGGGTGGAGTTCGGTGATCAGCCGCCCGCCGAGGATGTAACCGCGGACTATGCGGGTTTCGCTTCATTGAGCAACTCCATCAGTTCGAATTGCCGCGGCGAAGGGCGCGGTGTGGCCGACAGTTCCTTCAAGACCCGCTCGATGTCCGCTTCCGTGTCGATATCCGTGAGCATCGGTAGCTCCAGCCAGGCAGGATCGTCTCCGATCGACTCGCGAAAGGCTTTCAGCGTATCAGGACGACTGTAAGCAACCCGTTCCCATCGATCCAGCGGCGGGACGTGGTTGGCGCCGAACGTCCAGAAGCCGCCGTCGGCCGCGGGGCCGAGAACGCTCGCGGCCGCTTCGTCCTTCAGCCAGCCGGCCGCGCGACGAAGCACGGCCGGCTCGATCTGCGGGGCGTCGGCGCCCAGCAGCATGCCGCTGCCGTGTCGCTCGACTAGCTCGGCGAGAACGCGGTGCATGCGCTCGCCGAGTTCACCGCCGCCCTGCTCGAGCAACGGCCGGCTCGACCATCTTCGCCGCGCCGCGGCGGCGTCCTCGGCCGTAGCCCAGTAGACCGGCCCGATCGCCGATCGCTCGGCCAGCTCGATTACTGCGTAGGCGCAGAGCTCGTAGATGCGCTCGGCCCGCGCCGTGCCGACGGAGAGGGCCAGGCGCGTCTTGACCGGAGAGAGCCCCGGCGTCTTGACGAATACGGCGATGGCGGTCATGCGTCGCCGGACCCAATGGACGAACGCGCGTTCCGGATCAGCCGCCAGGACGCCCGCTGATGTTCGAGGGTGGTACGAAGCCAGCCGCATTCCCGGTAGCGGGACGCGCTGGTGTAAATGCGGCCCCCGGTTCGCCGCACTGGAAGCCCCGACCGTCGAGCGCGCACGACCAGGTCCAGGTCCTCCCCTCGATCCAGGTCTTCGCGAAATCCGTTCAGGTGCCGGAACCAGGGTCGGGGCAGGCACAGTCCCTGGTCGCCGTAGGGCAGGCCCAGCAGGCGCGAGCGCCAGTTCGCGCCGGTTGCGTTGAGTGCCGTCAGTACCGGACCGTCGGCAAGGTACTTCAGGTCGCAGTAACCGATGGCGGCCTCTTCCCGGGCGCAAAACCTTGTCATCGCGCGGCGCGTCGAACGCTCGATGACCGAGTCGGCATGAATGAACCAGACCCACGGCGCCGTGGCGGGTCGCGCGCCGCTGTTCATCTGACGGCCTCGTCCGGGTGCCCCTCTCAGCCAGGTGATGGCCTCCGGCAGCGTATCGGGTTCGGCATCGACTGCGGAAACGATGACCTGGAATCGCTCGTCCGCGAAGTGCAGCAACAAGTCGAGCGGCGGTGGCTGGCCGGGACCGAGTGGCACGATGACCGATATCCGCGCCGCGGCCATGCCGTGTGGAGTTCGAGGCCCGCGATGGTCCATGGTCGCCTCAGCCGCGCCGCCAGGTGAAGAATCGCCCGGCCCAGCGCAGGGCGCCCTCAGGCTGGTGCGCCTTTTTCCATTCCCCGGCGGCGAACTTGTTGGCCTCCGAGAAGGTGGGGTAGACGTGGATCGTGCCCAGCAGCTTGTTCAGGCCCAGGCCGTGCTTCATGGCGAGCACGAATTCCGGCAGCATCTCGCCGGCATGCGCGCCGACGATGGTGGCGCCGAGGATGCGGTCCTTGCCGGTCTGGGTGATCACCTTGACGAAACCGTAGTCGGCGCTGTCGGCGATGGCGCGGTCGAGATCGTCGAGGCCGTAGGTGGTGACCTCGAAGTCAAGCTCTCGTTCGCCGGCCTCGGCTTCGCTGAGTCCCACGCGGGCGACCTCCGGATCGGTGAAGGTGACCCAGGGAATCACCCGGTAGTCGGTCTTGAACGACCACAGCGGGCTGATCAGCGCGTTGACCGCGGCCGACCACGCCTGGTGGGCGGCTACGTGCGTGAACTGGTAAGGCCCGGCGGCGTCGCCGCAGACGTAGATGTTCGGGAAATTGGTGCGCTGGAAACCGTCGACGTCGAGCCGGCCGCTGTCGTCGGTGCGCACGCCCAGCTCTTCGAGTCCGTAGCCGGTTGTTCGCGTCCGGCGACCCAGCGCGACCAGCAGCCGGGAGAACTCGAACGCGACTTCACGGCCTTCATGCTCGCAGACCAGGCGGCCGCCGTCGGCCGTACGCTCCACGCGCAGCGCCTTGTGCCCGGTCGCGACCTCGACGTCTTCCGCGGCGAGATGTTCTCGGAGCAGTTCCCCGGCGGCGGGATCCTCACGTGGCAGCAGACGTTCGGCCATCTCCACGACGGTCACGCCGGAACCCAGGCGAGCGAACGCCTGGGTCAGTTCCGATCCGATGGGCCCGCCGCCGAGAACGACCAGCCGTTCTGGCAGTTCCTCGAGGTCCCAGAGCGTATCGCTGGTCAGGTAGTCGACGGATTCTATTCCGTCGATCGGCGGCACCAGCGGTTCGGCGCCGGTGGCGAGTACGATCGACCGGGCGCTGATCCGGCGCCCGCCGGCCTCGACTTCCCAGGGCGAAACCAGCCGCGCCTCGGCCTCGATGACCTCGACGCCCATGTTCTCGTAGCGCTCGCGTGAATCGTGCGGCTCGATCCGGCGAATCACCTCGCGCACACGCTCCATCACCTCACCGAAGTCGAGCTCGGCTTCCATCCGACGTACGCCGTAGCGGCGGCTGTGCCGGGCCTCCGCCATGGTGCGAGCCGTGCGGATGAGGGCCTTGGAAGGAACGCATCCGGTGTTGAGGCAGTCGCCGCCCATGCGGTTCTTCTCGACGAGCGCCACCTTCGCCCGAACCGTTGCCCCGATGTAGGCCGAAACCAACCCCGCCGAGCCGGCACCGACGACGATCAGGTTGTAGTCGAAGCGCTTCGGCTTGCGGTGGCCGGCGTAGATCTTGCGCGCCTGGAGAATACGCAGCACCCAGCGCAGGATGAGCGGCAGGAGGCCCAGCAGGACGAACGCGCCGATCAATCCCGGGGAGAGGACGTCACCGACTGAATCGACCTGGGCCAGCTGGGTTCCGGCATTCACGTAGACCACGGTGGCCGGCAGCATGCCGAGCTGGCTGACCCAGTAGTAGGTCCAGGTCCGTATCGGGGTGAGCGCCATGACCAGGTTGATCACCCAGAAAGGGAACACGGGCACCAGGCGCAGTGCCAGGAGGTAGAAGGCACCATCGCGTTCGACGCCGCGGTTGATCCGCTCCAGGCGCTTTCGGAAGCGCTGCTGCACGGCATCGCGGAAGAGGAAGCGCGCGGCGAGGAACACCAGTGTGGCCCCGATGGTGCTGGCGAATGACACCGCGACGGTGCCGGTCAGCACGCCGAAGAGCGCGCCGCCGGCCAGAGTCAGCACGGCCGCCCCGGGCACCGACAGGGCGGCCATGACGATGTAAACGCCGACATAAACACCGAGCGCCAGCAGGAGATGCTCACTTGTCCAGGAAAGCAGGGCGTCTCTCTGTTCTCGCAGCGTGGCCAGGTTCAGGTACTGCTGCAGGTCGAGCATGAAGAACGCGACGAGCGCGAGAACGAAGACCGCAGCCACCGCCAGTCGCAGCGCCAGTTTGGACGTCATGGGTCGATTCCGCATCGAAAGAATGTCGAGGCAGCATAACCGCTGTGACGTTGACTGCGAATCAGTGGTTCTACGCAGTCTGGCGGCACACGCGGCGATCGCGGGCCCCTCGGCCGATCAGGCTCGTTTGGCACCGAGCGTGACGCGTTCGATGCCGGCAAGATCGCGGTGCGAGTCCACGCGCGTGAAGCCGGCCTGCCGGAGCAGGGGGCGCACCTGGCTGGCCTGGTCATGGCCGTGCTCGATCAGCAGATGCCCGCCGTCGGTGATCGCCTCGAAGGCGGCGTCGACCAGCCGGCGGATGACGTCGAGGCCGTCCGGCCCGGCGACCAGCGCGGTGCTCGGCTCGAATCGCAGATCGCCGCGCTGCAGATGGGGGTCGTCATCGGCCACGTACGGCGGGTTGGAGACGATCAGGTCGAAGCGGCGACCGGACAGCGGTTCGAGCAGGTCGCCGTGCACGAACTCTGGCCCTTCGAGTCCGAGACCAATCCGGTTGTCCGACGCTACGGCGAGCGCCTCCGCCGAGCAGTCGACGCCGGTGACCCGCCAGCCCGGTCGTTCCGCGGCCAGCGTCAGCGCGATGCATCCCGAACCCGTCCCGACGTCGCAGACACGCGCGCGATCGGGCAGGTCCAGTGATAGTGCGAGGTCGATGAGCAGCTCGGTTTCCGGGCGGGGTATGAGGACGTGCTCATCGATCCGGAACGCTCTCCCGTAGAACTCGCGCTCGCCGCACAATTGTGCGATGGGCCGTCCGGCCAGGCGCTGCTCGACGAGGGCTTCGAGCGCCTGGCGGGACAGCGGCTCGATCGGGTCGCGATCGTGGGCGTAGAGCCAGCTTCTGCCGCAACCCAGCGCGCGGCAGGCGAGCAGGTCGGCTTCCAGGCGGTTGTCCAGCGAGCGACGGGCGCGGGCGAGCGCGTCTCCGATCGTTTCGGAGTGCCTGCAAGAGCTGTCGGGTTTCGATTGCATCGGCCGAATCGATCCCGCTCGGGGTGGAATCGGGGAGATGGTGGCCAGGGACGGAATCGAACCGCCGACACGGGGATTTTCAATCCCCTGCTCTACCAACTGAGCTACCTGGCCGTGCCGTTTCTGGCGTGTCCCGGGCCGTGGCCGGGAAGCCGCACATTAAACCTTTTTCGAGATCGGAAGTCAACCGGAATCCGGCGGCACTTTTCTCGATTTCAGGCGTCCATACCCCTGAACCCACAGCGGAGGCAAGACCCATGCGCAAGCTCATGATTATCCTGTTGACAGGTTTCGTGGCCGCGTGCGCCGCCTCCGGCGAATACGAACCACGAGACCGCGCGGACGAAGTGGCGACTTACGAGTTTCACGCCGGCGCCGCTGAAAGCTGGGTGCGCTACACGAGCATCCGGAACTGGTGGTCGGTGGGATTCGGCTCTGTCGTCTTCGAGATGGATCGCTCGCGTCACTACCTGGTCGATCTGGCCGGCGCGTGCGACCTCGACCTGCACAGCGCCACCACGCTGCGAGTGGTCAGCGACCGTCGCAACGTGCTGAGCGAGTTTGACGACGTGATCGTCAACGGTCGGACATGTCAGGTGCGCTCCATCCGTCAGCTCGATTACGAGGCCGTCAAGGCCGAACTCGAAGCGGACGCCATGCCCGACAAGAAGGACACGATCGACGTCGCGACCGAAGATCAGTCGTCCGGCGGAACGTAACCCTCCGCGCGGTCCACTTCACCCCCGAAAAGAAACGCCTCGGCCTGCTCCTCGAGATACCGCCGGTGTTCGGGGTCGATCGGGCTGAGGCGGTTTTCGTTGATCAGCATGGTCTGATGCTGAAGCCACTCCTGCCAGGCCTCCCTGGAGATGTTGTCGTAGATCCGCTGTCCGAGCTCGCCGGGCAGGGGCGGCCGGGGCAAGCCCTCCGCCTCGCGGTCCAGGTAGCGGCAGTGTATCGTCCGGTTGCTCATGGCATGCGATCCTCTTCGATATCCGGCCCATGATACGGGGTGAGCGTGCCTTCAGTGCCGCGATTCGAACAGTCGTTCCAGCAGCCGGCGCACGGGTTGGGGCAGGCCGCTCCCCAGGGCTGCGTCTGGGCTCAGCCATCGACGGTCCTCGCGATCGCTCACGGCGGACTCGTCGGGGATTCGATACCGCTCGAAGCGGATATCCAGAACGAAGTGCGTGAACTGGTGCCGGATGCTCTCGGGAGCGCCCAAGGCGGTGGACCGAGGCAGGGACGCGATGTCCCCGCTTTCGGGCAGCGACCAGAGCCCGCCCCAGATGCCCGAGGGCGGCCGCCGCTGCAGGAGCAACTCGCCCCGGTCATTCTCGATGATGACGAGCGTTGTATCCCGGCGTGGCCGGCTCCGCTTCGGTTTGGACGCGGGCAGTTCCTCGACGCGACCGGAGCCCCGGGCGACGCAGTCCTCGGCCACGGGACAACGCTCGCAAGCCGGGCGCCGCGGCGTGCAAAGCGTGGCTCCGAGATCCATGATGGCCTGAGTGTAGTCTCTCGCCCGATCACGCGGCGCCAGCGCCTCGGCTTCTTTCCAGAGCGCGCGCAACACGGCCGATCGCCCGGGCCAGCCTTCCACGCCGGCATGCCGGGCCAGCACGCGCTTGACATTGCCGTCGAGAATCGGCGCGCAGCGGTCGTGGGCCTGGGCAACGATGGCGTTTGCCGTCGATCGCCCGATGCCCGGCAGGCTCTCGAGCGCCTCCGCATCGGGAGGCAGGTCGCCGCCGTGCTCCTCCAGGCAGCGAACGGCCGCGGCATGCAGGTTACGGGCCCGGGCGTAGTAGCCCAGTCCGGACCAGTGCGCCAGCACGTCGTCGATTGGCGCATGCGCC
>JAAAPE010000152.1 GCA_009908385.1 Gammaproteobacteria bacterium
CAAATCTGAACCGGTCTGTGCGAAAGCCAGAAAGGGTTTCTAAGTCCCTCCGCCCCCGGCAACTTTATCCTCTCAAAATCCACGATCTGGAACATACAAGGGTTCAGGTTTCAGGGACGGCACCGGATGGGACTGCTGGGCGGCTGCGCCGCGCTGGGCCTTGCGTGCCCTTCAAGGCCCCCAGCCCCGGACTTAATCCGGGCCTGGTTTTCCTGAACCCTGAAACCTGAATCCTGAAACCTGGAGCGACCCTGCTAAAGTCACTCCCATGCCCGACTCCGACTCGCCCTCCGAAGCCCCCAACACAAGAAGCGCCGGTCGCGACTGGCTCTTCTGGATCGACCGCGGCGGCACGTTCACCGACGTCGTCGCCTGCACGCCCTCGGGCGAGTTGCGCTCGGCCAAGCTCCTGTCCGACAGCCCGGAACAGTACGAGGATGCGGCCATCGAGGGCATCCGGCGGATGCTGTCGCTCTCGCCGGACGAGACGATCCCCGACGACCGCATCGAACACGTGCGCATGGGCACGACGGTCGCCACCAACGCCCTGCTCGAGCGCAAGGGCGAACCCACCGCCCTGGTCACCACCCGGGGATTCCGCGACGCGCTGCTGATCGGCCACCAGAGCCGGCCCCGGCTGTTCGACCTCGACATTCGCCGCCCGGACCCCCTGTACGAGCAGGTCATCGAGGTCGACGAGCGGATCGACGCCGGCGGCGACGTGGTGACCTCGCTCGACGAAGCGCGGGTGCGCGAACAGCTCGAGGCGCTGCGCGAGAAGGGCGTTCGCGCCCTGGCCGTGGTGCTCGTCCACGGCTACCGCTACCCCGACCACGAAAAGCGCATCGGGGAAATCGCGGAGGAACTTGGCTTCGGGCAGGTCAGCCTGTCGCATCGCGTCAGCCCCCTGATCCGCTTCATCGGCCGCGGCGACACCACCGTGGTCGACGCCTACCTTTCGCCCGTGTTGCGCCGCTACGCCGAACGCGTCGCCGGCAAACTCGGCGACGTGCGGCTGCAGTTCATGAAGTCCGACGGCGGCCTGACCGACGCGGCGAGCTTCGCGGGCAAGGACGCCATCCTCTCCGGCCCCGCCGGCGGCATCGTCGGCTGCGTCCGGACGGCGCAAATGGCCGGCCTCGAGCGGATCATCGGCTTCGACATGGGCGGCACCTCGACCGACGTGTCGCACTACAGCGGGACCTTCGAGCGCAGCCTCGAGACGGTCGTCGCCGGCGTGCGCCTGCGCGTGCCGATGCTGGAAATCCACACCGTCGCCGCCGGGGGCGGCTCGAAACTCCACTTCGACGGCCGGCGCTACCGGGTGGGCCCCGATTCGGCCGGCGCCGACCCGGGCCCGGCCTGCTACCGCAAGGGCGGCCCGCTGACGGTCACCGACTGCAATCTCATGCTCGGCAAGCTGCAGCCGTCCTACTTCCCGCAGACCTTCGGACCCGACGCCGACGAGGCGCTCGACGCCGCGGTCGTGCGCGAGAAGTTCGAGTCCCTCTGCAACGAGATCCGCCGGGCCACCGGCGACACGCGCGAGCCGGTCGAGGTGGCCGAAGGCTACCTGCGCATCGCCGTGGCCAACATGGCCAACGCCATCAAGAAGGTGTCGGTGCAGCGCGGCCACGACGTCACCCGCTACGCGCTGAACTGCTTCGGCGGCGCCGGCGGCCAGCACGCCTGCCTGGTGGCCGACGAGCTGGGCATCGAGTCGGTGCTCGTTCATCCGCACGCCGGCGTACTCTCGGCCTACGGCATGGGCCTGGCCGACGTCACCGCCCACCGCGAATTCGCCGTCAACGACCGGCTCGACGGGAAACTGAGTGAAAGACTCGAGCGCGCCTTCGAGGACAAGGCCGCCGACGCCCTGGCGGAGCTGAAGGACCAGGCCTTCGACGACGACGCCATCGAGGTCGAACGATCCTGCCGCGTTCGCTACGCCGGCACCGACACCGGCCTGCCCGTCGCTTTCGGGTCCCCCGAGGCAATGCAGCGCGACTTCACCGAGGCGCATCGCCAGCAGTTCGGCTTCGCGATGGAAGATCGCGACCTGGTGGTCGAAGCCGGGCTGGTCGAGGCCGTCGGGCGCAGCCGCGCGCTCGGCGACGAACCCGAAATCGCACGAGCCGGCGAGCCGGCCGCGGCGGTCGACAGCGTCGAGACCTTCATGGACGGCAGCAGCCGCCCCGGCACGCCGGTCTACCGTCGCGACGAGATGGGCGCGGGGACCAGTGTCGACGGACCCGCACTCATCATCGAGGAGAACTCCACGGTGGTGCTCGAACCCGGCTGGCGGGGCCGGCTCAACCGCTACGGCCACCTGCTGCTCGAGCGCGTCGCCTCCCGCCGGGGCCTGCAGGCCGACGAGCAGGCCGATCCGGTGCTGCTGGAAGTGTTCAACAACCTGTTCATGTCGATCGCCGAGCACATGGGCGCCACGCTCCAGCAGACCGCCTGGTCGGCCAACATCAAGGAGCGCCTGGACTTCAGCTGCGCCCTGTTCGACGACTCGGGCCACCTGGTCTCCAACGCCCCGCACATGCCCGTGCACCTGGGCTCGATGGGCGAGAGCGTGCGCGCCGTCATCGACGCCTTCGGCGACGGCATGGCCCCGGGCGACGTCTTCCTGCTCAACGACCCCTATCACGGCGGCACCCACCTGCCCGACCTGACGGTGGTCAGCCCCTGCTTCGGCGAGGACGGCGCGATCCTGTTCTACACCGCCAGCCGCGCGCACCATGCGGATGTCGGCGGCATCACGCCCGGCTCCATGCCGCCCGACAGCCGCAGCATCCACGACGAGGGCGTGCTGATCGGCCCGATGCGCGCGGTCCGCAGGGGCGATCTCTGCCGGGCCGATCTCGAGCGCGTCTTCACCGGGGGCGAGCACCCGGTTCGCAATCTCGACCAGAACTTCAGCGACCTGCACGCCCAGATCGCCGCCAACCGGCGCGGGCTCAAGGAAGTCGACCGCATGATCGAGCAGTTCGGCCTGTCGACCGTGCAGGCCTACATGCGCCACGTGCAGGACAACGCCGCCGAGCAGGTCGCACGCGCCCTGTCGACGCTCTCCGACGGGCACTGGGTCAAGCGCATGGACAACGGCGCGCAGGTCGAGGTGCGCATCACCGTCGACCGAGACGCGCGACGCGCGAAGATCGACTTCACCGGTACCAGCGAACAAGCGCAAGACAACTTCAACGCCCCGCGCGCCATCACCCGCGCGGCCGTGCTCTACGTCCTGCGCTGCCTGGTCGCCGACGACATCCCGCTCAACGACGGCTGCATGGCGCCCATCGAGCTCGTCGTGCCCGAAGGCAGCCTGCTCTCGCCCGTGCACCCGGCCGCCGTGGTCGCCGGCAACGTCGAGACCAGCCAGGTCGTGGTCGACACCCTGCTGGCCGCCATGGGCGTGCTCGCCAACGGCCAGGGCACCATGAACAACCTGACCTTCGGCAACGAGCGCTACCAGCACTACGAAACCCTCTGCGGCGGCGCCGGCGCGGGCGACGGCTTCGACGGCGCGGATGCCGTGCACATCCACATGACCAACTCCCGCCTGACCGACCCCGAGATCCTCGAGACCCGCTTTCCCGTCCGGCTCGAGTCCTTCGGCGTACGCCCCGACTCCGGCGGCGCGGGCCGGTGGCGCGGCGGCAACGGCGCCGAGCGCCGCATCCGCTTCCTCGAACCCATGACCGTCGCCCTGCTGGCCAACTCGAGAAAGATCGCCCCCTCGGGCATCGCCGGCGGCCGGGACGCCCGCCCCGGCAAGGCCTGGATCGAACGCGCCGACGGCCAGCAAACAGCCCTCACCGGCACCGCCCGCGCCGAAGTCGAACCCGGCGACGTCTTCGTCCTGCAGACGCCCGGGGGTGGTGGGTATGGAAAACCCGAGTAGTCTCGGCCCCGGATCAAGTCTGGGGCTACTTGGTGGTGGTGAGCCAAACGCCTTCCCACACCTGTAGTCCCGGCCGCAGAGCCGGGACCTTCCCACCGAAGGCGCCAACCGAGAGAAGGCCCCGGATCAAGTCCGGGGCTACATGGTGCTGGTGGTGAGCTGAACGCCTTCCCCCACCTGTAGTCCCGGCCCCCGGATCAGGCCCGGGGCAAGCTCCGCAGCCGGGACCTTCCAACCGAAGGCACCCGCAATCGGAATTCCTACACCACGAAACGTCGGACGCCCATAGCCCCAGGAAAACTCCATCGGCCAACCTGAACCGATGGAACGCCAGCATTTCGTCTACATCCTGACCAACCAGCCAAGAGGCACCCTCTACCTCGGGGCCACGAACAACCTCATCCGCCGGGTTGCCGAACACCGGAGCCGACAAGTATCCGGCTTCACCCGAAAGTACTTCCTGACCAGGCTGGTGTACTTCGAGGCCTACAGGGAAATGCTGGTCGCCTTCGAAAGGGAATACCGTTTGAAACGATGGCGACGCGCCTGGAAGATCGAGCTGGTCGAGCGCGTCAATCCGGAGTGGCGGGACCTGTATCCCGGACTGCTGTCGAGTCAGGGCGTTTGGTGAACAGACAACTGAAAGCGACTTCGGAGGGAAGAGGCGAGCGTTGGTGCCGATAGAGAGAAGGCCCCGGATCAAGTCCGGGGCTACATGGTGCTGAGCTAAACGCCTTCCCACACCTGTAGTCCCGGCCGCAGCGAAGCGGAGAGCCGGGACCTTCCCACCGAAGACGCCAACCGAGAAAAGGCCCCGGATCGAGTCCGGGGCTACATGGCGGTGAGCTAAACGCCTTCCCACACCTGTAGTCCCGGCCGCAGCGAAGCGGAGAGCCGGGACCTTCCCACCGAAGACGCCAACGAGAAAAGCCCCCGGATCGAGTCCGGGGCTACATGGTGGTGAGCTAAACGCCTTCCCATACCTGTAGTCCCGGACCCCGATCCGGGACCTTGTTTTCTGAACCCTGAGCCCTGAACCCTGAAACCTTCCCCCTACCCCCCCTCAACATCCAAAAACCCCGCCTCGACCAGCTCCTCGAGCGACTGATCGAGGCGCCCTTCCAGGGTCGCGGGTTCGACGCGGGTGGTCGTTCGGACCGTGCACCAGCCGTCGCGGCGGCCGCGCTTGACCGCGTAGAGCGCCTTGTCGGCCAGCGTCACGGTCTGCTCCCAGCTCATCGCCTTGGGGTTGGCGGGGAACGGCGGGTAGGCCGCCGCGCCCAGCGAGCAGGTCAGCTCGAGGCGTTCGCTGCGATTGACCAGGAAGGCGTGCTCGCGAATGCCCGCCACGATGCGCTCGATCACCCGCGGCATCTGGTCGGCGGGCATGGGCCGGAACACCAGCAGGAACTCCTCGCCGCCCCAGCGCACCACGTAGTCGCCGTGGCGGACCAGCTCTTCCAGCCGCCGGGCGATCTGCTGCAGCACCTCGTCGCCGGCCGTGTGGCCGTGGCGGTCGTTGATGCGCTTGAAGTGATCGATGTCGAGCAGGGCGAACAGCATGCCGTGATCGGCCATGTGCGCGCGGGCCAGCTCGCGATGAAAATGTGCCAGGTCGGCGGTCAGCTGGGACGCCAGGTAGCGCCGGTTCCACAGCCGCGTCAGCGGGTCGGTCATGCTGGCGGTTTCCAGCCGCGCGCTGTAGTCGCGCAGGTTCTCGTTGGCTACCCGCAGTTCTTCGGTGCGGTCGGAGACCGTCTGCTCGAGCACGCGCTGCTGGCGCTGCAGGTGTCGCAGGCGGTAGTTGAAGCCGAGCCAGATCAGCAGCAGGGTGGCGAACAGGGCCACGGCCTGGAACCAGGGCGTCTCCCACGGATAAGGGCGGATGTGCAGGTCCACCTGCGTCGGCTCCCGGTTCCACACGCCGGCGTTGTTGGTCGCGCGCAGCTCGAGCGTGTAGCGGCCCGACGGCAGGTTGGTATAGAAGACCTGGCGCTGCATCGGCTCGTCGAGGCGCTGCCATTCGTTGCGAAAGCCTTGCAGGCGATACTCCGCGTGAATGCTGGTCGGATCCTGGAAGCTGAGCACGGCGAAACCGAAGGCCACGTCGCGCTGGCTGGCCGACAGTTGCGCGACTTCCCCGGGCGCCAGGGTGCGCCACGCCTGCCCGACGCGAATCCGGTCGACGCGCAGCCGTGGCGGCTCAGGATTGCGGCGGATCCGGGAGGGCACGAGATGGACGATACCGCCGCGGGTGGGCAGCCAGAACTCCCCGTCGTGCATGAAACCCTTGGCGTTGCCGGCCCCATTGCAGCAGTAGCCCTTCTGCGCGCCGGGCACGTCGCCGCGTTCGTGCAGCACCATGCGGCCGGGCAGCGACTCGATCTCGCCGGCGATGTAGCGGTCGATCGACGCCAGCGGCAATTCGTACAGACCACGGATTCCGGCCACCCACAGCCGGTCGTCGGCCTCGCCGAACGCAAAAGGGCTGTTGACCGGCAGGCCGTCCTCGGCCCCGAACTCGTGCCAGTGCTCGCCGTGGCCGACGAACAGGCGCTCGTCCAGAGTGCCGACGACCAGCCGCCCATCGGAGAGCTCGAGGACGGCGGTCACGTCGTGTTCGACCGCCGCGCCTTCGATCGGGTGGAAGCGCTCGCGCTCGCCCCAGCGCAGCAGACCGCGGCGGGTGCCGGCCAGCAGCTCGCCGTCGCTGGTCTCGTAGACCAGGCGAACGTCGCGCCCGCCCAGGTCGTTGCTGGCCGCCAGGCGGGTCATGCGCTCGCCGTCCCAGCGCCACACGCCCTCGGTCGTGGCCAGCCAGTAATCGTCTTCGCCGCGGCGCAACACGCCGTTGACCTGTGCGCTGTCGAGCGCCCGGAACCCGTCCGGCCGCACGACGCGACGATCGCGGCGATCCCACCAGTACAGGCCCGTTCGGGTGCCCACCCAGACCCGCTCTTCCTCGGGCAGGATGGTGTAGGCGTGCGGGTGCGGCTGCTCGCTGCCGCCGACGAGTTGCTCGAAACGCCCGTCGCGAAACACCGCCAGGCCGTCCATGGTGCCGGTCCAGACCTGCCCGGACTCGTCGCGCGCCACCGACCAGACCAGGCTGTTGTGAAGCCCCTCGGGCTTGTCGTAGCGAAACACCCAGCCGTTCCACAGCCGGGCCAGTCCGTCCCAGCGCGAGCCCAGCCAGAGGTTGCCCTCGTGATCCTCGGTCATGCCGAGCACGCTGCCGTGGGCGAACGGCGCATCGTCGGGGATCGACTCGACAATGCGCTCGCCCTGCATGCGCAGCAGCCGGCCGGCCGCGCCCAGCCAGAGGTTGTCGTCGCGGTCGACATAGAGCGTTTCGATCACCAGGTCGCCGAGCTGCTCCGGCACCTCGAAGCGCCGCCAGCGATCGTCCTCGAGATAGAGCAGGCCGCGGGTGCTCGCCGCCCAGATCCGGCCGCTGTAGTCGGCGAAGTCGTTGACCCGGGCGGTCGCCAGCTCGCCCTCCAGCGGCATCGCTTCCCAGGTCTCGCCGGCGAGCCGGTGGATCACGCCGTAGGCGCCCGCATAGAGCGTGTCGCCGCGGGCAAAGACCGAACGAATCAGCTCGTCCGGGTCGCCGGCGAACTGCACGAAGGCGTCATCGGCGAGCCGCATCAGCCCGCGGTCGGAGGCGATCACCAGCTCGCCGCCGGCGGTCTCGGCAAAGTGGAAGACATCGATCTCGCGCCCGAAGCCGTCATCGACGCCGACGAAAGCGCCGTCGCGGTAGACGGCCGCGCCCTTGTAGGTGCCCGTCCACACGCGGCCGAGCGAATCGACGAACATCGCGTTGATGAACATGCCGGGCATTTCGGGCGAGGTGCGCGGGTCGAACACGGTGAAACGCACGCCGTCGAAGCGCGCCACGCCCGCCTGGGTACCCGCCCAGATATAACCGTCCGGCCCCTGCACCACGGCGGTTACCGAAATCTGCGGCAACCCCTCCTCGATGCTCCAGGTATCGCGAACATACTGGTGAAACGCCTTGTCGGGTGCAAGCGCAACCGCCCGTCCGGCAGCCAGGACGACCACCAGCGCGAACAACCCAATCCTCGGCCTCCAGCCACGGCCCAAGTCCGGCACCCTCCCCGGCTACGCCCCGTCCCCGAGCTGCCAGGCTCTTGCCAGTAAAGATACCGCATGGGCAGATGCCGGGGAAGAAAAGCGCCGACTACAGACGAAAACACCCAACCCGCAGTCCCGGCCCCCGGATCAAGTCCAGGGCTACAGGGGGTGATTGATCGCGCCAGCCCAACACACGTAGTCCCGGCCCCCGGATCACGTCCGGGGCAAGCTCCGCGAAGCGGAGAGCCGGGACCTTCCATCCGAAGGCGCCAGTAGAGAAAAGGCCCCGGATCAAGTCCGGGGCTACAGGTGTTCGTAGGATGCGTGGAGGCGAAGCCGCAACGCATCAGCAGTCCCAACCGGGAGCCGATGCGTTGCGCTGCCGCTCCACGCATCCTACGAAGGCTTGATCCCGCCCTCTCTGGCACATGTAGTCCCGGCCGCAGCGAAGCGGAGAGCCGGGACCTTCCATCCGAAGGCGCCAGTAGAGAAAAGGCCCCGGATCAAGTCCGGGGCTACAGCGTGCGTGAAGGGTGTCACGATCCTCTCGCGGCGCAGCCGCCCCGCAAACCGTTACGCGCCGCCTGAACCCTGAACCCTGAAACCTGAACCCTAAACCTTCTTTTCCAACTCCGGCACCAGCTCGAACAGGTCGCCCACCAGGCCCAGATCCGCCACCTCGAAGATCGGCGCCTCGGGATCCTTGTTGATGGCGACGATCGTGCCGGCGTCCTTGATGCCGGTCAGGTGCTGGATGGCGCCCGAGATGCCGATGGCGAAATACAGGTCCGGCGCGATGATCTTGCCGGTCTGGCCGACCTGCAACTCGTTGGGCACGTAGCCGGCATCCACCGCCGCGCGCGAGGCGCCCACGGCCGCATTGAGCTTCTTGGCCAGCGAGTAGATGATGTCGAAGCCTTCGCTCGATCCCATCGCGCGGCCGCCGGAGACGACCACCGGCGCGGTCGCCAGGTCCGGGCCTTCGCCCTCGCCGCCTTCGACCTTGATCCAGCGCGTGTGGCCCGGATCCTCGGCCTGGGCGTCGCGCGACTCGATCTCGGCCGAGCCGCCCTCGCCCGCCGCGGCGAACGACGCGGTGCGAATGGTGGCGACCACCGGCTGGCCCTCGTCGACCTTGACGGTAACGATGGCGTTGGAGGCGTAGATCGGGCGCTTGAACGTGCGTTCGTCGATCACCTCCTGGATGTCGGAGACCTGGTTGACGCCGATCAGCGCGGCCGCGCGCGGCAGCACATCCTTGCCGTAGGTGGTCGACGGCATCAGGACGTGCGAATAATCGCCGGCCAGGGCCTTGATCTCCGGCGCCAGGCGTGCGGCCAGGAAGTGTTCGAAATCGTCGTGCTGAACGGTCAGCACGCGCGTGACACCCTCGAGTTTCGCGGCCTGCTCGGCCACGCCCGAAGGGTCGGCGGCGAACACCGCGATGTCGATATCGGAAACGCCCAGGCCCAGCGCCCCGGTCAGGGTCTTGGCCGTGGCCGGGCTCAGGTTCTCGCCGTCGTGTTCGGCAATGATCAGTACTCTGGACATTACAGCAGCCCCTTGGACTTGAGTTCGGACACCAGCTCGTCGACGCTCTCGACCATCTTGCCGCCGCCACGCTGCGGGGGCGGCTCGTAGGCCTGCGCCGTGATGCCGCCGGCGCGCTCGACGTCGAGGTCTTCCAGCGACAGCGTCTCGAGCGGCTTGCGCTTGGCCTTCATGATCTCGGGCAGCTTGACGAAGCGCGGCTCGTTGAGGCGCAGGTCGGAAGTCAGCACCGCCGGCAGGTCCACCTCGATGGTCTCGAGCCCGGCGTCGACCTCGCGCGCCACCGTCGCCTTGCCGTCGGCCAGCTCGACCTTCGAGGCGAAGGTGGCCTGCGGCCGGTCCCACAGCGCGGCCAGCATCTGGCCGGTCTGGTTGGCGTCGTCGTCGATCGCCTGCTTGCCGAGGAAGACGATCCCCGGCTCTTCCTTCTCGACCAGCTTCAAGAAAGTGCGCGCGGCCGTCAGCGGCTGCACGTCCCCGTCGGCGGACACCTGGATGGCGCGGTCGGCGCCCATCGCCAGGCCGGTGCGCAGCTGCTGCTGCACCTCGTCACCGCCGATCGACACGACGATCACTTCCTCGGCCTCGCCGCGCTCCTTGATGCGCAGCGCCTCCTCGAGCGCGATCTCGTCGAACGGGTTGATCGACATCTTCACGCCGTCGGTCTCGACGCCGCTGCCGTCGCTCTTCACGCGTACACGCACGTTGTAGTCCACCACCCGCTTGAGGGTGACCAGAATCTTCATGGCAACTTCCTGTTTGGGACTGAAATCTCGAAAGCGGACTATTGTAACGGGTCGGCGTGGTCGGCGGAAAACGCCCCTCCCGTAGCCCCGGACTGGATCCGGGGCCGGGACTACAGGTGTTTGAGGTGGCTCCATAAATAACCACCTGTAGCCCCGGACTTGATCCGGGGCCTTCTCCCGGTTGGCGCCTTCGGATGGAAGATCCCCGTTCCGGCCGGGACCACAACACCAACCGAATTCATGACGCCCTCGCGGCAAAGCCGCCCACCACGCCTTCCAGCCACCCGCCCCTGAACCCTGAAACCTGAATCCTGAAACCTATCAATATCGTCGTATCATCCGAACAACCCCAACCACCCGACCGAGGGCCACCCCCGTGTTCGAACTGGTGAAGACCGCGTCGATCTTCGTCTATCCGCTGGGCTTCTTCATGCTGCTGGCGCTGGCGGCGCTCGGGCTGCTGGTCGCCGGCAGGCGGCGCGCCGGGCTGGCGACCTTGTCGGCCGGCATCGTCCTGCTGTGGATCGCTGCCATGCCGGCCGTGGGCAACCTGGCGATGTGGCAACTCGAAAAGCACTGGCCCGACCGGCCCGTGGCGGAGCTGCCGGAAGCCGACGCCATCGTCGTACTGGGCGGGGCCTTCAGCTCCGGCAATGGGCACTACACCTACCCGTCGGCCTCGGGCAGCGTGGACCGCTACTGGCACGCGGCGCGCCTGTTCCGGGCGGGCAAGGCGCCGCTGATCGTGCTCAGCGGCGGGCGGCAGCCCCATCTCACCGCCGGCGCGACGGAAGCCGAGGCCGGGGCGCAGTTCCTGGCCGACATGGGCGTCCAGAGCACCGCGCTCATTCTCGACAACGAGGCACTGACCACCTGGGAGAACGCCGCCAATGTCGGCGCCATCGCCAAGGCGCGCGGCTTCGAGTCGTTACTGATCGTCACCTCCGCCAGCCACATGCGGCGCAGCATGGACACCTTCCGCGGCATCGACGCCGAGCTCATCCCCGCACCCACAGACTTCAACGCCACGCCCGACCGGCCACTCCGCCTCCGCCACTTCCTGCCGAGCGCCGGCGCCCTGGACGCCACGACGCGGGCCGTGCACGAGGTCGTCGGGCGCTGGTTCTATCGGCTGAAGGGCTAGGGTTCAGGGTTCAGGTTTCAGGGTTCAGGAGCGGGCAGCTGGAGCCCTGGGGGCGGCTGCGCCGCGAGGGCGTCACGGAATCGATTGGTCTTGTAGTCCCGGCCGCAAGAGCCGGGACCTTCCAACCGAAGGCGCCAACCTAGAGAAGGCCCCGGATCAAGTCCGGGGCTACATGGTACTGAACTAAACGCCTTCCCCCACCTGTAGTCCCGGCCGCAGCGAAGCGGAGAGCCGGGACCTTCCCACCGAAGGCGCCAACCGAGACAAGGCCCCGGATCAAGTCCGGGGCTACAGCACTGGCATCATGCGCCAGGCTTGCGCGGCGCCGCATGCCGACCTACGATGCCCCCTTCCCGACCGACTGCCCAACCGCCTGCTTCATGAACATGCTCGACCTGATCGGCCGCGACACCGAACTCTTCGCTCCCGACATCGAAGCCCGGGAAGCCGAGCTCTCGGACAAGGTCTCCGGCGGCCGCTTCCTGGTGATCGGCGGCGCCGGCTCGATCGGGCAGGCGGTCGTGCGCGAGGTGTTCAAGCGCAACCCGCGCGTGCTGCACGTCGTCGACATCTCCGAGAACAACATGGCCGAGCTGGTGCGCGACATCCGCTCGACCCTGGGCTACATCGACGGCGACTTCCGCACCTTCGCCATCGACTGCGGCTCGCGGGAATTCGCCGCCCTGCTCGCCGCCGGCGACGGCTACGACTACGTCCTCAATCTCTCCGCGCTCAAGCACGTGCGCTCCGAGAAGGACCCTTTCACGCTGATGCGCATGGTCGAGGTGAACATCCTCAACACCATCGCGACCATCGGCCAGGCGCGCGAACACGGCGCGTCGAAATATTTCTGCGTATCGACCGACAAGGCCGCAAATCCCGTGAACATGATGGGCGCGAGCAAGCGCATCATGGAGATGTTCCTGATGCGCGAGAGCGAGTCCCTGCCGATCTCGACGGCGCGCTTCGCCAACGTCGCGTTCTCCGACGGTTCGCTGCTGCACAGCTTCAACCAGCGCTTCATGAAGCAGCAGCCCATCCCCGCGCCCAACGACGTGCGCCGCTACTTCGTCACGCCCAAGGAATCCGGCGAGCTGTGCCTGAGTTCCTGCCTGCTCGGCGACAACCGCGACATCTTCTTCCCCAAGCTCTCCGAGGCGCTGCACCTGACGCGCTTTTCCGACATCGCCGTGCGCTACCTGAAGATGCGCGGGTTCGAACCGCACGAGTGCGACAGCGAGGACGAAGCGCGCGAGCGCGCCCCCGAACTGATCGCCGCCGGCAAGTGGCCCGTGCTGTTCGCGCCGTCGGACACCACCGGCGAAAAGGACTTCGAGGAGTTCTACACCGGCCGCGAAGACCTCGACATGGACCGCTTCGAAACCATCGGCGTCATCCGCGACTTCGGCGAATTCAATCCCGGCCACCTCGACCACTTCCTGGCCGAAATCGACCGCATCCGCGCCCAGCCCACCTGGGACAAACCCGAACTCGTCGCCCTGTTCAAGCAGATGATCCCGGAATTCGACCACCTGGAGAAGGGGCGGTACCTCGATCAGAAGATGTGATCAGGCGGGCGCGTGATCGTTACAGAATGGCGCCCCTGCCAGCCCATTTAATCCCGGCCGCAGAGCCGGGACCTTCCCACCGAAAGCGCCAATAGAGAGAAGGCCCCGGATCAAGTCCGGGGCTACAGGGGGTTATTTATGGAGCCACTTCAAACACCTGTAGTCCCGGCCCCCGGATCACGTCCGGGGCAAGCTCCGCGAAGCGGAGAGCCGGGACCTTCCAACCGAAGGCGCCAACCGAGAAAAGGCCCCGGATCAAGCCCGGCGCTACATACTCGTGCCCGGTTGCCAATAATCCCACGCGGCGAAGCCGCCCCCCACCGCCCCCGGCTGCCGCCCTGAACCCTTGTATGTTCCAGATCGTGGATTTTGAGAGGATAAAGTTGCCGGGGGCGGAGGGACTTAGAAACCCTTTCTGGCTTTCGCACAGACCGGTTCAGATTTGTCCCGCC
>JAAAPE010000014.1 GCA_009908385.1 Gammaproteobacteria bacterium
GGATCGCGCTCGGCCCCGGCGGGGAAGAGCGAAATCGGATAGTCCAGCCCCGCCAGCGGGGAAGGCGCGGGCTCGGGATAGGGCGTCTTCGTCTGGGCCAGCGCCGCGGGCGCCAGCAGGAGGGTCAGCAGGAGAATTCGGAACATCGTGGCTTGTTTCCTCGGGCGTTCGGTTCGGTCCAACCGGAAAGACTAACGCATCCGCATCGACGCGATGCCCTGCCCCCGACCAATGACCACCGCCCCGCCCTACCCGCACCCGCCCGAAGCGGTATCATTGCGCCATGAAACCGTCATTCCAGACCGCCAGCCGGCTCCAGGCGGTGCGCTACGAGATTCGCGGCGCCCTGGCCCGCCGCGCGCGCGAACTCGAGCAACAGGGCAACGACATCCTGCACCTGAATATCGGCAACCCCGGTGCCTTCGGATTCCGGACGCCCGAGACCATGCGTCGCGCCGTGATCCGCAACCTGCCTTTCTCCGAAGGCTACGGACCGCAGGCCGGCATCTTCCCGGCCCGCGAGGCCGTGGCCATGCAATTCCAGGCACGCGGGCTGACGGACACGCGCTACGACCAGGTGGTGATCGGCAACGGCGTTTCCGAGCTGGTCGACCTGACCCTGCGCTCCCTGCTCGAGCCCGGCGACGAAGTGCTGGTGCCCGCACCCGACTATCCGCTGTGGACGGCCGCGGTCGTGCTCAACGGCGGCAAGGCGCTGCACTACCAGTGCCGGGAGTCCGACGGATTCCTGCCCGACGTCGAACGCATCGCCGAACAGATCACGGCGAAGACACGCGCCATCGTCGTGATCAATCCCAACAACCCGACCGGCGCGGTCTACCCGGAGGAAACGCTGCAGGCACTCGCCGACCTGGCCACCCGGCACGACCTGATCATGTTTTCCGACGAAATCTACGACAGCATCTGCTACGAGGACGCGCGCTTCGTGCCGATGGCCCCGCTCGCGCCGGAAACCCTGTGCGTGTCCTTCGGCGGCCTGTCGAAGGTCTACCGCGCCTGCGGCTGGCGCGTGGGCTGGGCGGTGTTCACTGGCGCCCTGGAGCGGGCCGAGGACTACATGCTGGCGGTCGAGAAGCTGGCCGCGCTCAGGCTCTCGGCCAACGTGCCCGGCCAATGGGCGGTGCAGACCGCCCTGGGCGGCTACCAGTCCATCGCCGACCTGATCGGCCGCGAAGGCCGCCTGTTCGAATCGCGCCAGGCCGTCATCGAGGCCTGCGAGAAGAGCCGCTTCCTGGAACTGGTCGAACCCATGGGCGCCATGTACGCCTTCCCGTCCGTGCGCACCGACGTGTTTGGCGACTTCGACGACCATCGATTCGCCGCCGAACTGCTCGAGCACAAGCATATCCTCATCGTGCCCGGCTCGAGCTTCAACATTCCCGAACGCAACCACTTCCGGATCACCCTGCTGCCCGAGGCCGAGCAGCTCACGGAGGCTTTCGAGCGCATCGAAGACCTGCTCGAGGAGCTCGCCGACGAGCCGCAGCGTATCCGGGCCGTCAAGTAACGGAAACATCGTCATGAGCAATCCCCTGCTGGCCGACGGACTGCCGGCCTTCTCGAAGATTCGCCCGGAGCACGCCCTGCCGGCCGTAGAACAGCGCTTGGCCGAATACCGGGAGGTCATCGAGCGCATCGAGGCCCTGGGCGGCAACGTCGACTACGGCAATGTCGTGACCGCCGAAGCCCTGGTCGACAATGCCCTGGCCAACACCTGGTCGGCGGTCTCGCACCTGCACGGGGTGAACAACACACCCGAGTGGCGCGAGGCCTACGAGGCCTGCCTGGAACCGATGACGCGCTTCGATACCGAGCGCGGCCACAACCGGAAGCTCTGGGCAGCTTACAAGGCGTTGGCCGAACGCGACGATTTCGATGATCAGGACGTCGCCCTGAAAGCGACCGTCCAACACGAGCTGCGCGACTTTCACCTGTCCGGCGTCGACCTGCCCGAACCCGATCGCAAGCGGTTCGGAGAGATCAACATGCGCCTGTCGGAGCTGGGCAACCGTTTCGGCAACCACGTGCTCGACGCCACCGAGGCGTACAGCGAAACGTTCGACGACGTCTATCAGCTCGCCGGCCTTCCCAAGGCGGAACTCGACATGCTCGCCGGCATGGCACGCGAGGCGGGCAAGACCGGCTGGATGGCCAACCTGAGCTTCCCCGCCTTCCGGGCCATCATCACCTACGCCGACGACCGCGACCTGCGCGAGCGCTTCCACCGCGCCTTCGCCACCCGCGCCTCGGAAATCGGTCCGCAGGGCGGCGAATTCGACAACGGGCCGGTCATGCGCGAGATGCTCGCGCTGCGCGACGAGCAGGCGAAGTTGCTCGGTTTCGAACACCACGCCGCCATGCGGCTGTCGACGCGCATGGCCGACACCGCTGGTGAAGTCGAGTCATTCCTCCACGACCTCGCCGACCGCGCCCGCCCGCAGGCGCGTGCCCAGTTCGAAGAGCTCAACGTCTTCGCCGCCGGTCTCGGCGCCGAGACGCCGCTGGCGCCCTGGGACATCGCCTACTACAGCGAGAAACTGCGCGAGGACAAGCTCGGCATCAACGAATCGATGCTCAAGCCCTGGTTCGAGCTGCAGCGCGTCTTCGACGGGCTGTTCACCACGGCCGGCGAATTGTTCAGCCTGCGCTTCGAGGCGGACGAGGCGGTCGACACCTGGCACGAAGACGTGCACTACTTCCAGGTGCTCGACGAGAGCGGGCAATGCGTGGCCGGGCTTTATCTCGACCTCTACAGCCGACCGCGCAAGTCCGGCGGCGCGTGGATGGACGTCTGCCGGGCACGCATGAAGGTAGGGGGCGTCGAGCAGCTGCCGATCGCCTATCTCACCTGTAATTTCGCACCGCCCGCCGACGGGCGCCCCAGCCTGCTCACCCACGACGACGTGGTCACGATCTTCCATGAGTTCGGGCACTGCCTCCATCACCTGCTCACGCGCATCGATATCCCCGGCGTGGCCGGGATCAGCGGTGTGGAATGGGACGCGGTCGAGTTGCCCAGCCAGCTGATGGAGGGCTGGGCCTGGGAGGGGGAATCGCTCAACCGCTACGCGCGCCACGTCGAATCCGGCGAACCGCTGCCCGAAGAACTGCTGGCCGGTCTGCGCGCCGACCAGGAATTCCAGGGCGCCATGGCCCTGGTCCGACAGGTCGAATTCGCTCTCGCCGACCTTGGCCTGCACACCCGCTCGGGCGCCGATCCGGTCGAGATCATGCGCGCGACCCATGATCGTATCGCGGTCACCCCCATGCCCGAATACAGCCGCTACCTGATGAGTTTCAGCCACCTGTTCGACGGCGGCTACGCGGCCGGCTACTACAGCTATCTCTGGGCCGAGCTGCTCGCGCGCGACGCCTTCGAGATGTTCAAGAAGAACGGGCTGTTCGACGCCGCCAGCGGCCAGCGTCTGGCGCGCGAGATTCTGGAGGTGGGTTCGAGCCGTCCGATGCACGCCTCCTGGCTCGCCTTCCGCGGGCGGGAGCCGACCCTGGACCCATTGCTGAGCTCCTACGGGGTGGCGGCCTGAACGCGCCGCTGCCATCCATGCCATGAGCCAGAACCCGATCGATGAATCCGGAGCCGAACTGACACGGCTGGTCAGGGCGACCGGCAATTCGCTCAGCGGCCTTCGCCGCGTCTGGCGCGATGAGCGTGCCTTTCGGACCGAAGTGGTTGTGCTGGCGGCGCTGATCCCCCTGGCGCTCTGGCTGGCCGGCGACGCGCTGGAGTTCGCCCTGCTCGTCGGCGTCTGGCTGATCGTCATCGCCGGCGAACTGGGCAACTCCGCCGTCGAGGCAACGGTTGACCGCATCGGCACCGAGAACCACGAACTTTCGGGCAAGGCGAAGGATGCCGCCTCGGCCATGGTCATGATCCTGATCGTGATCGCCGCGCTCGTGTGGCTGGGATTTCTCCTGGGCAAGTCCTGGTGACGCAATCAACCTGAACGGCTCGGGCCGGCTTCAGCAAACGCGGTTCCTGCCGGAACTCTTGGCGGAATAGAGCTGCCGGTCGGCCGCTTGCAGCAGCTCGCTGATCTCTTTCATGCCGGACTGCCAGACCGCCACGCCGGCCGAGAGCGTGATCGCAATATCCTCTTCCCGGATCCGGAAGCGCTCCGCTTCGATCGAGCGGCGTATGTCCTCGGCCAGCTGCCGCGCTTCTTCTAGAACGGTGTCGGGCAGGATGAGGGCGAACTCCTCGCCGCCGATCCGGGCCAGGGTATCGCTGGCGCGCACCCGCTCGCAGGCGATCTGGCCGAGCCGCTTGAGCACGCCGTCGCCGGCGAGATGGCCGTATTCGTCGTTGATGTCCTTGAAGAAGTCGAGGTCGAGAATGACCAGCGCCAGGTCGTAATCCTCGTCGCGCTGCGCGCGAGCGGCCTCCTTCTCCAGTACGGCCATGGCATGACGGCGGTTGTAGAGGCCGGTGAGCGTGTCGCGAATGGTGCTTTCGTGCAGCTCGGAGTGATAGCCGGCCTCGATGTTGCCCTCGTCGACGAACTTGAGCACGGTCTGGCTGATGCGGATGAGGTCGCCGTCGCGCAGCGGCGACCGGTCGATTCTCTCGTCGTTGAGCCAGGTATGGTTGGTCGACCCCAGATCCTCGATCCAGTAGCGCCCACCCTCGAACACGATCCGGCAGTGTTCCCGCGAAATGCTGCGCTCGGAAATCTGGAAATCGGCATCCACCGCGCGGCCGATCACCAGCGGCTCCCGTCCGGGAACGAGGCGCGAGCCGAGCCGGGCACCGCGAATGATGACGAGACAGGCTTCGTGGCGCTCGTGCGGGGCACGGCTGGTACCGAGCAACACGGTTTCCCCGTCGGTGGGAGGCTGGCGATGGCGATCCTTGCCCACGTGGCTTTCCCCTCGATGGCGCCCGAGCAGGTGGCGCGTGCTGAATCCTGTTCACAGTTTAGCGCCAATTGCCGGCCCGGCACGACGCGACGGGTCATCGCCCTCACCGGCCCGACCGGCGAGTCGCGCGGTCGTGAAGCGCTCGATTCCGACCGGTAGGATGAAGCACCACGACCTTACAGGAGTTTCCCGGAGATGAGCGTGCGCACCGAACGACACGGTCCGGTGACCGTGATCACGATCGACCGGCCCGACCGGCGCAATGCGGTCGACATGGCGACCGCAGGCGAACTCGACCGGGCCTTCGATGCCTTCGAAAACGACGCGGCGGCTCGCGTCGCCGTGCTGACCGGAAACGGCGGGCACTTCTGCGCCGGCGCGGATCTCAAGGCCGTAGCCGGCGGCGAGGATACGGCCGCGCGCGTGGCGTCCGACCGGCCCGGCCCGATGGGACCGACCCGACGCGAATCGACCAAGCCCGTCATCGCCGCGGTCGAGGGGCATGCCGTGGCCGGAGGACTGGAGCTGGCCTGCTGGTGCGACCTGCGCGTGGCCGGTCGCTCGGCCGTTTTCGGCGTGTTCTGCCGTCGCTTCGGCGTACCGCTGGTCGACGGCGGCACCGTCCGCCTGCCGCGGCTCATCGGTCATTCCCGCGCCATGGACATGATTCTCACCGGCCGCCCCGTCGGCGCCGATGAGGCCTTTTCCTTCGGCCTGGTCAATCGCTTGATCGACGACGGGCGAGCGCTGGAAGCCGCCCTGGCGCTGGCCCGCGAGATCGCTGCGTTGCCGCAGCACTGCCTGGGAAACGACCGCCGATCGACGTTGCGCCAGTGGGGCCTGAACGAGCCCGAGGCGCTCGCCGCCGAACGCGAACTGGGCCTGGCCAGTATCCAGTCGGGCGAATCGGCCGCCGGCGCATCGGAATTCGCCGCCGGGCGTGGCCGCGGGGGGCGCAGTCTGGGCGATTGATCGACGCGCTCGAGGGGAGTCGAAGCGCTTCCCCTGGGTGGAGTCCGGTGGTAGTTTATGAACAAAGGGAGCCAGCATCCGACCGCCTGCAGTCCCGCGCCGGGACCGGCCGCTTCGCCTGCCAGATGCACCGACGAATGAGATCGCCGAAAGGCCGAGGGAACATGACCAATTCAATCGCTCGATCCGGCTCGCGGGGCGTCGTCCTCGCGGCCGTCACCGTCTTGCTGTTCACGCTGTCCGTTCCGGCAAGCGGGCAGTCACCCGACCTGTCCTTCTCGAAGGCGTTCGAGCCGTCAACCATCGCCCCGGGCGGCATCAGCACGCTGACCTTCCAGATCCAGTCCAGCGCGTCGACGCCCGCCACCGGCATCGCGTTCACCGACCCCTTCCCGGCCGGCGTGACCATCGCCGAGCCGAGCGGCCTGAGCAGCAACTGCGGCGTCGGCGCGACGCTGACCGGCCCGGTCGGCGGAGCGACCTTGATCCTGAGCGGCGCGACCCTGGCGCCGGGCGCCTCCTGCGAAGTGCGGGTCAACGTGACCGCCGGCGCTGCGGGCTTCTACGCGAACGTCACCAGTGACCTGACCTGGGACCAGGGCTCGGCCCCAGCGGCCAGCGCGGACCTGACGGTCGCTGCCGACCGCCCGACGTTCAGCAAGTCGTTCGCGCCGGACAACATCGTCATCGGCAAGACGAGCACGCTGACCTTCACCATCGAAAATCTGTCGTCCGGCAACGTCTTCAACGGCTCATTCACCGACTTCCTGCCCGGCGGGCTGGCGGTAGCCAGTCCGGCCAACATCGCCACGGACTGCACGGGCAGCCTGATCGCGGAGCCGGGCGGCAGCTCGATCCAGTTGTTCTCGGGTTTTTTCCCACCGGGCAACCTGTGCACGATCGCGGTCGACGTCCGGGCCGACGATGCGGCGGGCGCGCGCGACAACCTGACGAGCGACTTCACCTCCACCGCCGGGAGCAGCGGCAAGGCCGGCGACGTGCTGGAAGTGCGCATCGACCCGCTGATCAAGCGCTTCAGCGACGATCCCGCCCCCCCGGGAGAAACCGCCATGCTGGAGTTCGAGATCCGCAATCTCGATCGCTTCGATGCGCTGACCGGCATCACCTTCACCGACGACCTCGACGCCACATTGTCGGGACTGGTGGCCGTCGGCACCCCCATCAACGATGTCTGCGGGCCCGGCTCGCAGCTGTCGGGCACCTCCACGCTGACCCTCAGCGGCGGTTCGATCCCGCCTTCCGGCCAGTGCAGCTTCGGCGTTCCCGTCCAGGTTCCGGCCGGGGCCGCGCCGGGCATTTATCCGAACACGACCAGCGCCATGTCGGGCTCACTGGGCGGGACGCCCCAGACCTTCGACCCGGCCAGCGACGATCTGGCCGTCGCGGATTTCGTCCGCCTGGAAAAGACCTTCATCCCCTCGGCCATCGGAGCCGGTGGCGACGTGGACCTGGAATTCACGCTCTCGAACACCAGCGCGACGAACGCCGCGAGCAACATCGCCTTCACCGACGGACTGGGCAGCTTCCTCAACGGCGCCACGCCGACCAACCTGCCGCTGAATGCCTGCGGCGGGACGCTGCAGTTCGTCGGTTCTCCCGAACCCTCTCTCTTTTTCAGCAACGGCAGCCTGGCGGCCGGAGAAGACTGCACCTTCACCGCGATCCTGAACATTCCCGCCGGCACGCCGGGAGGCCAGTATCCCAACACGACCGGTGACGTCACCGCCGTGCTCGACGGTGTCGAGCGCGTCGGCCCGGGCGCTTCGGATACGCTCACGGTCCTGGGCGCGCCGGCTCCGACCAAGACCTTCATCGACGATCCGGCCGATCCGGGCGGCACCACCACGCTGGAATTCACCCTCAGCCACGACGAATTCGCGATCGCCGATGCCACGGATATCGGCTTCAGCGACGACCTGAATGCCACCCTCACCGGGCTTGCCGCGGTCGGCACGCCGCTCTCCGACGTCTGCGGCGCCGGCTCGCAGCTGAGCGGTACCGGCACCCTCGCGCTGACCGGCGGCACGCTCGCCCCCGGGGAGACCTGCGTCTTCTCCGTCACGCTGCAGGTACCGGCCGGCGCCACGCCCGGTGTGTACCCCAACGTGACCGGCGCGGTCACGGCGACCGTCGCCGGCGAACCCACCACCGGCCGCACGGCCAGCGACGACCTCCTCGTCTCGGGCCTGGAAGCCGACAAGACCTTCGTCGACTCGCCGGCCGTGCCCGGCGACACCACGACGCTGGAATTCACCCTGACCAACGACAACCCGGTTCTTGCCGCCACCGCCATCAGCTTTAGCGACGACCTCGACGCGACGCTCCCCGGGCTGGCGCCGCTCGGCCTGCCGCTCAACGACGTGTGCGGCGCCGGCTCGCAGCTCATCGGTTCCGGGGGCAGCCTGTTCCTGGCCGGCGGCAGTCTCGGTCCCGCGGGTTCCTGTACCTTCAACGTCACGCTCCAGGTCCCCGCCGCGACGCCGTCCGGCGTCTACAGCAACACCACCAGCGATATCCAGGCGACCTACGACGGCAGCGTCGGCTTGTTCCCCCCCGCCACCGACTCGCTCGAGGTCAACGGCGAGCTGATCGAGCTGTCGAAGGCTTTCATAGACGACCCCGTGGCGCCGGGCGCCGCGGTCACCCTGGAGTTCACGCTGGCCAACGCCAGTGCCTCGGATGCGATCACGAACATCGCCTTTACCGACGACCTCGACGCCGTCCTGCCCGGCCTCGTATCGACCAGCGGTATCCAGAACGACGTCTGCGGCGCCGGGTCCCAGCTGTCCGGGACGAGCGTGCTGACGCTGACCGGGGCCAGCCTGCCGGCGGGCGGCAGCTGCACCTTCAGCGCCACCCTCTCCGTCCCGGCATCGGTACCCACGGCCACCGACTTCATCAACACCACATCGAGCGCCAGCGGCGAGTTGAACGGACTCCAGGTGTCCGGCCTGCCGGCCACCGACGCGCTGCTGGTCAACCTCGTCGGCTTCTCGAAGAGTTTCGACGGCCCGGGCACCGCCACCGGCACGGCCGTGCTGAGCTTCACGCTCGACAACCAGGGCAGCGGTCCGGTCTCGGGCCTGGCCTTCACCGACGACCTTGGTGCCGTCCTGCCCGGCCTGGTGGCCGCCGGCCTGCCGCAGTCGGGTATCTGCGGCGCCGGCTCCCAGATCAGCGGGAGCTCACTGCTGGCGTTCTCGGGCGGTGAGCTGGCAGCGGGCGATTCCTGCAGCTTCCAGGTCCAGCTGGCGATTCCGGCCGGGGCCCTGCCCGGGACCTTCCTGAACACCACCTCCGACCTGTTCAGCGCCGGGCTGCCGATTGCCGCGCCGGCCAGCGACTCACTCGACATCGAGCCGCCACCGGCATTCACCAAGGCCTTCGTGCCAGTGACGATCCCGTCGGACGCGGTGTCGACCCTGAGCTTCGACATCGACAACGGCGCCAGCACCCTGGCCGCGGGCGACCTGGCCTTCACCGACCCGCTGCCGGCCGGCACGCAGGTCGCCAACCCGCCCAATGCCGCCAGCACCTGCGGCGGCACGCTGAGCGCCGCGGCCGGTTCCGGCAGCATCGCCCTGAGCGGCGGCAGCGTCGCCGCCGGCGCGAGCTGCTCGATCTCGGTCGACGTCTCGGCCGCCAGCGAGGGGGTCTACGACAACGTCAGCGGCGACCTGACCTCGAGCAGCGGCAACAGCGGCCCGGCCAGCGCCACGCTGGAAGTCGTCGGTGCGGACTTCACGGTCGCCAAGGCCTTCGCTTCGCAGCCGGTCCTGCCCGGCGGCCTGGTCGATCTGGAGCTGACCATCACCAACGACTCGCAGTTCGCGCTCGAAGACATCGCGCTCAGCGACGATCTCGGCGCCGTCCTCGCCGGCCTGGCCGCCGAGGGCCTGCCGCTCAACGACGCCTGCGGCGCCGGATCGCAGGTCAGCGGCACGTCGGTGATCGCGCTGGCCAACGGCAGCGTGCCGGCCAACGATCAGTGCACCATCGTCGTCTCCGTGCGCGTGCCCGGCGACGCCACCGCCGGCAACTTCCTCAACACCACATCGACGGCCACGGGCACCCGCCAGGGCGTGGACGTGGAGGCGCCCGCCGCCAGCGCCGAGCTGGTGGTCGACGTGCTGCAGTTCAGCAAGTCCGTCACGCCGCCGGAAGCGGCCGCCGGCACGTCGATCGACATCAGCTTCGAGTTCACCAACCCCGACCCGGTCAACACCGCCGAAGGCCTGTCGTTCAGCGACGATCTCGACGCCTTCGTGCCCGGCATGGCCAGCGCAGACACCCCGCAGAGCGGCATCTGCGGTGCCGGCTCGCTGATCGACGGCACCAGCGTGCTGAGCTTCACCGGCGGCAGCGTGCCGCCGTCGGGGGCCTGCTCGTTCACCGTCAGCGCCGACGTCCCCGCCGACGTCCAGGCCGGCGACTACACCAACGTCACCAGCGCGGTCAGCGGCAACGTGGGCGGCCAGACATTCGAGTCGGCCAGCGCCAGCGCGCCGCTCGGCGTGCAGGTCGCACCGGCCTTCGCCAAGGACTTCGAGCCCGCCCAGCTCGCCGACGGCCAGTCGAGCACCCTGACCTTCACGATCGACAACAGCGCGAACGCGCTGCCGGCCGACGATCTGGCCTTCGTCGATCCCCTGCCGCCCGGGATGCAGGTGGCCGAATCGCCGAACGCCGTCAATACCTGCGGCGGCACGCTCACGGCCGCGGCCGGATCGAATGCCATCGAACTCGCCGGCGGCTCGGTCGCCGCGGGCGGCAGCTGCACGATCTCGGTGGACGTGATCAGCGCCGTGGGCGGCAGCCTGACCAACGTCACCAACGATCTGACGTCCAGCCTCGGCAACAGCGGCCCCGCGACGGCGACCCTGATCCAGTACGTGAGCGTACCGGTGACGCAGGGCCGCTGGCTGGCCATCCTCCTGCTGCTGCTGGCGGCGATCGGCCTGATCCACATCCGAAGGACCTGAAAATCAACGGCCCGGCTTGATTCGAGCGCCGGGCCCAACGAAGGAACTCACAGGAGAACACCATGAACAAGCCCAGAAAGACACTGCTCGCGTCGGCCATGGCGATCGCCATGCTGACCGGCGCTCCGGCGATGGCACAGGACGGGACCGACGCCAGCTTCCAGACCCACTTCCATCCCGACACGATCCTGGTGGAGCCGGCCAGCGACGCCGCGTTCGATGCCGCCGTCGACCTGATCGTCACCGGACCCGACGGCTTCCGCCACCGCGAGAGCTATCCGGCCGGTGCGCTGATCGAATTCAGCCCGGCGACGCTCGCCGACAAGCCCCTGGCCGACGGGGTCTACGTCTGGGAACTGCGCGTGATGAGCATCGGCGAGACGCGAACCCGCGGCATCGACTCCGACCGTCCCGCGGCGGCCAGCCCGTTCGACTCGTCGCACGGCGGCGTCTTCTCGGTACGGGACGGCCAGCTGGTGTCGCCCGAGGTCCAGGAAGAAACCCCGGCGCCCAAGGCTTCCAGCGCCATGCCCGGCACCGAAAGCGAAGGCGGCATCACGCCCCAGCAGGTCATCAGCGGCGATCTGACCGTCTATAACAGCCTCTGCGTGGGAACGGATTGCCTGGCGCAGGAAAACTACGGTTTCGACACCCAGCGCCTCAAGGAAAACAACCTGCGCATCCACTTCGCGGATACGAGCAACAGCGGGTCCTTCCCGACCAACGACTGGCGCCTGGTCGCCAACGATTCGGCCAACGGCGGGCAGAACCGATTCTCGATCGAGGACGCCGACGCCGGCCGCGCCCCGTTCACCATCGAGGCCGGCGCGCGCAACCATGCCCTCTACATCGACGACGGAGGACGCATGGGCCTGGGGACGAGCACCCCGGCCGTGGAAATCCACTCAGCCGACGGCGACACGCCGACGATGAGACTGGAACAGACGGGCGCATCGGGCTTCACACCGCAGACCTGGGACATCGCCGGCAACGAAGCCAACTTCTTCGTGCGCGACGTCACCAACGGCTCGCAGCTTCCCTTCCGCATCCAGCCCGGCGCGCCGAGCAGCGCCATCTACGTCGCCAACAGCGGAAAGGTCGGCATGGGCGCGGGCACGTCGCCTGCCGAGCCCCTGCACATCAAGCGCTCCGACAACACCGCCAAGCTGCTGATCGAGGATACCGGGGCGGGCACCCAGTCCATGCTCAGCCTGGTCAACAACGGTTACCCGCTGTTCAACCTCGAGGACACCTCCCAGACCGACGTCAACTGGATCTTCCGGCTGTCCGGCGAAGCCGGCACGACCGAGCGATTCACGATCACGAAAGCCGGGACGGGACAGGCCGAGTTCGAGCTGTTCCACGACGGCAGCGCGAACTTCCTTGGCGATGTCACCGCCAACGGCGTCCTGCTCACCTCCACGCGGGAGGCCAAGACCGACTTCCACGAGATCGACGAGCGCGAGATCCTCGAGCGACTCGCCTCGCTGGAAATCAGCGGCTGGCGCTACAAGCACGAGGACGAGCAGACCGTTCACATCGGCCCGGTCGCCGAGGAATTCCAGGCCGTCTTCGGGCTCAGCGACGGCCGGCGCCTGAACATGATCGACACCACCGGCATCGCCTTCGCCGCGATCAAGGCGCTCGACAGCGAGCTGGGCCGCAAGCAGGATCAGGTCGACGAGCTGAGCGCCAAGGTCGCTCGCCTCGAACGGCTGGTCGAACAGCTCGCCGGCGAAGCCGGGCTGGACTGACCCGGAAGCCCTTCCTCTCGCGCGGCCCGTGCCACGGGCCGCGCCGACGCCAGCGCGATCACGCCGGCCGGAATGTCCTACCAGTTCCTGGAAACGGCCACGTAGACCGAGCGTCCCTGCCCCGGGAAGTAGCGGTAGTTCCCGAATGCGTAGTCGGCCCGCTCGGCGTAGCGCCGGTCGAGCAGGTTCCTCAGGCGCAGGGACAGGCCCCAGCGCGAATCGAATCGATACTCGCCACCGAGATGCACCAGGGTGTGCCCCCCGTAGCGGCGCGTATTCTCCGCGTCCAGCCAGTACTCGCCGGTGTACTCGACCGCGAGCTGCGCGCTGACATCCGGGGCCGGACGCCAGGTCAGGTCCGCGCTGGCCATGCGCCTCGGCGCCGCGGGAACATCCCGGCCGGAAATGATCCGCTCGCCCCCGAGATCGCGGTCGAAACGGTACCAGTGGACCGCATAGCTGCCGCGGGCGCCGAATTCCAGGGAATCGCCGACCGGGGCGCGCAGGGAAAACTCCACGCCACGGTGGCCCGACTTACCGTCGCTGACGTTGAAACCCTCGCCGTCGCGGAAGATGTAATTGCGCTTGCGCTGGTAGAAAGCGACCAGTTCCCAGACCAGGCTGCCCTCCGAACGCAGACCCAGCTCGACCGCGTCGAGCCGCTCCGGATCCAGGTCGGCCACGTCCTGGCCGCG
>JAAAPE010000039.1 GCA_009908385.1 Gammaproteobacteria bacterium
AACCTGATCCGGGAAATCTACGTCGAGGAGGCGCGCGAGTACCTCGAGGAACAGAATCCCGATCGCAAGGTGACCCGATCCGCCCTGGCGCTCATCTGCGGCATGGACGGGCGCGCCATCAAGTCCTTCGAGGAGAACACGGATCGTCAATACGCCCCATCGGACGTCTGTTCCGAAGCGGCCATCCTCGAGATGTGGAACAAGGACGAGTCCTTCTTCGACGCCGCCAGCGACAAGCCGGCCGATCTACTCATCCACGGTCCGCACGGCACCTTCCAGCGGCTGGTGAGCCGGGCCGCGGGACGCGCCGTGACGCCGCAGACCGCGCTGGAGCGTCTGCTCGAGAGCGGCAACGTACGCCTCGTCGACAACGAGACCCGGGTTCGCCTCATCGATCCCTGGTACATGCCGGTCGAGGCCTCCGAGCGCACCGCGATCGAGGCAGGCAGCTTCGCCATCAGCCGGCTCGGCAAGTCGATCCTGCACAACACCAAACGCAGTTCCGAAGTGACGCCCGCGTGGCTGCAGCAGGACCGCTGGTCGACGGGCATTCCGCGCGAGCGGCTGGAGCTGGTTCGAGCCGACATCCGTGCGGTTCTGCAAAAGCACATCGAGCAAGTCGAGGGCTACATGGAACATCAGGAGCACAAACCCTACGAGCGGACCGAGTGTTCGATCGGCGTGGGTTGGTACTACTGGGAAGACGAACAGGGATCAGTCGACGGCTGATCCAGCGACCAAAGCAACGGCATTCAACTCAAAAGCACCTGGAGAACGGTAATGATTCAATTGATCGGAAAATCTGGAACCGGCATCGGCAAGAGCGGAACCGGCATCGGCAAGAGCGGCACCGGCATCGGCAAGAGCGGCACCGGCATCGGCAAGAGCGGAACGGGCATCGGCAAGAGCGGAACGGGCATCGGCAAGAGCGGCACCGGGTCGCGAAGCTTCTGGATGGCCGCGGCGATGTGCGTGGGCCTGACCGGCAGCTTCGCCCAGCCGGCCCTGGCCGACGGCGAACCGGACGTGAGGGTGATCAGCCAGGGCGAGGTCGTGATGGTTTCCGTCCAGCAGGGCGACGATTTCCTGATCGGCGCGGCTGCGCTGAACGAACAGTCGGGCGGCTACTACACCATCGAACTCTATCCGGCGGCCGAAAGCGCGGCGGCATTCGGCCAGGCCTCGACCCTGGTCAAGGGTTCGGGCAGCGGCAACTCCGGTAACTCGGACTGCTCCCCGGGCGCGAGCCTGATGGTCAAGGGTTCGGGCAGCGGCAACTCCGGTAACTCGGACTGCTCCCCGGGCGCGAGCCTGATGGTCAAGGGTTCGGGCAGCGGCAACTCCGGTAACTCGGACTGCTCCCCGGGCGCGAGCCTGATGGTCAAGGGCTCGGGCAGCGGCAACTCCGGCAATTCGGACTGCTCCCCGGGCGCCAGCCTGATGGTCAAGGGTTCGGGTAGCGGCAATTCGGGCGAAGCCGCCTGCACGCCGGGCGCCAGCCTGATGGTCAAGGGCTCGGGCAGCGGCAATTCCGGCGAGGCGGCCTGCGTGCCGGGCGCCAGCCTGCTAGTGAAGGGTTCCGGCAGTGGCAATTCCGGTGATGCGGCCTGCCCGCCCGGCGCGAGCCTGATGGTCAAGGGTTCGGGTAGCGGCAACTCGGGCGAGTCGGCCGGGTCGTGCTTCCAGGGCGCCTGGGGCGTCGCCGAACTGTTGTTCGATGAGGGTGGTGCCAACCTCATCGTGCATCGCCTCGGCAGTAGCGGCTTCGAGGAGTTTCTCGTGGCCTACCTTCCGGGACGCGCTCCCGTCACCGGAAGTGGTTCCAGCGACTTGGGCAATCGTGGTTTCGTCTCCGTGCCGTGAGGCAGGGCGGAATGAGACCCGGTTGATTTCCAATGGGCGCTTGAATCGCCAGTCTCCCCCTTCCCGTTGGCGATTCATGCGTTGTTGGCTGCCCCGGCTCTGCCGGGGCTTTTTTATTTCCGGCTTCCCGGCCCGACCGAATCCGCTCAGAGCGGCTTGTGCAGTGCCAGGGCAGCCACCGACAGGAAGATCAGCAGCGCCAGCACGTAAAGGCCTGTCGCCCGCGACTGCCTTTCTGAACGGAACGACGCGATGCCGGCCAGGATGTAGGCGACGACGAGCAGGAGCTTGACGCCCAGCCAGGACATCAGGGGCCAGCCGACAAGAATCCAGAGCGTGGCCCCGGAGGCCAGCAGCAGGGTGTCGACGACGTGGGGAGCCACCTTCCAGAAGCGATGGACGAGAGGGCGCTGCAGCACGAGGCGGCTGAAACCGCGCAGCGCGAAGCCGATGCCGCTGGCCAGTGCCAGCACGATGTGGATGATCTTCAGCAGGGGGTAGTCGATCATTCAGCCGGCCGGTTCGATAAAGCGCAAATGCGATGCATTTTAAGCCCTCCCGGGCGCGGAATCGACGACTTCGGGAAACGAGCATTGTGGGAAAGGCCGCGCTCCGGAGATAATGGCCGGGCGGCCATGGACCCTGGCCGTCTTCATTCCTGCGCAGGACGCTTCAACGTGAATCAAGCGACGCCGACAACCCATGAAGCGCTGATCGATCGCATCATCCAGCACGTGGGAAGACGACTCGTGGTCGGTCTGCCTCTCGGGCTGGGCAAGCCCAATCGCCTCGTCAACGCGCTCTACCGGCGCGCTTGCGCCGATCCGGGCCTGCAGCTCGAAATCGTCACGGCGCTCTCGCTCGACCTGCCCGAATCGTCGCACTGGCTGGCCGGGCGGCTGATGGATCCGGCCGTGGAGCGCCTGTTCGGCCGGGATTATCCCCGACTCGACTACGTGCGCGACCAGCGCGCCGGGCGGGTGCCGGACAACATCAAGGTGACCGAATTCTATTTCCAGTCGGGCGCCGCGCTGGGTCGTTCGATCATGCAGCGCCACTACGTCTCCTCCAACTACACGCACGTGGCGCGCGACCTGGTCGACCGCGGCATCAACCTGCTCCTCCAGCTGGTGGCCGGTCCCAGCGACGACCGCTACAGCCTGTCGTGCAATCCGGACGTTACCCTCGACGTCGTCAATCGCCTGCGCGAAACGGCCGACTGGCCGTGGATGGCCGTCGCCCAGGTGCATCCGGAATTGCCCTTCATGCACGGCGATGCCGTCGTCAATGCCGACTTCTTCGACGAGGTGATCGACCAGGACCCGCAACAGCCGTTGTTCGCCGTGCCACGCGCGCGCGTTTCGCTTCAGGACCATGCGGTCGGCCTGCACGCTTCCCGGCTCCAGGCCGACGGCGGTACGCTCCAGATCGGGATCGGGTCGCTCAGCGACGCCCTGGTCAACGCGATGATCCATCGCCACCGCGACAATGCGGCCTACCGTGCGCTGGTCGAGCGCCTCGACGCTCCTGCGGGCGGTTTCCAGCACCTCGGCCCGTTCGAGGAAGGCATATACGGCGCCAGCGAGATGTTCATGGACGGTTTCATGCACCTGTATCGATCCGGCATCCTCAGCCGCGAGGTCTTCGACGATCTCGCGCTGCAGCAGCGGGTCAATGCCGGCGAAACCGTCGAGCAGGCGGGAGGGGGCGCGCTCATGGACGGCGGCTTCTTTCTGGGAAGCGGCGAGTTCTATCGCTTCCTCAGGGAACTCGACGAGGTCGAGCGGCCGCGGTTTCGTATGCACGGCGTCGGCCGAATCAATCAGCTCTACGGCGGGTCGGAGGCGCTCGAAATCGCCCAGCGACGGCACGCTTGTTTCATCAACACCTGCATGATGGTCACGGCCACGGGGGCGGCGGTATCCGACGGCCTGTCGGACCACCGGGTCGTCTCCGGGGTGGGAGGCCAGTACAACTTCGTTGCGATGGCCCATGCCATGGATGACGGGCGCTCCGTGCTGATGCTGCGCGCGACGCGAACCGACGACCGTGGGCGCACTTCGTCCAACATCGTCTGGGAGTATCCGCACACGACCATCCCGCGGCATCTGCGCGACCTGGTCGTAACCGAGTACGGGGTGGCCGAGCTTCGCGGCAAGACCGACGAGGAATGCATCCAGGCGCTGGTCGGCATCATGGATGCCCGTTTCCAGGACGAACTGGTGGAGCAGGCGAAGCAGGCCGGCAAGCTGGACCCGGCCTGGCGGGTGCCCGATCGTGCCCGCCGGAACACGCCGGAGCAACTGGCCGGACGCTTCGACGAATGCCATTCGATGTTTCCCGAGTATCCCTTCGGCAGCGACTTCACGGCGGTCGAACAGCGTCTCATTCCGGCGCTCGAGCGGCTCAAGCGACTGTCCAGCGACAAGATGGCCCTCCTGCGTGCATTGCTGAAGGGGCGGCCGGCCGACCATCCGGAGGAGCTCGAACGTCTCGGGCTGGCCGATCCGGCGTCGCTCCGGGAGCGGCTCTACGCCCGGCTGGTGGCCGCGATGCTGGAGGGGGAGTGAGGGGCTGGGGCCGGCTGTGGGTCAGTGGTCGGTAGTCAGTGCGTCCGTGGTCAGTGCGTCAGTAGTCAGTAGTCAGTAGCCGGTGCGGCTGGAGGCCGCTGGCGCCGACCACGGACGCACAGACCACAGACGCACTGACCACTGACGCACAGACCACAGACGCACCGGCCTCCCTCAGCCGTCGATCTCCGCCAGCCAGGCCTCGATCGCTTCCGCGGCGGGTTTCGGTTGCTTCATCCAGGCGTAGTGATCCGCCTTCTCGCCGGCCTTTTCGGCGGTCACGGTGCGCCTGGCGACCTCGCACTGGTCGAGCTTGCCCACCAGCCAGTCGAGCGAACCGCGGGGCACGAACCAGTCGTCGGCCATCGCGAGCGCCAGGAGCGGCAGTCGAAGCGCGTGGAGTCGCGCCTCCAGGTCGAAGTCGATACCCGCCGGTTCGTACCGGCCTGAGCGCGCGCTCCGTGCCCAGTCCGCCATCACGTCCCGGGCCTCGTTACCGGCGAATCCCACCCGCTTGCCGGGGTAGTAGCCGATTAGGGAGCCCAGCGCCGGGAAAGCGAACATGACGGTGATCATCACCGACTTCATGGGCAGGGGGAAGACGCGCCAGTACGGCGAGCCGCCGGCCAGTATGACCAGGCCGCGGCAGTCCCGGGAATCGACGGCCGCGCTCAGGCAGGCGAACTGGGACCCCAGGCTATGGCCGCCGATCAGGTAGCCATCGGTGGCGCGCTGGGCCACGGCTTGGCGAGCGGCTTCGATGTCGTCGAGCAACTCGCGATAGCCCCAGTTCGTCCGGCGCGAAGCGCGTACGCTCGACGACCCGTTCCCCCGCCATTCGTGAATGAAAACGCTGGTGCCGCGTTCGGCCAGCGCCCGCGCGAAGCGGATGGACAGCCGTGCGCTCAGCCCCATGCCGGGGAGAAACAGCATGCTGTGGGCCGGCCTTTCGGCGGCCACGTGGATCAGTTCGAAGTCGTGGCCGTCGCGGCTTTCGACGGAAATGACGGGCTGGTCGTGGGGCATGGTTGGTCAGGTTTCAGGGTTCAGGAAATGCGAGGTCCCGGATCGGGGTCCGGGATGACGCTTCGCGTCAGTTCAGGGTTCAGATCGGGGTGCCCGCCGTCGCGCGGAGCGGCGTTATAGTGTGTGCTGGCTCCAATTGCAACGAGTGACACAACGATGGCGCATATCGATCCACTGCCGGCCGATCATACCCCGGAGCTGGCCGACACCTTTGGCCACTTCGAGCAGATTCTCGGCTTCGTGCCCAACAGCCTGCTGACCCTGCAGCGGCGTCCGCGGATCGTGCGGGCCTTCGGCGAGCTGACCGCGGCGGTGATGGATCCCGAAGGCAGCGTCGATCCGGCCTTCAAGCGCCTGCTGGCGCATTTCGCGAGCCGGGCCGCGGGCTGCCAGTACTGCGAAGCCCATTCGCTCGTGGCCGCCGGCATCAGCGGTCTTCCGGAGGAAAAGCTCGATGCGCTCTGGGAGTACCAGACCAGCGAGCACTATTCCGAGGCCGAGCGCGCCGCCCTGGATTTCGCCCTGGCCGCCGGCTCGGTTCCGAACGCGGTGGATGATGAACTCATGGCGCGCCTGAAAAGCCACTGGAGCGACGAGCAGATTGTCGAGCTGCTGGCGGCTGTGTGTCTCTACGGTTTCCTCAATCGCTGGAACGATTCCATGGCGACCGACCTCGAGGCAGGGCCCAAATCGCTCGGCGAGCGCGTTCTCGGGAAGGGCGGCTGGACCGGCGGTAAGCACGTCGAATGAGGTCGGCGTAGGTCGGGGTCGCAACCGCGACGGACGGGATATCGGGTGTGAACACGCTTGGCTATGTGTGTCCAGGTCTTCCATGTCGTCCGTCGGGGACGCGGCCCCGACCTACGAATCCAGCGCGTTGAGAAACGCGGAAACGTCCTCCTCCGATGTCGCCCAGGAACACACCAGGCGGGCCAGGTCGTCGTGGCCGGGCCAGATGTGGAACAGGAACCCCTTCTCCTTGAGTTCGGCGAGCTTCTCGGGCGTGGCCTTCATGAATACCTCGTTGGATTCCACCGGCCAGTGCAGGGAAGCGTGCGGCCCGGCGTCGATGCCCCGCGCCAGCTGGGCGGCGCGGGCGTTGGCCCGCCCGGCGATATCCAGCCAGAGGTCGTCGTCGAGCTGCGCCAGCAGCTGGGCCGAGACATAGCGCATCTTCGAGAGCAGATGGCCGGCGCGCTTGCGACGGCGCGCCATGCCTTCCAGCCAGTCGGGGTGGCCGAACACGACGATCGCCTCGGCCGTCAGGGCGCCGTTCTTGGTCGCACCGAAACTCAGCACGTCCACGCCGGCTTTCCAGGTGGTCTCCGCAGGATGGCAGCCGAGGTGTTCGACGGCGTTCGCAAAACGCGCGCCGTCCATGTGCAGGTGCAAGCCGCGGTCGTGGGTGGCCTCGGCGATGGCGCGAATCTCTTCCGGCCGGTAGGTCGTGCCGCATTCGGTGGCCTGGGTGATCGAGACCACCGAGGGCTTGACGTTGTGCACCCCGTGCGTGCCGGCCCCGTCGATGGCCGAAGCGAGTGTTCGGGCGTCCAGCTTGCCGTCGTCGCCCGCCAGCGGGACCAGCTTGGCGCCTGCCGAGTAGAATTCCGGCGCCCCGTTCTCGTCGTTGTGGATGTGGGCCAGTTGGTGGCAAAGTACGGCGCCCCAGGGTGGACTCAGTTCGGCGATCGCCACGCAGTTGGCGGCCGTCCCGGTCGCGATCGGAAGCACGTGGCAATCCGTGTCGAAGACTCGGGAAAAACGCTCGTCGAGCGCCCGGCTCCAGGCGTCGTTGGCATAGGCGGTGGCAAAGCCCTCGTTGGCCCGGCCCACGGCCTCGATCATCGCCCGATGCGCCGGCGCTTCGTTGTCGCTGGTAAAATTCATGGCTGCAAACGGTTCGTGGCGAACGCTCTAGCCTAGCATCGGGAGGTGGGGCGTGGGTCGTCAGGGGGCCGTGGTCAGTGGTCAGTACGTCAGTAGTCAGTGCCTCTGACGCACGGACGCACCGACGCACGGACGCACTGACGCACCGACGCACCGACGCACCGACGCACCGACCCGTCCTCACACGCCGATCTGCGAAAATACGCCCGATGCCCGACGTACCCACCTTCGACCCGGATGCGGTCATGCAGCGCGATGTCGGCTGGCTCAAGCGCCGGCACCGCCAGCTTGTGCGCTTTCGCGGTCCGGCGGACAAGCGCGGGCGGCTGCTCGAGGGGTACGAAGCGCGGCTGCGCGATTCCATGGCACAGCTCGAGCGGCGTGCCGAGGCGCGGCCGGACACCGGCGAGGCGCCGGACCTGCCGATCGCCGCTCACGCCGAGCCGATCGTCGAGGCGATTCGAGCGAACCAGGTGGTGATCGTCGCCGGCGAGACCGGGTCGGGCAAGTCGACCCAGTTGCCGAAGCTCTGCCTCGAGGCGGGACGGGGCGTGCGCGGACTCGTCGGCTGCACCCAGCCTCGCCGGATCGCCGCGCGTTCGGTGGCGCGCCGCGTTGCCGAGGAGCTCGGCACCGAGCTGGGGCAGGCCGTGGGCTTCCAGGTGCGCTTTACCGACCGGGTATCGGCGGAAAGCTACGTCAAGTTCATGACCGACGGCATCCTGCTCGCCGAGGTCCACCACGACCGGCTGCTCGACGCCTACGACACCCTGATCATCGACGAGGCCCACGAGCGCAGCCTCAACATCGATTTCCTGCTCGGTTATCTCAAGCGGCTGACCCGGCGTCGTCCGGACCTCAAGATCATCATCACTTCCGCGACGATCGATACCGAACGCTTCGCCGAGCACTTCGACGATGCGCCCGTCATCACGGTCGAGGGGCGCGGTTACCCGGTCGATATCCGCTACCAGGCGCCGAACGAGGGCGAAGACCTGCCCCAGCAGGTACGACGGGCCGTCGACACGGTCAGCCGCATCGACCCGCGCGGCGACGTGCTGGTGTTCCTGCCCGGCGAGCGCGAAATCTTCCGGGTCTCGCGCGCGCTCAGGCGAGCGAGCCTGTCTCACACCGAGATCCTGCCCTTGTACGCCCGCCTTCCGGCAGGGCAGCAGGACCGGATCTTCAAGCCGGGTGCGGGCCGGCGCATCGTGCTGGCCACCAACGTGGCCGAAACGTCGCTGACCGTTCCCGGCATACGCTTCGTGGTCGACTCCGGGCTGGCACGGATCTCGCGTTACGCCGCGCATTCCAAGGTGCTCCGGCTTCCCGTCGAGCCCGTCTCGCAGGCGTCGTGCAACCAGCGCGCCGGGCGGTGCGGGCGCGTCGGTCCGGGGACCTGCGTGCGCCTTTTCGAGGAAGCCGATTTCCTCGCCCGGCCGGAGTTCACGGAGCCGGAGATCCAGCGCGCCGGGCTGGTCGGCGTCGTGCTCGAAATGCTCGCGCTGGGACTCGGCGATCCCGAGAACTTCCCGTTCGTCGATGCGCCGCCGAAGCGGCTCATCGGTGAGGCGCGCCAGAGCCTGTTCGAGCTGGGGGCTGTCGACGAGGAACGACGCCTGACGAAGCCGGGCAGGACGCTGGCGCGCCTGCCGGTGGATGCTCGTCACGGGCGCATGCTCATGGAAGCGGCCGAGCGCGGCGCCCTGGCCGAAATGCTGGTGCTGGTGGCCGGATTGTCGGTGCCCGACGTGCGCGACCGTCCGCTCGACCAGCAGCAGGCCGCCGATCAGGCGCACGCGCAATTCGCCGTGCCCGATTCGGATTTCCTGACGCTGCTGAAGCTCTGGCAGTGGTGGCAGAACGTCCGTGCCGAGAACTCGCGAAGTCAGGCCGACAAGCTGGCCCGCAAGCATTTTCTGGCCTCGCAGCGCCTGCACGAGTGGGGACAGCTGCACGGGCAGCTCAGGCAGATCGCGCGCGACGAGCGGTGGCGGCCCGGCAAGCTCGGGACGGCCGAGCCGGAGACGATCCATCGCAGCCTGCTGGCGGGTCTGCTCGGAATGGTCGGCCAGCACCAGGAAGCCGGGGAATATCTGGGGGCGCGCGGCCACAAGTTCCGCATCTTTCCCGGTTCGGTCCTGGCGCGCCGCAACCCGGGCTGGATCATGGCGGCCGAACTGGTCGAAACCGCGCGGCCGTATGCCCGCATGGTGGCCCCGGTCAAACCGGGCTGGCTGGAGCAGCAGGGCGCCCACCTGCTCAAGCGGCGTGTCCACGATCCGCACTGGGACCGGCGATCGGGTCGTGTCATGGGCTACGAACAGCTCAGCCTCCACGGACTGGTGCTGGTGGAAAAGCGCCGGACGCACTATGGCCCTCATGATCCCGCGACCGCCCGCTCGATCTTCATTCGGCACGCCCTGGTGCGCGGCGAAATCCATTCGAAAGCCGAATTCCTGGCGAGAAACGCCGCGCTCAGGCGCGAGCTGGCCGAGCACGAGCACAAGCGCCGCCGCCGCGACGTGCTTGCGGCCGAAGCCGAGCTGGAAGCCTTCTTCGCCGAGCGACTGCCGGACGACATCTACACCACGAAGGCCTTCGCGCGCTGGTACGAAAAGCTCGACGACGATGCGCGATCGAAGCTGCTCTACGATCGCGCCACGCTGCTGCGCGACGAAGCGCCCCTGGCGGGCGAGGAAGCCTTTCCCGAAACGCTCACGATGGGGCCGGAGCAGTTCCGCCTGCACTACCATTTCGATCCGGCTTCCGAGCGCGACGGCGTCACGCTCGACTGCCCCCTTCACCTGCTCAACCGCCTCGATCGCGGACGGCTGCAGTGGCTGGTACCCGGCCTGCTCGAGGAAAAGGTCACCGCCCTGATCGCGAGCCTGCCCAAGTCCCGGCGCCGCTCACTCGTGCCGGCCGCCGAGTACGCGCGCGCGGCCATCGAATCCCTGGGCCGGCCCGAGAGTTCTCTGCTCGATCGCCTGGCCGCAGAGCTTTCGCGCATGTCGGGGATGTCGGTGTCAGCCGACGACTTCAAGCTCGACAAGCTGCCGCGCCACCTGCACGTCCGGGTGCGGCTGCTCGGCGACGGTGGCGAAGTGCTGGGTGAGAGCCGCGATGTCGACGCCCTGATCGAACGCTTCAGCGATCGTGCGCGACGCGAGTTCATGGCCCGCCAGGCCGGACAGTGGCAGCGCGACGGATTGTCCCCGAACGAGTTCCCGGCGCTGCCCGAGGTAATCACGACGCGCGGCGGACACAGCGCCTGGCCCGCGCTCGTCGCCCAGGGCGAGCGCGCGGGCATCAGGCTGTTCGACAGCGAAGCCGACGCGCGCACGGCCCACCGCGAGGGCCTGCTCGTCCTCGTGCGCTCGGCCATCGGCGACAAGTGGAAGTACCTCGGAAAGCACCACGGCCTCTCGAGGGAAGCGCAACTGGCCTGGACGCGGGTGGAGGACATCAGCGCCTTCACCGTGGCCCTGCGAAACCTGGTCCTGAGGCGTTTTCTCGCATCGGCCTGGACGGTGCGCGACGCAACCGCCTTCGGTCAGCTTTTGGCGACTGTTCGTCGGGATTTGCTGTCGATTTACGGGGAGATGGCTGAAGTTGCCGATCAATGCCTGCGCTCCTGGCACGAGCTGTCGCTCTGGCTCGGCAGCCTCGAGGAAGCCGTTCCGAAGGCGGTGGGCGACATGCGCAGCCAGCTCGACGACCTGATGTATCGCGGTTTCCTCGATGACATCGAGTCGACCCGCCTGGCGCATTATCCGCGCTACCTCAAAGCCATTCGAATGCGCCTGGAGGTACTCGAGCGCGATCCCGTGCGCGACAGCTCGCGAATGGCGGAGCTCCAGCCCTGGTGGCAGCGCTACCTGGACTACCTGGCCGCCGAAGGCTGGTACACGCCTTCGCTGGACCGCTTCAGGTGGCTGGTCGAGGAGTACCGGGTGCAGCTGTTCGCCCAGTCGCTGGGCACGGCCGAAAAGACATCCCGCCAGCGTTTGCGGGCCGCCTGGGACGAGGTCGAGGCCGAAAGCCGGCTGATTGCGTGACCGAATTCGCAGTAATCGGCCAGAAAGGCCTGAATTAACGGAACTTTTATTGCTCCCGAATAGTCTTCTGACTTTTGAAGGCGCTACAATTGTGGCCAGCCAGTGAATCCGACTCAATGGAAGACCAAGTGACCGCATTGCACGCATACCGAAAATTTGCTGTTTTCCTGTCTGCCAGCGTGTTCGCGGGCATGGCAATGGCCCAGCCTCTCGAATCGACCGACCCCGACCTCTTCTTCACCATCGACGGTGAGGACGCGGGCATCGTGCCCATCGCCGTGGAAACCGGCCAGTCCAACCCTGTTAGCTACGATTTCGGCAGCGGCTCGGTCAGCCTGCGGGTCGCGGACGCGATTTCGATGTCCGGCCGCTATACCGACCCGCTGTTCTGCTTCGACTTCAGCCCGGGAGTGAGCGCGCTGGCATCGCTCGACGTGATCGACGCCAACGGCCACCCGGTGGTGGCCGGCCTCTCGCTCGACGGGTCGCTGCAGTATGACCTGCTGGCCAACCAGATCGGGGTCACGCCGCTGGCCGGCTCGCGCTGCTTCTACAAGGGCAGCTCGACCAACGTGTTCGGCCTGTTCGGCCAGCCCCCCTTCGAGCCGGAAGCGGCGCCGGGGGACTCGATCTTCGGCGACGCCTTCCTGGGTGAAGCGGTCAGTATCGAGTTCCAGGGGCTCCCTTCGTTCGTCACCGCGGGCAGCCAGATCAGCTACCAGCTCGTGGTCAGTAACGTGTCCGGGCGACGCCTCGACAATTTAGGTCTGCAGGAACTGTTCCCGGCCAACGAGGACTTCTTCGACGCGACGCTGACCCTCGACGGCTGGACCTGCAGCGGGGGGGTCCAGTGCCCCTCCAGCAGCCTCAACGGCAGTGATTCCCTGCGCTTCCAGGGATTCGACATGCGCCCCGGCGAAACCATCGTCTTCGACATCACCCGTACCGTGAACGGGTCTTCCGCGGTGGATTCCGTCATCGACCTCTACGCCGGGGTGATCGCCGCGGACACGCCGCTTGAACCCTTCGACACGGCGCAGACCAGCACCACGGTCGTGGGCGCGGGTGATTCCCTGTCGGTCGCGCCGGCCGAAGCCACGGTCGGCGAGGATGCGGTGATCACCGTCACGGCACTGGACGCCGGCCAGAACCCCGTTCCGGGCATCGAGGTCGTCATCGACAACACCGACGGGCTGCAGGTCGACCCCGTCGGCCCCACTACCACCGATCCCGAGGGAGAGGTTCTGTTCCGCGCTTCGACGACGGCGGCCGGCGACTACTCGGTCCAGTTCAGCGCCACGGATACGGCGATTTCGCCAGGGACCGGAACCGTGAGCTTCAACGCCGCAGCCCCGGACGCGATCGTTGCCTACGTCGACCAGAATGGTGCCGTGGCCAACGGCTCGGACCAGGTGCTGGTCAAGGTCTACCTCGAGGACCAGTTCGAAAACCCCGTGCCCGGCATAACGGTCGAAGTGATCGATGACGGCGGTCTGACGTCGCTGCCGCCGTCGGCGGTGACGGCCCCCAGCGGCATCGCCACCCTGCCGGCGACCTCCGAGGAAGCCGATTCGTACCTGATCGAACTGGCCGTTTCGGGCCAGACCTCCGAGACCGTCACGGTCAACTTCGTGGCCGGCGACCCGGCCGACTTCTTGTTCGTGCAGGGCCCGACCGACACGCCGGAAGAAGGCACGATTTCCCCTGCGGTGGTCGTTCAGCTCGTCGACGAGAATGGCAACTGGATCGAGGACAACGACTCGGTCGAGATCACGCTGCAGTTGCGCCAGGGCTCGTCCGCCATCATCCCCGGGCTCGCGGTCGCGACCGTGACTGACGGCCAGGCGACGTTCCCGGGTCTCTCGCTGGACGGCGTCCCGGCAGGCATCGATTATTACCTGCGTGCTTTCGGCACATTCTCGGGCGCCCCGCTGCTGCAGGACAGCACCCCGTTCGACATCACGGCGCTCGTACCCGACACGCTCGCCCTTAACCTGGATTTCGACAGCCAGTATTCGCAGGGTGCCCAGGCGAGTGGCCTGATCGACTTCACCTACACCCAGAACGCCGGTGATATCGAACAGATCTTCAACGTCTTCCGGGTCTTCGATGACCAGGGCGAGGAAGTCGACCCGGCGACCTATGACGCGATCTTCCAGAGCGTTTCCTACGGCCCGGCCGGTTACGAAAATTACATCCGGCCACTTTCCGGAAGCAGTGCCGCCAACGTGGTCGCACCGGAATCCGTGCAGATCACCGCCGACTTCGTACTCGAGTCGACAGCGCCGCTCGGCGACTACACGCTCAGCCTGACCAGCTACGACGTTACGGGCGAGGATCCCGACAGCGTGTCCCTGGGCAATGCCGACAACGGGGATTACCCCATCTTCGCAAGTGCCGTCACGGATTCGATCAGCCTGGTCGAAGCGCAGTAGCCGCCGCTGACCCGTCAGATTGAGCGCCGTCGTGCCGACGGCGTATGATCGGGTCCGTCACCCACGGACCCCTTCCGTAACGCGATGTCCGAGACCGCCCAACACTCCGCCGGCGCGTTGCGCCAATGGCTGCAGCGCTATGCCCGCAACAGCGGCGAGGCGGTGCAGGGCTTCGAGCCGGTGCTGGGGGCGCTAGCGGCAAGATTCGGCGGCGGTCAGGACGATACCCTGCAGATGATCCGCGACGCGCTCCAGACGCTGTCTCGTCTCGATCCCGACCAGGCGACCGTCTACGCCACCCTGGCGCTTCCGCTGGTGCTCGAGTCCGACGACAGCGGCGCGAGCCTGTTCGACGACGCGCCCGAGGACGTCCCCGGCCTGGTCGACCAGCTCAGGACCCTGTTTCATTTCGGGCGAAGCTACCTGCCCGACGACCAGACCCGGGCCGAGGGGCTTCGGCGCTTGCTGATGGCCCTGGTGGCCGACGTTCGGGTCGTGCTGATCGCGCTGGCCTGGCAGGTGGCCCGACTCCATGCCGTGAGGGAGGCTGACGACCCGGCGCGCCAGGCCGTGGCGCGGGAGACGCGCATGATCCACGCGCCCCTGGCCAATCGCCTGGGGATCTGGCAGCTCAAGTGGGAGCTCGAGGACCTGGCGTTCCGCTTCCTCGAGCCCGAGGCCTACCGGCGCATCAGCCGGCTGGTCGCCGAGAAGCGCTCGGACCGCCAGGCCTTCATCGAGCGTTTCATGGCCGAGCTCCGGCAGGGCCTCGGCGAGTCGGGGATCGACGGAGACGTCAGCGGTCGGGCCAAGCACATCTATTCGATCTGGCGCAAGATGCAGCGCAAGGGGCTCGACTTCCACGAGCTGTTCGACGTGCGCGCGGTGCGCGTCCTGGTGGCCACGGTCGAGCACTGCTACAGCGTGCTGGGCCTGGTTCACACCCGCTGGCAGCCCGTGCCCGGCGAGTTCGACGACTACATCACCAATCCCAAGGCCAATCTCTACCAGTCGCTGCATACCGCCGTGAGCACACCGAGCGGGCGCGTGGTCGAGGTCCAGATCCGGACGCACGACATGCATCGTCATGCCGAACTCGGCGTCGCCGCGCACTGGCGGTACAAGGAAGGCGGCCCGCGCGACGAGGGCCTCGAGAAACGCATCGGCGTGATGCGCCAGCTGCTCGACACCCAGGAGGGCGAAGACGACGCGACGCTGCTGGAGAGTTTCGAGAACCTGACCACGGAAGATCGCGTCTACGTGCTCACCCCGCGCGGCGACGTCCGCGACCTCGCGGCCGGGGCGACGCCGCTGGATTTCGCCTACCTGATACACACCGAGGTCGGGCATCGCTGCCGCGGCGCTCGCGTCAACGGGCGCATCGTGCCCTTGACCTACCAGCTGAGGAACGGCGACCGCGTCGAGATTCTCACCGCCAGGGAACCGCGGCCCTCTCGCGACTGGCTGATTCCGCGGCTGGGCTACGTGGGCACCGCCCGGGCCCGCTCCAAGGTCCGGCAGTGGTTTCGCCAGGCCAACCACGACGAGAACCTGGCGGCCGGGCGTCAGGCGGTGGAATCGGAGTTCCGCCGGCTCGACCTGGCGCTCGACGAGATCCGGCGAGTCATGGAGAAGTTCAACGCCACCCGCGTCGAGGATCTCTACGTGAGCGTCGGCGCGGGCGACGTCACCGCCACGCAGGTCGCGCAGGCCGTCGAGCGGCTGCACGCGCGCGAGCGCCAGGCCAGCGAGGGCATCGCGGTACAGCGTCGCTCCCAGGCCAGCCCGGAAGAGGACGACGTGCGCATCGAGGGGGTCGGCAGCCTGATGCACCAGATGGCGCGCTGCTGCCAGCCGGTGCCCGGCGATCCGATCGGCGGCTACGTCACGCGCGGACGCGGCGTGAGCATACACCGCCTCGACTGCAGGCAGTTCCTGAACCTGCAGCGCCGTCAGCCCGAACGGGTGCTCGACGTGCGCTGGTCGGCGCGTTCCGGCAATCGCTATCCCTCGCGGGTGATGGTCGAGGCCTGGGACCGGCGGGAACTGATCAAGGACATCGGCACCCTGCTGGCGGCGGAGAAGGTCAACGTCACCAGCATGAACGCTCGTCATGCCGGCAGCGGCGACGGCGTCGAGATCGAGCTGACCGTCGAGGTCGAGGACTTCGACCAGCTCGCCGCGCTGCTCAGCCGCCTTCAGGCGCTCTCGGGCGTCACCGCCGTGCGCCGGCTGCGCTGAGAAGAAAGCCCGCCGGCCGCCCCACCGCCGCCGTCAGCGCAGTCCCAGCGTCTCGAGCAGCCCGGCGACGGCCTCCCCGGCCGCCCGGTAGCTGAAATGCCGCTCGACGTTGCCCAGGCCGCCTTCGCGCAGCCGGGTCCACAAGGCCTCGTCATGGTAGGCCCGGATCACGGCTTCGGCGAACTGGCCGGCATCGTCGGCGATCAGGACGTCGACGCCGTCGCTCAGGTACATGCCCTCGGCCGCGCAGCTGCTGGCGACCACCGGCAGGCCCCAGGCCATCGCCTGGTTGACCTTGCCCTTGACCCCCGCCCCGTAGCGCAGCGGGGCCAGCGAAAGTCGGCAGCCGTTGAGATAGGGAGAGAGGTCCTCGACGTAGCCGTGCAGAACCACGCCCTCGGCGCGGCGCTCCCGCAGCGTCTCGGGCATGCGGCTGCCGATCAGGTGCAGGCGCACGTCGGGCAGCTGTTGCCGCACGCGCGGCATGATGTCGTCGATCAGCCATTCGGCCGCATCGACGTTGGGCGGATGCTGGAAGCCGCCCACGAAGAGCAGGTCGCGGCGCTCCCGCCAGTCCGGTCCGCGACCGCGGATCCGGTGGATATTCGACAGGACGCGAATGGCGGCATCGGGCGCCATTTCTTCGAGCAGTTCCGCTTCCGTCGGACTCACGACCAGCGTGGCGTCGCAAGCCCGGATCAGGTCGAGTTCGTTCGGCCATCCGCTCCGCGCGCGAATCCCCGGTCAGGCCGGCCATGCGCGCCTCGCGCAGGAAATGCAGGTCCACGGTGTCGAACACCACACGGGCCTCCGGACAGAGCGTTCTCAGGGTCGGCAGGATCGGTCCGAGCACGTAGTGGCGGCTGGCGATGACCAGGTCGAGGTCGCGGCCGTTCTGGCGCAGCCAGTCCTCGCAGCCGCTCACCCAGGGGTGGTAGAGGACCTCCACGCCGAGCGCCTGCAGGTCGCGGGTATAACCCTGGGTCCAGGCCAGGTTCTCCGGCATGAAGCTGACCCGGTAGCCGTGGTCGAGCAGGATCTCGAGCAGGGCGACCATGCGCATCGAGCCGGAATCCTTGTCGGGCTCCGGCGTGACCGCGTCGATGACCAGCACGCGCCCGCGGCAGCGGTGGTGGCGGGCGCGCGCCACCGCCCGCACCGCCTCGGGCCCCGGAACCGGCGGAGGCTGTCGCCCCAGCGTGGCCTTCCAGCGCTCGAGAAACTTCTCGTGATTGACCGCCTGGTACCGCTTGGCGCCCGAACTCTCGTCGGTGCCGGAGCTCACGCCCTCGTGGTGCACGATGGTGCAGGCGGGCTGGTAGATGACCTTCCCGCCCGATTCCCGGATCCGGAAGCACAGGTCGGTGTCTTCGTAGTAGGCCGGCGCGTAGTGACGGTCGAAGCCCTCGAGGCGTTCGAAGTCGCGCTTGCGGATCGCCAGGCAGGCGCCGGAGACGTAATCGGCTTCGCAGGCGAAACCGTACTCCGGCCGGTCGGGCTCGTCTCCGCGGCCGTAGTTCCAGCCCGAACCGTCGGAAAAGACGATGCCGCCGGCCTCCTGCAGCCGTCCGTCCGGATAGACCAGTCGCGCGCCGGCGATGCCGGCTTCGGGGAATCTTTCGAAGGTGTCGACGAGCGCATCGAGCCAGCCGGGCGTGACCGTGGTGTCGTTGTTGAGGAAGACCAGGAACTCGCCGCGGGCCGCCCGGGCGCCGCGGTTGCAGCTGGCGATGAAGCCGCTGTTTTCGGTGTTGCCGAGCGCGCGCAGTCCCCGGCACTCCGACAGGTATTCGGCGGTGCCGTCGCTGGAACAATCGTCGACCACGATGACTTCGAATGCCGTCGCGGCGGTATGTTCGGCGATCGAGTTGAGGCAGGCGGCGGTGTAGGCGAGCTTGTTGTATACCGGCACGATGATGCTCGCGCGGGGTCGATCCTGCGGCGGGAACGCGACAGGACGAGGCGGCTCGTCGGACGGCGCCTCGACGGGGGCGACCGTCGCCGGTGGGCGCGGCGGCGCGGCCTGGCGCTGTTGCATCAGTTCCAACGTGCCTCGCAGGCCGTGGTTTCGCAGGTTGTGAGCCAGTCGTGCCAGCAGGCGCGGCCAGCGCGCTGGGTTGTAGACGCGCCGGCGTATGGCGTTGGCGGCGATCCGGTTGGCCACCCGCATGGGGCGCGTGAGGCGCCACGACCGGCTCGCGAAGATCGTTTCCAGCTCCGATTCGAGATGATCGGCGCGGCCGCGCGCGAGTTCGACGTCGCGCTCGAGCGAGCGTGCCCAGCGCGTGCGCTCCTCGAGCTCGGCCTCGTACTCGCGGCGCGTGCGCTCGAGGTCGGTGTCGAGCTGTCGGGCCCACGCGGTCCGCTCGCGCGAGAGGCGTTCGTACTTGCGCGCCCATTCGGTTCTCTCTGCCAGGTCCTGCTGCAGGCGATCCCGCTCGACCTCCAGTTCGCCGAGCCGGAGATGGCGGTCGGCCAGCTCGGCCGAGACCGCGCTGCTTCGAGCCTGGCCCGGATCGGACGGGCCGGGTGCGGGGAGCGACGGCTCCCTGTCGGGCGCCAGTCCATCGATCACGCCCAGTTGCGGGTCAAAGCCGGGTTCGTCCGGGAGCCGGGCCCGCATCGACTCGAGCCTCTCCGGTTCGGCGGCGAGCCTCGCCACGGCGTCCGCCAGGGCCTCGGGGCGGGGATCGAAGAGCAGGCCGTCGCGGCCGTCGCGAATGCGTTCGACGAAGCTGCCGGTGCGGGTGGCCAGGGGCACGAGTCCGAGCGCGCGCGTCTCGGTGAGCACGTAGTTCCAGGTTTCGGCGACCGTCGACAGGAACAGCACGGCCTGGGCGCCGGTCCGGGCGAGGTGGCGCGGCAGCTGGTCGTGTGCGTAATCGAGCACGATGTCGACGCCGGGCTGGCCGAAGAAGCGCATGCCGTGATGGCCGCAGCCCAACAGGGTGATTCGGGCGTGCCGGCGAACGTCGGGCAGGGCGCGCTCGAGCAGCCCGAGGCCCTTGCCCGGGGAGAGGCGGCCGACGACGACCAGGTTGAGGCGGCTATCGGGCAGGGCGCGCGGTCGCACCGCCGCATGTCCCGCCGGCCAGCCGGCGAAGCCGTGCGGCAGGACCTGCACGCGCTCTAGCGCGTCACCCGTGAGCTGCTGCCATCGCTCGTGAACCTGCCGGGTCGGCGCCAACAGCGACACGTTCGAGGACGCCACGCGCTCGAGCCATCGCTCGGTGAGATGGCGCCAGTGAGAGGCATCGCGCTCCTCGAACAGGAAGCCGTCGGCATCGTCGGCGATGGCGCGTTCGAGATCGATCCCGGTCTCGCCCCCGCGGTAGTCGAAGGGGTCGCGGTCGAGGGCCGGCCAGGCCGGATAGAAATCGTGCAGGACCTGCAGCGTGGGCAGTCCGGTGGAGAGCGCGTCCAGGCTGTGGCCGACCAGGGAAGAGACGACCACGCGGTCGATGCCGTAGCGCGCGATGACTTGTTCGAGGACCTGTCGGTACTGCGGGTGTTCCGGCGCCGTTCCGGCGATCGCCGGCGCGAGCGTCCAGCGCCTGATCGCGCCGCGCCCCGGGCCGGCCGCATAGAGCTTCAGGAACTGGCCGTGAACCCGGCCGTCGGTCCGACCGCCGGCCGACAGCACCAGATGATGGTGGGACGTGTCCGCGCTGGTGATATCGGCGATCCAGCGCGCCACGCCGCCGCCCCAGTCGTGGCTGACGTGCAGGAGGACCGGGCGGTGGTCGAACCCGAACGGCGGCAGGGCCTCCCGGAAGCCGGACTGCTGGAGTTCCTCGACCGCGAGTCGCAGGTGTCCGCCCGCGGCACGGATATCCGGGGCCGGTCCCTCGCCGGCGTTCGTTGCCCGCTCGGGGTCGTGCACCCAGATGCCGTCGTAGTGATGGCAGCGGCTTTCGGTGGCCTGGCGGCAGGCCTCGTCGACGCCGCCCGGCGGAATGATGGCGAACCGGCGGGGGGCGTGCCGCACCGGGGTCCAGCGCAGGTCCGAGGCGGCGCGGACGAAGGAATCGAGCAGGTCGGGATCTTCCTCGACCGCCAGGCCGGCGAAGGGATTGAGCGCCGCTTCGTGGTTGCCCGGGAGTGCCAGCAGCGGCGGGCAGGATGGGGCGAGCAGGGCGTGCCGGAAACGGACTCCGGCGTCGTCCGGCACTTCGACACCGGCGGCGAGCAACACGATGCCCCCGGTTGCGCGCCGCGTATCGACCTCGCCCAGCCACTGCCACCACGGGCCGCGGCTGCCCGGAATGGCCGGCAGTCCGTCGGGCGCGTGCCCGTCCTCGGTTGCCAGGTAATCGCCCGGCAGCCGGCGCTGCACCCTCTCGAGCCACTCGGGAGGGATGCGTTCGCCGGGCTCGCTCAGGACGATCACGAGCATGCTGGCCGTGGTTTTGCTGTCGGAATCGATCACCGGGATGGCGTAGCCGTGAGAATGCTGTTTCGGGTCGGCGACCGGACGGTATACTGCCTCGAACCGGCCCGGCCGGACGCCGCAAACGGCCAATTATCGTCCAACCATCGTCTTCTGTCATCTCGCCTATGGCCGGCAAGCCTGTACCTCGTCGCAAGAAAAAGGCTCGCGGCTCGCGCAAGCGGCCGCAGCGGGCCTCCGTCCGTCCGCGGTTGCGGCAGTTCGTGCTGTTCGCCGTCGGTCTGGCGATCGGCCTGCTCGGCCCCTGGATCTGGTGGCTGGACCGGCAGGTATCGCTGCGCTTCGCCGACCGCCACCTCGCCGAGGCGAGCCGGGTCTACGCCCGTCCGCTCGAGCTGCACGACGGCCTGGCGATTTCCCGCCGCGACCTGCTGGTCGAGCTCGAGGCCGCCGGACTGCGGTCGGGGTCGCCCGACCAGCCGGGACGATTCCGGGCCGATGGCGAGCGCATCGAGATGCATGCGCCGGCGTTCGAATTCCCGGACGGTCGCCAGGCCCCTCGACGCGTCGTGGTCCGCCTGCGCGACGGCGCGGTCGAGATGCCCGACGCGGCGGCCGTGCTGCGGCTGCCGCCGGCCGAGCTGGGCCGCATCATGCCCCTGGGCGACCGCGTTCGCACACCGCTCGAGATCGACGAGTTTCCGGCGCTCCTGGTCACCGGCGCCCAGGCGGTCGAGGATCGGCGCTTCAAGCACCACGGCGGTATCGACCTGCGCGGCCTGGCCCGGGCGCTGTGGGCCAACCTGCGCGCCGGAGAAGTGGTGCAGGGGGGCAGCACGATCACCCAGCAGCTGGTCAAGAACCTGTTCCTCTCGCCCGAGCGCAGCCTGCTGCGCAAGTTCAACGAGGCGATCATGGCCGTCAGCCTGGAATGGCGCTTCAGCAAGGCCGAGATCCTCGAGGCCTGGCTCAACGAGGTCTACCTCGGCCAGGACGGACGGCGCGCCATCCACGGCTTCGGGCGGGCCGCCGAGTACTACTTCGGCCAGCCGGTCGAAGCCCTCGACGCCGGCCAGATCGCGCTGCTGGTGGGCATGGTCCGCGGGGCGTCCTGGTATCACCCCCTGCGCAATCCCGATCGCGCCCGTGAGCGGCGCGACCTCGTGCTGGCGATGTTCCGGGACACGGGTCTGATCGACCCGGCGACCTATCGCCGCCAGCAGGCGTCCGGCCTGGGGCTGCGGCCTTCGCTGAGGTCGGGCGCGACCCCCTACGGCGCCTTTCTCGACCTGGTCGGGCGACAGCTGCGGGCCGACTACCGCGAACGCGACCTGCGCGGAACCGGCCTGCGGATTTTCACCACGCTGTCGCCTTCTGCCCAGGCCGTGGCGGAATTGGCCCTGTCCGAGGGCCTGAGCCGTGTCGAGCCCGAAGCGCAGTCACTGCAGGGTGCGATCGTCCTGATCGAGCCCGGCAGCGGTGAAGCGCGTGCGCTGGTCGGCGACCGGGTTCGCGGGCGCCACGGCTTCAATCGCGCCCTCGACGCCCGCCGCCAGGTCGGCTCGGTGATCAAGCCCCTGGTCTACCTGCTGGCCCTGGCCGACCCGGACGCGTTCACGCTGGTCACGCCGGTCGAGGATCGACCGCTGACCGTGCCGGTGCCGGGTTCGGAGGCCTGGCGACCCGTCAACCACGATGCGACCAGCCACGGAACCGTGCCGCTGCTCGAGGCCCTGGCCCGGTCCTACAACCAGGCCAGCGTCCGGATCGGCCTGGCGGTCGGCGTGGATGCGCTGTTCGGCCTGATGCGCCAGCTCGGCGTGGCACCCGGGCGGGCGGCGCATCCTGCCGCCTTTCTCGGCGCGGTGGATCTCACCCCCTTGCAGGTGGCGCAGCTCTACCAGCCCATCGCGGCCGAAGGCTACAGCACGCCCATCCGGGCGGTGCGCGATGTCGTGGATCGCGACGGGCGCAGCATTGCCCGCTACCCGCTGCGGCTGCGCCCGTTGCCGCAGCGCGATGCCCTGGCGCTGCTGGATTTCGCGCTTCGCCGCGTGGTGACGCACGGCACCGCGAGTGCGCTGCCGCGCCTGCTCGGTTCCGATCCCGGCATACGCGGCAAGACGGGTACCACCAACGACCAGCGAGATGCCTGGTTCGTCGGATACACGGCGGACTGGCTGGGCGTGGTCTGGGCCGGGCGCGACGACAACCGTCCCGCGGGCGTCGGGGGCGCAAGCACCGCGCTGCCGATCTGGGCGGATCTCTTTTCCCGGTTGCCCCTGCGGCCGGTCAGGCCGGCCCGGCCGGAGGCGGTCGAGTGGTTCTGGATCGACTGGCCCGAGCCGCTCCTGGCGGACGAGGACTGCGACGGGGCGCTGGCCGTTCCCTTCATCGCCGGAAGCCAGCCCGAAGCCCTGTCCGAGTGCATCGAGCGTCGCGGCGTGTGGCCGTTCGGAGGCTGAATCGACGCATCGCCCCGGTGGTTCAGGGAGTGCGTGATTCCCTGTACCATTGTCTCCGGAAAATCACCGACTCTTGCCCCATGCCCCACAAGCCCGTCCGCTTCGTTGTTACGTCGCTCGCCCTTGGGGCGACGGTTCTGCTGCTGGCGACTTCCTGCGCCTGGCAGCCCACGCTGGACGACCCGGAGATCGCCGAGCGGGTGCGCGCGCCGCAGGACGGCGAGTCGTCGCGCGGCCTGCAGGTCTATCCGCTGCGCAACCCAGCGGTTCGAGAACTCGAGCAGGCCGCCGAAGCGGCTCGCGCGGAGGGCGACTTCGATCGCGCCGGGGCCCTGCTCGAGCGGGCCCTGCGCATCGAGGACCGGGATCCGGAGCTGCTCCAGCGCATGGCCGAATTCCAGCTTTCACGCGGTCGCTGGGAGCAGGCCGAGAGCTACGCCGTGCGTTCCTGGGAGCTGGGCCCGCAGGTGGGCGAAATCTGCCGGCGCAACTGGCAAACCATCGCCCTGGCCCGCGAGCGCGAAGGCGAGGTCATGGGGGCCGCGCAGGCGCGCGAGCGCGTCGAGATCTGTCCCCTCGAGCCGCCCGAGCGCTTCTGATCGTGGCGCCGCCGCGCGGATGAGCGAGTCCCTTGCCATGCTGTTCGGGCCGGACGGCGCGCTCGCCGGCGCGCTGGCCGATTTCCGACCCCGCGAAGGCCAGCTGAAGCTGGCCGGGACGATCGATCACTGCCTCGAAGCCGGTCAGGACCTCGTCGCCGAGGCCGCCACCGGCACCGGCAAGACACTCGCCTATCTGGTGCCGGTCCTGCTGCGCGGCGAGCGCACGATCATTTCGACCGGCACCCTCAACCTGCAGGACCAGCTCTTCCGGCGGGATCTGCCGCTCGCCCTGAAGGCCCTGGGCGTCGAGCGCAAGGTGGCGCTGCTCAAGGGCCGGGCCAACTACCTCTGCCTGCACCGCCTCGAGCGTCACGTCTCCGAGCCTGAGCTGTTCGAGGACGTTATGGACGAGCTCAAGCGCGTGCAACGCTGGGCGCGGTACACCAACAGCGGCGAGATCAGCGAGATCGACGACCTGCCTTCGGCTTCGCGCGTCTGGCCGCTGGTGACTTCCACGCAGGACAACTGCCTGGGCAGCGACTGCCCTTTCCTGTCGGACTGCCACCTCGTCCACGCCCGACGGGAGGCCCAGGAAGCCGACGTCGTGGTGGTCAACCACCACCTGTTGTTCGCCGACATGGCGCTCAAGCAGACCGGCTTCGGCGAGGTGCTGCCCGGGGCCGAAACCGTGATCATCGACGAGGCACACCAGGTGCCCGATACCGCCATGCGCTTCTTCTCCCGGGGCTTGAGCGCCTGGCAGGTGCGCGAACTCGTTCGCGACACGCTGGCGGCCAGCGCCGGCGCGGCCGGCAGCCTGAAGCTGCTGCAGTCGCCCACCGCCGATGTGCGCGCGGCCCTGGACCAGGCCGTCAGCGCCTGCGTCGACCTCCCGCCGCGCGGTGAGTACGGCGCGCTGCGTCGGTGCATCGGCGACTTTCGCGCCCTCGCCGGCGCGCTGCACGAGCTGGTCCGCGCGCTCGACCCGCTCGCCGAGCGCACGCGCGACCTGTCGAACTGCGCCGAACGCGCGGTGGCCCTGCACGACGGCCTGCAGGCCTTCCTCGAAGGCAGGGACGACTACGTGCGCTGGTTCAGCTCGCGGCGCGGGCGTTTCCAGCTCAATCTCACGCCGCTCGACGTGGCCGCGCCGCTGACCGAGCTGCGCGAGCGCGTGCCGGCGACCTGGGTGATGACCTCGGCGACCCTGGCGGTCAACGGCCGATTCGATCATTTCACCCGTCGCCTCGGCCTGGACTCGGCCGCGGAACTGGTGGTCGAGAGCCCCTTCGATTATCCCGAGCAGACCCGGCTGTGGATTCCCGAAGACCTGCCCGAACCGCGGGATCCGGCCCATACCGAGCGCCTGCTCGAGGCAATCCTGCCCGTGCTGCGCGCGGCGGATGGTCGCGGATTCCTGCTGTTCACCTCGCACCGGGCGCTGCAGCGCGCCGCGCACTGGCTGCGCGCGCACACCGATTTCAACCTGCTCATCCAGGAAGACGCGCCGCGCCACGTGCTGCTCGACCGCTTCCGTTCGACGCCCAACAGCCTGTTGCTGGGCGCGGCCAGTTTCTGGGAGGGCGTGGACGTGCCGGGCCGGGCGCTGAGCGTCGTGGTCATCGACAAGCTGCCCTTCGCGGCGCCCGACGACCCGGTGCTGGAAGCCACGCTCAAGGCGGTCCGTGAGGCCGGCGAAAACCCGTTCACCTCGGTCCAGCTGCCGCAGGCGGTGCTGTCGCTCAAGCAGGGCGCCGGGCGGCTGATCCGCCAGTGGAACGATTTCGGCGTCCTGGTGCTGGGCGATCCTCGGCTCACGCAGAAACCCTACGGCCGGGTGTTCCTCAAGAGCCTGCCGCCGATGACCCGGGCGCGCGGCGCCGCGGAGGCCGCCGAATTCCTGCGCGAGAGACTGGCCGCATGATTCGCCTGGGACTGGAAACAGCGACCGATTTCTGCTCCGTGGCTCTCGAAGTCGACGGCGAGGTCAACCGGCGCGAGGGGCTCGCCCCGCGCCGGCACGCGGAACTGCTGATCCCCTGGATTCGCGAACTGCTCGCCGAGCAAGGGGTCGGCTTCGGCGATCTCGACGCGCTGGCCGTCTCGCGCGGCCCCGGCGGCTTCACCAGCCTGCGCATCGGCCTGGGCGTGGCTCAGGGCATCGCGCTGGCCCACGGCCTGCCGATCCATGCGGTCTCGACCCTGGCCGCGCTCGCCCGCGCCGCCGATCCGGAGGTCCGGGCCGGCCACGTCGTGGCGATCCTCGACGCGCGCATGTCCGAGATCTATGCCGGATGCTTCGAAGGCCGGAGCGGCCAGCATGTCCCGGTCGGGCCGGAGGTGGTGCTGCCGCCGGCGAAGCTCGCACTGCCCGGTGAGGGCCCCTGGCTGGCCGCCGGCTCCGGCCTGGCGAGCTACGGCGAGACGCTCGAGGGGATGCTTGCCGGAAGGGTCACGACGACGCTTCCCGGCTGCTGGCCGGACGCCCGAAGCGTGCTGGCCCTGGCGGAGACGGTCGAGCCGGTGCCGGCCTGGAAGCTGGAGCCGAAGTACGTTCGTGACGATGTGACCGGATAGCGCGATTTTCAGATCACGAGCACCAGACTGACAGGTTCGAAGTACCAAATTACAAGCACCAAACTACAAGACTCGAAGCACCAAATCCGAAACAAATTCGAAGCACGAATGTTCGAATGATCGAAACGGATGGACGCACGGGCGGGGTCCACTCAGCTCGGCCGATCGAACATCGGTGGCTTCCGGAAGCGCCGAGCGCAGGCAAAGGCGAAGAATGGGCGTCGAGGATGCGACCTCGACCGGCATCCCCTGAACCGCGTCTTTGTCATTCGGTCATTGGAATTTCGAATTTGTTTCGGATTTGGTGCTTCGGATTTGGTGCTTCAAACCGGGTGCTTGATTCGGAAAGCCGAAACCCCCGGGGCGGCAGCCTCGAGCGAGGCTTCAGATGGCCTGCGCCTAAGTCAGCTTCCTGAACAACCGATCGTAGCGCCCGGCGATTTCCTGCCAGCTCAGGCTGCGCGCCAGCTCATGCCCGGCCTCGCCCAGGGCCTGGCGGCGCTGGTCGTCCTCGAGCAATTCGGCGACCGCCTGCGCGAAGGCGTCCCAATCGTCGCGGATCAGCAGCTGCCGTCCGTCCTCGACCGGCAGGCCCTCGCAACCCTTCGTGGTGCTGACGACCGGCAGGCCGGCGGCGAAATAGTCGAGAATCTTCATGCGCGTGCCGCCGCCGGAAACGAGCGGCACGACGGCCAGGTCGCAGGCCTTGAGGGGCGCCGCCAGGTCCGGCAGGCTGCCGGGCAGGCGAACGTCGGGGTGATCGACCGCGACCGGTGCTTCGCTGCCGATGGCCAACAGCTGTACGGCGTGCCCCATGCCGTGCAGCCGCGGCAGCAGCTCCTCGAGCAGCACCATCAGGGCCTGCCGGTTGGGGGGATAGGAAAAGGTGCCGTGGTAGGCGAGTACCGGTCGTCGCGAATCCAGGCCGAAGTCCCCGGCGAGGTCGGCGCCGACCGCGGCCTCGAAGGCGGTCAGGTCGACCCCGTGGGGAATGGTCACCGACCTGTACGGCTCGAGACCGTCGGCGATCAGCTGGCTTCGGTCGCGATCGGACACGCACACGACCGCATCCATGTTGTTGCCGAGCCCGATTTCGCCGCGCTTGAGTGTCTCGTAGGCCCGGTCGGCCAGCCCGTCGATCTGCTCGGCGAGTCGCAGGTATTCGACGTTGTGCTCGGCCAGTACCGCGCGCCCGGCGTTCAACAGTCGGCAGATCCGCGCGGCCTGCGCGAAAGCCGGAAACTCGGCCAGCGCGACCGACGCGCCGATGCGGCGACCGACCCAGGCCGCGCGCAGTCCGTAGCCGGGGTCGTAGAGCGGCCAATAGAGGAAGGCGTTGCTCTCCGGTAGCCCCCGCAGCTTGTGCATCAGCTGGCTGACGAATTCCGGCAGGGCAAGCAGCCTGAGCCAGGCCGGCAGGGAGCGTGCCACGAAGCGTCCGTCCTCGACGGCCCAGTAGCGGCCGCGATCAGCGGTCACGACGGCGACCGGTCGTCCGCCAGCGGCCAGGCCGCGCGCCGTCTCGACGATCTTGACCGCGGCGCCGTGGTCTGTCGGAAAGAGGTCAGAGCGACTGACGATGACCACACCCTCGCCCTCGACCTCCCGCCGGATGGGCTTTAGCAGTGAGCGCGCGAGCATGCCGGTGAGGCTCGGTCCGCGCTCCACCGCGGGACGGGAACCCGGCACGGGTGCGGTGCCGCGACGCACGCTGCGCTTGCGGGGTGACTCCAGCCAGTGCAGCAGGGGTCGCAGGCAGGGTTCGGCGTCGAATTCGAGGGCCAGCCGCCTTGCGCCGGCGGCCTTGCGGCGCCAACGCCCCGGGTCTTCGAGGGCCTCGATGACCGCCGCGCGCGCCCGGGCCGGCGATTCGACGGCCCAGCCGGCGTCGAGTTCCCGAACCGGCTCGGCGATCGGCAGGCAATCGTTGACCAGCAACGGAAGCCCGGCTTCGAGAAAGGACGCGATTCGGAAGGGCTGGGCCAGCTGGCGTTCGAAGTTGGCGTCCGCCAGCTCGACGCCCACGTGCGCGCGCTGGCCCAGGAAACGCTGCCAGTCCTGCCAGCTGGCCAGGCCGTGTTCGGTGGCTTCCGCCTGCGCCGGCCTTGAGCCGAAATGATGCAGCTCGATCCCGTCCCGACGATCGGCGGGCAGGAGCGCTTCGAGCCAGCCCTCCGTGACACGCCAGGGCCACTGGCGACCGCCCGTGGCGAGAATCAGGGGCAGGGCATGATCGTCGCGCGCCCGCTCGGGAGGCTCGACCGGCATGGGCACTTCGACGATGGGAACCGACCGCCGCAGGTCGTCACCGGCGGCCAGCAGCCAGGCGCCCAGGAGGCTGCGCTGCCGGTCGTTGCCGACGAGCATCAGGTCGGTACGGTCGAGCGCCGCGATGTAGCGCTGGATGTAGCGCCCCGTCGCGAGCGGGTCGACGAAGTGCGCTTCGAGCGGGCGCGGCGCGATGCAGTCGGCGATGACCGGCACAGGGCAGTCGACCGGCAGGCTTTCGGCCAGCTGCCAGTAGCCGAGCATGAGGCAGTCGGGGCGTTCCTCGCCGATGCACTCGGCCATGCGATCGGCGTTCCAGTCCTCGTGCCAGCGATGCACGACGCTGATGCCGGCGGCGGACAGGCCGCGCTGCAGCCGGTCGGCCCGCAGCTGGTTGCCGCTGGCCGGGCTGTCGGGCGAGAAGGGCGCTTCCTCGGTGAGGTGAAGGATTCGCATCCGTGGCAGTCGTCCGTCGGTCTGGATGGGTCGGTCAGCAGAGCGGGAGCGGTCGCCCGCCCGAATCCTCCCGCAAGTTCCCGGGATCGATCGAAGCGCAGGCGAGGCCGGGCCTCGTCTGATGATAAGGGGGCACTAGCGCGCACCTCCTTCGTCGCGCAGCTGCTCGAGAAGATCGGTCCCCGACCGGCCGCCTCGCGACTGGAATTGCGTGACGATCCGGCGGCAGCGGTCGGCGCTGGCCTCGACCAGGCTCTTCTTGACCGCCGCGACCTGTGTCGGCGGCATGCTGAACCGGCTCACTCCAAGGCCCAGCAGCATCCTCGCCGTGCGTTCGTCACCGGCCAGCTCGCCGCAGACGACGACCTCCAGGTTGCGTTCGCGGCCCGCCTCGACGCAGCGCGCCAGCAGTTCGACGAGACCGGGATGGGCGGGGTCGTAGAGATAGCTCACCAGCTCGTCCTGGCGGTCGATGGCCAGCACGTACTGAATGAGGTCGTTGGTGCCGATCGACAGGAAGTCGAGCTCGGTGGCCATGTTGTGGACGTCGAGCGCGGCCGCCGGCGTCTCGATCATGCCCCCGACGGGCAGTTCCGGGTCGATGTTGAGGCCCTCCGAGCGCAGTGATTCGCGGCACTCGGCGATGAGTTGCCGGGCCTGCACGATCTCTTCGACCGTGGTGAGCATCGGCAGGAGGATGCGCACGGGGCCTTCCGTGGAGGCGCGCAGGATGGCGCGCAGCTGATCCCGGAACAGGTCGGTGACCGACAGCGAGAGCCGGAGGCCGCGCAGCCCGAGCGCCGGATTCGGTCCGCGTGTCAGTGCCAGTTCGTCCGGCAGCTTGTCGCCGCCGGCATCGAGCGTCCGGATCGTGACCGGCCGACCGCCCATGGCGCGCAGCGCGTTGCTGTAGGCGCGGTACTGCGTTTCCTCGTCGGGCAGCCGGCCGTCGAGGAAAAGATACTCCGTGCGCATCAGGCCGATGCCCGACACGCCGGCTTGCATGCAACGCTCGAACTCGATCGGCAGCTCGGCGTTGCCGAACAGGCTGAAGCTCTTGTCGTCGGCGGTGCGGGAGGGTAGCGACAGGAATCGCTGCATTTCGCTGCGGTGCCGGCGACTGCTGGCCTGCTTTTCGCTGTAATGTCGGCGCAGGTTGTCGTCGGGATTGACCAGGACCGCCCCGTAATGACCGTCGAGGACCACCGACTCGCCTTCCGTCAGCAGTTCGAGCGCGTGATGAACGCCCACGACCATCGGGATTTCGAGGCTGCGCGCCAGGATGGCGGTGTGCGACCAGGGGCCGCCGTGCTCGGTGACCAGGCCGGCCACGCGCCGCTGGCTGAGGACTGTGAGATCGGCCGGCGTGAGCTCACCGGCGACCAGGATCGTGTCGTCGAGGCGATGCGGGACCTGGGTACTGAACAGGGCCGAGGGTTGCTCGGCCAACTCGCGCTGGATGAGGTTGACGACCTGCTCGAGATCCTCGCGCCTGAGCGCGAGATATTCGTCGTCGAGTCGCCGGAATTCCTCCTGCAGCGACTCGCCCTGCTGGGCGAGCGCCCATTCAGCGTTGATGCGATGTTCTCGCACGCGATCGCAGGCGGATTCCATCAGGAGCGGGTCCTGCATGATCAGGCGGTGAGCCTCGAGCAGTTCCCGCGCGGTCTCCCCCCCGGACTGCCCCACCCGCTCGAGCACGCCGGAGAGAAACTCGTCACCACGCTTGACGGCGCGTCGAATCCGCTCGACCTCGGCGTCGACCGCGCCGGCTTCCAGGTGGTACTCCGGCAGGGCCAGCTCGCCCGGCGTGAGTCGATGCACCTTGCCCAGCGCGATGCCGGTGGTCACGCCGATGCCGGTCAGCGTCAGGCTCATTCGCCTTCTCCGAATCGGTCGGCCACCAGCGCCGTGATGGTGTCGGCGGCTGCTTCCTCGTCCGGGCCGTCGACTTCCAGTACCAGGCGCGTGCCGCAGGGTGCCGCCAGCAGCAGCACGCCCATGATCGACTTGGCGTTGACGCGCTTGTCGCCGTGCGCCAGCCAGACTCGGCTTTCGAAACGCGATGCCGTCTGCACCAGCTTGCTCGCCGCGCGCGCGTGCAGCCCGAGCCGGTTGACCAGTTCGATATCCACGGTCTTCATGTCCGCGAGATGCCCTGCGTGCCGCCGACGGCGGCCAGCTCGGCCAGTTCGCCCGGCGGCCTGCCGGCATGGTTGACGACCTTCAGCAGCATCGGAAGATTCAGGCCGGAAACCACCGGCACGGACTGCTCGGAGGCGGCGCGGGCGGCCAGGTTGTGCGGCGTCGCGCCGGGCAGGTCGGTCAGCACCAGGGCGCCGCCTGGGTCTGCGCCGGCCGCCAGCGCCGTTCGCAGTGCCACCAGCGTTTCCTCCACGTCCGCCTTGTAGCTGACGGCGACGGTGACCACCGCCACGGGCTGGCCGAGAATGTTCTCGGCCTGATGGCGTATGGCCTCGCCGAGACCGTCGTGCGTGACCAGGATGATGCCGGTCATTGCTCGAGTTCCCGGTGGCTGACGAGCACCCGCACCCCTTCCTCGCGGAGGACGCCGGCGATCCGGTCGACGATGTAGACCGAGCGATGCTGCCCGCCGGTGCAGCCGACGGCGACCGTCACCAGGCTGCGCTGGTCCTCGGCGAGGGCGGGCAGCCAGCGGCGCAGGAATGTCGTGACGTCGCCGCAGAACTCGCCCACGATGGCGTGCGATTCGAGGTAGCGCCGAACCGGCGCCTCGAGCCCGGTGTGCGCCCGCAGGCCCGGTTGCCAGTGCGGGTTGGGCAGGCAGCGCGCGTCGAAGACCATGTCGACGTCGCGCGGCACGCCGCGCTTGAAGGCGAAGGACTCCAGCACCAGGGACTGGACCGATTCGTTCTCGGTCACGCCGATGGCGCGCCAGACCTGTCGGCGCAGCTGGTGGATATTGCTCTCGGAGGTGTCGATCACCCAGTCGGCCCGCTCGCGGATCGGCGCGAGCAGCTCGCGTTCGGCCGCGATCGCCGCCTCGACGCCGCCCAGGTCGCTCAACGGATGACGACGCCGCGTTTCACTGAAGCGACGGACCAGCACCTTCTCGTCGGTATCCAGGAACAGAAGGCGGAAGGCGCGCGATCCGGGCAGCGAATCGAGCAGTTCGGGCATGCGCTCGAGTCCCTCCGGGCCGGAGCGCGCGTCGATGCCGATGGCGACCCGGGGATAGCGCTCCGGCTGGCTGCGCACCTCCCGCGCAAGCTCGGGAAGGAGCCCGCCGGGCAGGTTGTCGACGCAATAGTAGCCGAGGTCCTCGAGCGCGTGCAGGGCCACGGTCTTGCCGCTGCCCGACAGGCCCGAGATGATCACCAGGGGCGAACTCATTGCTTGTCCGCCAGCAGGCGTCCGTGGCGTTCGACGAATTCGGCCGCCGCGTCGAATCCCTTCATCCGCAGCATGAAGTCGCGCACGGCCGCCTCGGCGATCACGGCCATGTTGCGGCCGGCGAGCACCGGCAGGTTGATCTGCGGGATCTTGAGATCGAGCACCTGGCGCTGACTGTCGTTGCCCTGGAGCCGGTCGATCTCGTGCTGGTCTTCGCCGGGCAGGTGCAGATGGATGATCAGGCGCAGGTACTTGCTGGCCTTGATCGCCGCATCGCCGAACATTCTCCGGATATTGAGGATGCCCAGGCCGCGCACCTCGAGGCATTCCTTGAGGACCGGCGGGCAGGAGCCCTCGACGATGTCGGGCGTGAGCTGCGTGAATTCCGGCGCGTCGTCGGCGATCAGGCGGTGGCCGCGCGTGAGCAGCTCCAGCGCCAGTTCGCTCTTGCCGGTGCCCGACTCACCCGTGATCAGCACGCCGATGGTGAAGATCTCCATGAACACGCCGTGCAGGGTCTCGCGCTGGGCGAGTCGGCGCGAGACCTGGTATTCGAGGAAGTTGACCAGTTCCCAGTCGTTCTGGCTCGAGGTCAGCAGCGGCGTCTCGGTTTCCTCGGCCAGCTTGCGCAGATCATCGGCGATCTCGAGGCCGTTGGCGACGATGATCGCCGCGGGCCGGTCGTCCATGATCCGGGCCACGGTCTCCCAGCGCGTTCGCGCATCGAGACCTTCGAGCCAGTCGAATTCCTCGCGCCCGATGATCTGGATGCGGGTGGGATGGATGAGATTGAGGTAGCCGACCAGCGAGGGGCGGGAGTGGAAGCCGACCGGCTCGATCGCGCGCTTCGCCGCCTCGGCCTTGCCCGTGACCCAGTGGAGGTCGAGGCGGTCGGAAAACTGCTCATGGAGTTCGGCCGGTGTGACGCGCTGGGTCATTGCGCCTTGGCATCAGCGTCGGCGGGATTGTCCGAGAGCAGGCGCAGCACTTCGTCGGCATCGTCGGTTCCGCGCAGGGCCTCACGCTGGCTGTCCCGGCCCAGGCGTTCCGCCATTTCGGCGAGAAGCCGCAGGTGGGTGTCGGTACAGCGTTCGGGCACGGCCAGGGCAAAGAACAGGTCGACCTTTTCGTGGTCGGGCGCGTCGAAGTCGATGGGATGCTTGAGGCGGATCATCGCGCCGGCGACGTTCTCCTGACCCCCGACCCGGCCGTGCGGAATGGCCACGCCGTGTCCGAGACCGGTCGAGCCCAGCCGTTCGCGCTGGCAGAGGCTGTCGAAGATTTCGCGCGAGCCGGCGCTGCCGGGTGCCGCGGCGAGCAGCTCGGCTGCCTTTTCGAGCAGGGATTTCTTGCTCGAAACCGAAATCCCGACCGTGATGCGGTCGGGAGAAAGAACGTCGACGAGCTGCATGCCTGCGGTCCCCTTGCCGAACGGCTTCAGCCGGCCTCGGCCGGGCGCGATGCGCGATGGTCGGTGACCTTGTCCTTGTGACGTCGCACCTGGCGATCGAGCTTGTCGATCAGGCCGTCGATGGCGGCATACATGTCTTCGGCTTCGGCCGTGGCGTGAATCGGGTTGGTACGCCCCCCGACGCTGATGGTGCCTTCGACCTTGTGCACCAGTTTCTCGAGGTGGAGCACGAAATGGGCGGAAATCAGGTGACCGAAATGACGCTCCAGTCGTTCGGTCTTCTCGGCCACATAGGCACGCAGGGCCGGGGTGATTTCGACGTTCTGTCCGGAAACTTCAAGTTGCATCGGGTTGCTCCTTGGTGTGCACATCCATGTTAATACAGTCCGCCCGGATTGTTCATGCCGTTTGCAGGCGCGCGGCGCGTCGCCGCTGGGCGGAGCCCGGGATTCCGAGTTGTTCGCGGTACTTGGCCACGGTGCGGCGCGCCAGCTGGATGCCGGTCTCGCCCAGGCGGTCGGCCAGGGCCTGGTCGGACAGCGGCTTGCCCGGTGTCTCTTCGGCGATCAGGCGCCGCAGCCTGGCCTTGACGGCGGTCGCCGACACCTGGTTTCCGTCGCCGGTATCGATTCCGACCGAGAAAAAGTACTTCAGTTCGAAAGTCCCGCGCGGGGTGTGGGCGTACTTCTGGGTGGTCGCCCGCGAAACGGTCGATTCGTGGACGCCCACGGTCTCGGCCACCTCGCGCTGCAGCAGGGGGCGCAGTGACGTTTCCCCCTCGCTGAAGAAGGGGTGCTGGCGCTCGACGATGGTTCGAGTGACCGCCAGCAGGGTCTGGTTGCGCATTTCCAGGCCACTGATCAGCCAGCGCGCCTCCTGCAGCCGGTCGCTGAGGTACTTCTTCTCTTCTCCCTTCGCCTTTCGCGCCAGGCGCACGTACATGTCGTTGAGCTGGATGCCCGGATCGTTGTCGGGATTGAGGGTCACGCGCCAGCCGTCCTGGGCCGGATGCACGTAGACGTCGGGCACGATGTAGTTTTCGTCGTCGCTCGAAAAGCGCGAGCAGGGGTGCGGGTTGCAGCGCCTGATCACGGCCAGGGCGGCCTGGATTTCGTCGTCGCCCACGCCGGTCGCGCGCTTCATCTCACGGTAATCCTGCCGCCCCATCGCGTCGATGTGATGTTCCACCAGGTGGCAGGCCAGCCCCAGCGAGGGCGTGCTCGACGGCATGGCACGCAACTGGATGAGCAGGCTTTCGCCCACGCTGCGGCTGGCCACACCCACCGGTTCGAAGTGCTGGATGCGCTCGAGCACGGCCGCCACCTCCTCGTGGCTGACCAGGTGCTCCGGCGCGAGCGACGCTCTCAGGGTGGGCATGTCGTCGTGCAGGTAGCCGTCCTCGTCGAGGGCGTAGATGATGGCTCGCGCGATCGCCTCGTCGGTTTCGCTGAAGCCCGACAGGTTCACCTGCCAGAGCAGGTGCTGCTGCAGGGATTCGTCGGCGCGGTCGCTGACGAAGTCGTCGTAGTTCGGCCCCGGCCCGGAGGTGACCGAGTAGCCCTCCGGCAGATCGTCGAAGCCGTAATCCTCGCCGAATTCGACGTCGACGTCGAAGTCCTCGCCCGATTCGGCGTCGGCGCTGTCGGCCGCGGTCTCCTCGGTGCGCTCGAGCAGGGGGTTGGTGTCGAGGGCCTCGCGAATCGTCTGCCGCAGCTCCACCCGATTGAGCTGCAGGAGTGCGATGGCCTGCCGCAGCTGCGGCGCCAGCTTGAGCTTCTGACCCAGCTTGAGCTGGAGGCTTGCACCCTGTTTCATGGAGTCGATTCTACGCCCAACGGCAAGAATCGAGCCAGTTGGGATAAGGCAAGCACGAAATTCGAAACTCCGAAATCCGAAACGGCGTCAGGTTCTGGAACGGCTCAGAGCCGGAATTCCCGCCCCAGGTAGACGTTGCGGACGTTCTCGTCGGCCATGACCTCGTCGGGCTTGCCGTGGATCAGCAGCCGGCCCTCGCTGATGATGTAGGCGCGGTCGCAGATGCCGAGGGTCTCGCGGACGTTGTGGTCGGTGATCAGGATGCCGATGTCGCGCTGCTTGAGCTGGCGCACGATGTGCTGGATTTCGCCCACCGAGATCGGGTCCACGCCGGCGAAGGGCTCGTCGAGCAGGATATAGGCGGGATCGGCCGCCAGCGCCCGGGCGATCTCCACGCGTCGGCGCTCGCCGCCCGACAGGCTGATGCCGGGCTGGTCGGAAAGGTGCGTGACGCTGAACTCCTCGAGCAGGCGGTCCAGTTCGCGCCGCCGGGCCGGACGGTCGAGATCGCGGCGAAGTTCGAGCACCCCCAGGATGTTCTCGGCCACCGACAGGCGCCGGAAGACCGAGGCTTCCTGCGGCAGGTAGCCCAGACCGGCGCGGGCGCGCCGGTTCATGCTGGCGCGCGTGACGTCGAGCTCGTCGAGCATGATGCGCCCGCTATCGGCCGGAATCAGGCCGACCACCATGTAGAAGCAGGTCGTCTTGCCGGCGCCGTTGGGGCCGAGCAGGCCGACGATTTCCCCGCGGTCGACCTGCATCGACATGCCGTGCACGACGGCACGGCCCTTGTAGCGCTTGGCCAGGTGCTCGGCGACCAGCACGGTTCAGTCCGGATCCGGCGCGTCGTCGCCGTCGGAATCGATGGTCTCGGGCTCGATTTCCATACGGATGCCGCCCTGGCCCTCGGTGGCCTGGGTGTCGATGTTGTACACGAGCTGGTCGCCCGAGAAGGAACCGCGCTGCTCCTGGATGCGGGCGTCGCCGATCAGGGTGACGGTACGACTGAGCACGTCGTAGACGACTTCGTTGGCCTGCCCTGTGGTTTCGCCGCCGGCCTCGGTCACTGTGCGCCAGCGCACCGGTGTGCCGAAAAGCTCGATCTGCCTCAGGCCGTCCTCGCCTCGGTAGACGAAGCCCTCGTCGGCCTCGATCTCGAGTTCGCCGCGCGTGATCCGCACGTTGTCGCGCAGGTGGGTCGCGCCGCGTTCGTTGTCGAACGAGGCGTTTTCGGCTCTGATGCCGACGCGTTCACCCGTCTGCGCCGCTGCCGCCGTCGCCAGCAGCAGGGCGGCCAGCATCGTCGGGATCGTCCATCGGAGGCGCTTCGAATTCGCCTTGTACACCATCTGTCAGTTCCAGGATGTTGTTGTCGAGTGTGACGTTCAGACCGCCTGCGCGCAGAAAGTCTCCCGCCAGGGTGATTTCGACGGGGTCGTCGGAAGAGATTGTACGCGCGCGCCGATCGTATCGCAGTCGCTCCGCGTTGATCTCCAGCTCGCCGCGTTCGTGGCGGTGGATCAGCGAGACGTCGCCTTCGAGCACCAGGATTTCGTCGTCGCGCAGGATTCGGCCGGCTCGCGCGGAGCCGCGCCAGTCGGCGCCTTCGGGCTCGATGTGGAAATCCGGCGCGTCGAGCCGGGCCACGCGCTCGGCCCAGACGTGCTCGAGGCGCGGACCGGACAGCAGCAGCTCGACGCGGTCCTCGGCGTCCCGGAAGCGTGCGGAATAGTCGCTCAGCGTGTAGTCGAACTGCGTGTCGGGCAGGCTGATGTCCGGAGCGGCGCTACGGTCGCTCGGCATCATCCAGCGAATGCCCAGCGCCACGACCAGCGCCAGGCAGGCGATCAGGACGATCCGCCAGGTCACTCGAACCGTTCCTGCCAGCCTTCCAGCAGTCCGTGGCCGGCGAGGATGAGCTCGCAGACTTCACGCGCCGCCCCGTGGCCGCCCGGCCGTTCGGTGACGAAATGCGCGCGCTGGCGGATCCACTCGCTGGCATCCGCCGGTGCGCAGCGCAGCCGGCAGGCGCGCATCGCCGGCCAGTCGACCAGGTCGTCGCCGGTGTAGGCGCAGTCCTCGCCGCTCAGGCCGGTCTCGGCCAGCAGTTCGGCGAGCGCGCTGGCCTTGTCCTCCCGGCCCTGCACGAGGTGCGTGATGCCCAGCTCCCGCTGGCGTCGTTCGACGATGGGCGAGCTGCGTGCCGTGATGATGGCCACGTCGATGCCGTTGGTCATCAGGCCCTTGATGCCGAGCCCGTCGCGCGTGTGGAACTGCTTGATCTCGTCGCCGGCCGAGGTATAGGCGATGCGCCCGTCGGTCATCACGCCGTCGACGTCGAAGATCGCCAGGCGGACCGCGCCCGCGCGTTCGAGACGCTCGTGGTCACTCATACGACCCCCGCCTGCAGCAGGTCCTGGAAGTTCAGCGCGCCCACCAGGCGGCCTTCATCGTCGGTGACCAGCACGCCCTGGATTCGGTGGTGCTGCATCATCTCCACCGCGGCGGCGGCCAGCTCCCCGGCGCGGATGGTGCGCGGATCGGCCGTCATGATCGCGCGCGCCGGCGTCGCCCGCACATCCCGCAGCTCGTCGATGTGCCGCCTCAGGTCGCCGTCGGTGATGATGCCGAGCAGTCCGTCGCCATCGTCCACGACCGCGCACAGGCCGAGCCGGCTGCGGGTCATCTGCATGATGGCCTCGGCGACCGGTTCGTCGGCCCCGATCGTGGGCAGTTCCTCGCCGGCGTGCATCAGGTCGCTGATGCGCAACAGCAAGCGTCGGCCCAGGCTGCCGGCCGGATGCGAGCGGGCGAAGTCGTCGGCCGTGAAGCCGCGGGCGTCGAGCAGGGCGATGGCCAGTGCGTCGCCCAGGGCCAGCTGGGCGGAGGTCGAAGCGGTCGGTGCCAGGCCCAGCGGGCAGGCTTCCCGGTCGACGCTGGTATCGAGGTGGACGTCGGCGTGCCGGGCCAGGCTGGAGTCCGGATTGCCGGTCATCGCCACCAGGCCCACGCCCAGCCGCTTGAGGCCGGGCAGGAGTCGAAGGACTTCCTCGGTCTCGCCCGAATTCGACAGCGCGAGCACCGCGTTGTCGGGGCCGATCATGCCCAGGTCGCCGTGGCTGGCCTCGGCCGGGTGCACGAAGAACGCGGGCGTGCCGGTGGAGGCCAGGGTCGCGGCCAGCTTGTTGGCGATGTGGCCGGACTTGCCCATGCCGGTCACGACCAGATGGCCCCGGCAGTCGAGGATCAGGCGGCAGGCGTCTACGAAAGCCCGGTCCAGGCGCTTGGCCAGCATGCCGATGGCGGAGGCTTCGGTTTCGAGGACCTCGCGTGCCGTGGCCAGCAGGCGGCTGGGATCGCTGTTCATGCCCGCGATTCTACTGCACCAGGGCGGTCGAACGCGCCGCCAGCGCCTCGGTGATGACGAGTGTCTGGTAGCCGAGATAGGCGAGCAGAAGCAGCGCGGCGGAGGGCCGGTTGATGATGCCCTGCCGACCGCGGCGCCAGGACAGGAGCAGCAGCAGGATGGAGATGGCGAACATCATCAGCGTGTCCCGGTTGAGCAGAACCGGCTCGATGGTCATCGGATGAATGACCGCGGCGATGCCCAGCACGCCGAGGAGGTTGAACATGTTCGAGCCGAGGATGTTGCCGATGGCGAGATCGTCTTCGCGCTTGTAGGCCGACGTTGCGGCCGCGGCCAGTTCGGGAAGGCTCGTGCCCAGCGCGACCACGGTCAGCCCGACGACCGCCTCGGTCACGCCGGCGAGCAGGGCGATGGTCACCGCGCCGTCGACCAGCACCTGGGCACTGAGCGGCAGCAGGACCAGGCCGACCAGCGTCCAGAGCACGGCCGCCCGCGTCGACATGCTCTCGGGAACCTCTTCGGCCAGCGCGACGCTCATCGGATCGCTGCCGCCGCTCTTGAGTCCGAGGTAGACCATGGCCAGTATCAGCCCGAACAGCCCGACGAGCAGGACGATGCCGTCGAACCGGCTGAATTCGAGATTCCACATCAGCCCCAGCGTCAGCAGCATGATGATGGCCAGGATCGGCACTTCGCGCTTGAGCGTGGCGCTTTCGACGCGCAGCGGATAGATCAGGGCCGTGAGTCCCAGGATCAGGCCGATGTTGGCGATGTTCGAGCCCAGGGCATTGCCGATCGCCAGCGACGGCTTGCCCGAGAAGGAGGCGACCGCCGAGACGATCATTTCCGGCGCCGACGTGCCGAAGCCCACGATGGTCAGGCCGACCACGAGCGTCGAGACGCCGAAATTGCGGGCGCAGGCGGAGGCACCGGCCACCAGGCGGTCGGCGGCCCAGATGAGCAGCAGGAAACCGGCGATCAATTGCAGAAGGGCAATGGTGAGGGTCATGCGCAGTCCTGAGTAACCGGGATGAATCCTTCGGCTATGGGTTAAACTTCCTGATTGGCCCGCACGGGCGTCCGGCCGCCGGCTGACTCCCCCGAAACGATCATGGATGTCAAATCAATCGAATCGCGTATTCTACAGGCAATGCCGGACGCCGAAGTCCGCGTGGCGTCCGACGACAACGTGCATTATGTGGCGCGCGTCGTCAGTCCCGCCTTCACCGGCAAGACGCGCATCCAGCGCCACCGGCTCGTTCATGCCGCGATGGGTGAGTCGCTGGGGCGTGAGATCCACGCCATGAGCCTGGACCTGAAATCGCCGGAGGAAGCCGGCCAAGAAGGCGCGGGCTGACCACGTGGCGAGGATCCAGGTCACCGGCGGACAGGTACTCGAGGGCTCGGTCGAAATTTCCGGCGCCAAGAACGCCGTCCTGCCCATTCTCATGGCGGCGCTGCTGACCGAAAAGCCCTGCCGCCTGGCCGGCGTGCCCCATCTCAAGGACGTCACCACCACGATGGAGCTGCTCGCCCAGATGGGCGTGGGCATTGCGCTGGGCGACAGGCTCGGGGTCGAACTCGATGCCTCGGCGATGGACAGCGACATCGCCCCTTACGATCTGGTCAAGACGATGCGCGCCTCGATCCTCGTGCTCGGTCCGCTGCTGGCGCGGCGCGGCGTCGCCCAGGTCTCGCTGCCCGGCGGTTGCGCCATCGGTGCGCGGCCGGTGGATCTCCACCTCAAGGGCCTGGCCGCCCTCGGGGCCGACATCACGGTGGAATCGGGCTATATCCAGGCCCGCGCCGAGCGGCTGAAGGGCGCTCGCATCGTGCTCGACACCGCCACGGTGACCGGCACCGAAAACCTGATGATGGCGGCCACGCTGGCCCGCGGGACGACGGTCATCGAGAACGCCGCGCAGGAACCCGAAGTCGTCGACCTGGCCGAGTGCCTCAACACGATGGGCGCCGCCATTTCGGGCCACGGCACGAACACGATCGAAATCGAGGGGCGCGAGCGGCTCGACGGCTACGATTACCACGTGCTGCCCGATCGCATCGAGGCCGGCACCTTCCTGACCGCGGCGGCGATGACCGGCGGGCGGGTTCGTGCGCTCAATGCCGCCCCGCACACGCTCGATGCGGTGCTGGCCAAGCTCGAGGAAGCCGGCGGCGAGATCAGCACGGGCGACAACTGGATCGAGCTCGACATGGGCGGGCGGCGGCCGAAGGCCGTCAACGTCACGACCGCGCCGTACCCGGGTTTCCCGACCGACATGCAGGCGCAGTTCACGGCGCTCAACGCGATCGCGGAAGGCACCGGCATCGTGCGCGAAACGGTCTTCGAGAACCGCTTCATGCACGTGCTGGAGCTCCAGCGACTGGGCGCCGACATCCGGCTGGAAGGCAACGCCGTGATCATCAAGGGGGTCGACCGCCTGACCGCGGCGCCGCTGATGGCCACGGACCTGAGAGCCTCGGCCTGCCTGGTGCTCGCCGGCCTGGTCGCCCATGGCGAAACCGTCATCGACCGCGTCTATCACATCGACCGCGGCTACGAGAACATCGAGGAAAAGTTCCGGCAGATCGGGGCCGATATCCGGCGCCTGGCCGGCTAGCCAGGCCGCGGTCCTCGCCTCAGCCCGGCCCCGTCTCCAGGCGCCGGCCCGGCACCTGGCCGGTCAGCAGGCCCTCGCGCCAGACCAGTTTGCCGTTGATCCAGGTGGCGGTGACCGTGGCCGGCAGCTTGCGGCCGGCGAACGGCGTCCAGCCGCACTGCGAGAGCAGCGCCTGCTTGCCGACCTCGCAACGCCGCCCCGCATCGAGCAGGACCAGGTCGGCCCAGAAGCCTTCCCGCGCGAATCCCCTCTCGGCCAGTCCGAAGCGGCGCGCCGGATTGTGGGCGATCTTCTCGACCAGCTTTTCGGGGGCGAGCATGCGCGCGGCCACGAGCGACCAGGCCACGGGCAGCGCGAACTGCACCACCGGCATGCCTGCCGCGGCGGCGTTGTAGCGCGGACCCTTTTCCCGCAGCAGGTGCGGCGCATGGCCCGAGGCGATGATGTCGATCCGGTTGTCGGCCAGGGCGCGGCGCAGCGCCCGGCGGTCGGTCGCGGTCTGGATGGCCGGATCGGTCTTGAGCAGATGGCCGAGCGTGTCGTAGTCGGCGTCCATGAAGTACAGGTGGGGCAGGCACACGCTGGCGCTTAGGCGCTTGTCCCGCAGGTCGCCGGCATCCAGCGCCTCGGTTTCCTCCAGGGTGCTGATGCCGGCCACGTGCACGACCCGCTCCTGGGCCAGCGGGCGCGCGAGCTCGAGCGCCGCCCGGGCGGCTTCCCGGGAGTGGATTTCGGCGTGTATCGAGGCCGGCAGCTCCCCGTCGTGCCGGGCCAGGGCCTGCGTCCGGTTGCCCGCCACGATTGAATTGCTTTCGCCGTGCAGCGTCACGGGCAGGCTGGTGGCGGCCACGAGCTCGGTCAGGCGCTCGGGGTCGTCGACGACGTCGTCGCGGCCGTGGCCGCCGACACAGACGCAGAGCCCGCCGGCCTCCCCGGCCGTGATCGAACGGACCTCTTCGAAATTGCCGGCCGACGCGCCGAGGTAGAAGCTGTAATTGGTGGTGGACCGTCCCTGCGCCCGGCTGAACTTGTCGGCCAGCGCACGCCTGGAGGTGGTGGCCGGGAGGGTGTCGGGGAGGTCGAGGAAGCTCGTGATCCCGCCGGCCGCGGCGGCGCGCGATTCGGAGGCGATGTTGCCCTTGCGCGTCAGGCCGGGCTCGCGGAAATGCACCCAGCTGTCGATCATGCCCGGCAGCAAATAACGCCCGCGAGCGTCCACGACCGTCTCGCGTGGCCGTGCGCTCAGTTCGCCATCAATCCGGTCGATCCGCCCCCGTTCAATCCGGACATCCGTCTCGGTTGTTTCCCCATCACTGACCAGCCGGGCGTTGGTGATCAGCCAGCGGCTCATCTCACCTCTTCGTCCTCGTAGCCGGGTACCGGATCCTTGCCCCCGGGGCAGAAAGGATGGCAGCGCAGGAGCCGCTTGATCGCCAGCCAGCTTCCTCGCCATGGGCCGTACAGCTCGATTGCCTGCATCGCGTAAATCGAGCAGGTGGGCTCGAACCGGCACTGGCCGCCGATCCAGGGTGACAGCACGTAGCGGTAGGCCCGGATCAGGGCGAGCAAAAAAGTCTGCATGTGGGGGTTGCCCGGAATTCGGTCCTAGGATATATAATCGGCGGTTTTGCAACAACCTGCCTTGAAGAGGCCGCGAGCTGATGCCCAGCAAGATTGTCGATTTGCCGAAAGGTTACACGCCTTCCGAGAAAGAAGATTACATGTGCCAGGAGCACCTCGAGTACTTCCGCCGCAAGCTCTTGCAGTGGCGCGAGGACCTGATCGAGGAGTCTCAGGAGACGATCAACAACCTGCGCGGTGAAGTGCGCGACGTCGGCGACGAAGCCGAGCGCGCCAGCCGCGAGACGGAAAACAGCCTCGAGCTGCGGACCCGCGATCGCTACCGCAAGCTGCTCAACAAGATCGATCAGGCCCTGGCCCGCGTCGACGACGGTGAGTACGGCTACTGCGAGGAAACCGGCGAGGAGATCGGCCTGGCCCGCCTCGAGGCGCGCCCGATCGCCACCTTGTGCCTGGATGCCCAGGAGCGCTGGGAGCTCAAGCAGAAGCAGATGCGGGATCGCTGACCCGCAACGGCATGGCGGTCCGCCCGAGCTCGAAGAAGCCCCGCACGGTCGGGGCTTTTTCGTTTCCTCGTTCTTTCGTTTTTTCGTTCGGCATCCGCGGAGGATTGTGGGCGGCTGCGCCGCGAGGACTATGGGGTTCACGCCACTGTAGTCCCGGACGGAGCGCAGCGGAGATCCGGGACCTTCTTGCCGGATGGCAGGGCGCCGGGTTTTCTC
>JAAAPE010000050.1 GCA_009908385.1 Gammaproteobacteria bacterium
CAGCTATGACGGCGGAGCAGAACCCCCCGTGGCGCCGGGCATCTATACGGTCGAGGCCGTTGTGAGCGACCCACGCTACAGCGGCCAGGGCAGCGCGCTGTTCGAAATCCTGGGCGACGAAATCCTCCGGGATCGTTTCGAGGCGTCGTCTTCCGGAACGATCGAACAGCGCCGTTCGCGTTCGCCCTGACCCGGCGGGCGGGACGGCACGGGCTCTGGCATCGATCGCGACAGCGCATGTTGCTATAATGACCGGCTTTCCCTGCGCCCCCGGCCACAAACTCCCTAAGGAGACGCGCGTGAGCATCATCAGCAAACTCGACACCCTGCGCCACCTCGGCGGCAAGCCGCTGACCAACGGCCTGACCGACGATGTCCTCGAACGCTTTGCCGAGCGCGACCCGCGGCTCGGGCAGGCGGTCGACGACGCGCTCGGCGTGATCGAATGCTGGCGCGAGGCCTACCCCGACCTGGTCGCTCTCGACGAGATCGAGCAGAAGGACGCGCTGCAGTCGGGCTACGTCAATTTCTATCCGGACGACTGCGTCAATCCCTACGTGGCCCTGGCCGCGCGCGGCCCCTGGATCATCACCTCCAAGGGCGCGGTGCTTCACGACTCCGGCGGCTACGGCATGCTCGGCCTGGGTCACGCGCCGGAAGCCGTGCTCACGGCGATGAACCAGCCGCACGTGATGGCCAACATCATGACGCCGAGCTTCTCGCACCAGCGCTTCTTCGACACGCTGACCGCCGAAATCGGCAACCGCCGCGAGGACGGCTGCCCGTTCCATCGCTTCCTGTGCATGAATTCTGGCTCCGAGGCGGTAACCGTGGCCGGCCGCATCTGCGACATCAACGCCAAGCAGATGACCGACCCGGGCGGCCCCAGGGCCGGCCACAAGCTCCACCGGCTCTCCCTGTCGGGCAGCTTCCACGGCCGCACCGACCGTCCCGCGCGCTTTTCCGACTCGACGCGCAAGACCTACACCCAGCACCTCGCCTCCTACCGGGAGGAAGACACGCTGATCACCGTCGAGCCGAACAACATCGAGCACCTGCAGCAGGTCTTCGACTGGGCCGAGAAGAACCGGGTCTTCATCGAAGCGATGTTCATGGAACCGGTGATGGGCGAAGGCAACCCGGGCATGGCGGTCACGCCCGAGTTCTACGCCGAGGCCCGCCGCCTGACGGCCGAGCACGGCACCCTCCTGCTGATGGATTCCATCCAGGCCGGCCTGCGCACCCAGGGCGTGCTCTCGGTGGTCGACTACCCCGGCTTCGAGGGCCTGGAAGCCCCGGACCTGGAAACCTATTCCAAGGCGCTCAACGCGGGCCAGTATCCGCTGTCGGTGCTCGCCATGAACGACAAGGCGGCCGGCCTGTACCGCAAGGGCGTGTACGGCAACACCATGACCGCCAATCCGCGCGCCCTCGACGTCGGCACGGCCGTTCTGCGCCAGGTCACGCCGGAACTGCGCGAGAACATCGTCGAGCGGGGTCGCGAGTTCCTCGAAAAGTTCGGCCGGCTCGCCGATGAGCTGGACGGACGCATCACGCGCGTGCAGGGAACCGGCCTGCTCTTCTCGGTCGAACTCGACAGCAGCGTCTACAAGGCCTACGGCGACGGCTCGACCGAGGAATACCTCCGGATGCACGGGATCAACGTGATCCACGGCGGCGCCAACTCCCTGCGCTACACGCCGCCCTTCGGGATCACCTCCGCCGAGGTCGACCTGATCGTCGAGGCGACCCGCGACGCACTGGTCAACGGGCCGGTCCGCCAGTCCGAACAGGCCGCCTGAGCCGCTTCCCTGGCGCCCGCCCGCCGGGGTGCCGGCGGCGGCAGACCCTGGCTGCCAACGCGTCGGGCTGCTATATTCCGGGCCAGGCACCGATGGAGGAGCCGGCCCATGAAAACAGCGCGCATCCTGGCCGCCGCGGCCCTGCCGTGGCTCGCCCTCGTCCTGTCGGCCCAGGCGGCACAACCCGTCTGGATCGACGAACTCGACTCGCGGGACCTGCCCGGCATCGAACGACTCGACGAGTCGGTCGATCCCCTGCTCGCCGCCACGCAATCGGCGCGCGACCCCGACGAAGTCCTGGCGGCGCTGGCCGCCGTGCGCGCCGACGAGTCCATTCCGCTTCTCGAGCGCGAAGCGATCCTACATCGATACCTCGAAAGACTCCGCGAGCTGCCGCCCGGAACGGCCGACGCGAAGGTCCTCGACTGGTTCGGATCGCTGGCGCCCCTGGCCGTGACCGGCCATCCGGAAGGCCGCCACCACCCGGTTCCGGTCTTCAACCTGGTGGCCACCGCCAGAGGACTGTCCAATCAATGGGCCTGGCAGGCCGCGCGCGACTCGGTCAGCGGACCGGGCGCCGCTTCCCCCGCCGGGCTGGCGGCGGCCTTCGACGAGGCAGCGCCGAACACCCCGGTCGGACGCGGCCTCCAGGCCGGCATTGACGCGCTTCCCGCCTCCCGGCTGGAGGCGGTCGCCCTGGCCTGCGCCACGCGCGTCGGCGGCTGCGGCCATCTGCGCGCGGACATCGAACTGGCGCGCGGCAACCGCCAGTGGCTCGACGGCTGGCTGGCGGACGCGCCCGCCGCCGAGGTCCTGCCGAGACTCAGACGAGCGCGCGAGCATCTCAACGGGGAGGCGGCCGGCCAGCTGATGACCGCCGCACTGGATCACCCGGACGCCGGCGTGGCGGCCTGGGCACTGAACGACCTGACCGATCACCTCCCCAAGGACGCAGCCGCCCGCGCGCAGTGGAGCGAACGCCTGGTCGAGCTGCTCGACGAGCCTCGGCTGGGATCCGCGGCCGCGCTCCAGCTGGCCCGGCTCAAGCCGTCGCGGTGGCTGCTCGAATCGGCCGCCGCGCATCCCGATCCGCTCGTCCAGCGACGCCTGGAGCTGGTCGCGGAGATGGATCACACCCTGCTTGCGGTCGAGCCCGGCCGGGGCGAGCCATGAGCGCCCCCGCGCGCTGCTGCACGGCACTCGTGCTGCTCGCCGCCTCTTCGCTGGCGGCGGCGCAGTCGATCGTGCAGTGGACCCAGGGGCCCGGGCGGCTCGGGCTGGGTTACCCCGTTCCCACATCGGTGGATACGCCGCTGCCCTTCGACGGGTTCCGGAGCTATGCCGGCCTGCACACCCGGCACCAGGACCTGGCCCTGGTGCACGATTTCGTCGAGCCGGCCATCGTCGGCGAGACCCTGCTCGGCCGCGACATCTGGGCCTACCGGCTCGGCCGGGGCGGCGAGACGACGCCCGAGGGACTGCCGCGCGCGGTCCTGCAGTTCACCGGCGGCATTCATGCCAGGGAATGGCAGTCACCCGAGGTCGTGACCGGCCTGATGGAGCTTCTGGCCGAGGGCCGCGAGGGGAAACCCTGGCTGGATTACGTTCTCGACCACACCAGCATCGTCGTGATTCCCGTCCTCAACATCGACGGCTTCCTGCAGACCCAGCGCTTCCCCACGCTCAGCTGGCTGGACGTGGACAACCGCTATCCGGACTTCTGGGCACGCGACGGGCGCATGCGGCGCAAGAACCACCGCGGCGCCGACGAAAGCCTCTTCAGCGCCGGCGACCGGCTGGCCGGCGTCGATCTCAACCGCAACAATCCCCCGTTCTGGCCCGGCCCGCCCTTCACGGAAGTCGCGGCGGACCTGACCTATCGCGGCCCTTCGCCGGGCTCGGAGCCCGAGATCCAGGCGCTGCGCAACGCCGCCGGCCTGGGACCCGCCGACCAGCTGCGGTTCTACGCCGACATGCATTCCTTCACCCGGGTGTTCTTCAGTGTCCGTACCGGCAACCAGCGCCTCAACGCCATCCAGCAGCGGGTCCTGGCGATGGCCTCGGATCATCACGTCGAGCTGCCCGGCAGCAAGCGGTACCTGGACGATCCCGGGCCGATCAACGGCGGCATCGGCACGACCTCGGAGTACTTCGCACACACCTACCAGGTCCCTTCCCTCACCTGGGAGATCGAACCGGGCGAGCAGGGCGGCGAAGAGTACGGCGGCTTCGGCACGAACGGCGGTGACGGCTTCATCCTGCCGGAGAGCGAAATCACGCGGGTCCGGGAAAACCTCGCCGAAACCATGGCGGCCGTCGCCTATCACATGGCCGGCCCCGCCCACGTGCTGCGCGCCGACCTGCTCGACGAAACCGGCTCGTTCACCCTCTGGACCGCGCGCTGGCAGACCAACGGAAGCGGTCAGCGCGAGCTCGTCACGCACAGCGCCCGGGCGATCACGCCGGGGCGGGCCTATCGCCTTCGCCTGACCTTCAGCAAGCCGATGCGCTGGCGCGAGAACGGCGAGATCACGCCCTTTCCCGGACAGGACAGCGCGTCGCTGGATCTCGCGCTCGGCCTCGAAGCCGGCGGCGAGTCGATCGAAACCGCCGTGGGCGCCCCGGAATGGCAACCGGACCCCTCCCGACGCATCACCGATCGGCCGGCCTACCCGGACGACACCGTCACCATCGCGCTCGAGATTCCCGACAGCACCGCGAACCTCGGGCGCTTCGAAGCCGACGAGGACCGCCGTGTCACGCTGGCCATCGACACCACCGACCTGACCGGCCACCGCCTCGACGCCGACCCGGCCACGCCGGTGGCCTTCTCCGGCGGGCGCTGGCAGGGACTGGAGGGCGGCAGCGGTCCGGACGTCGGCGGCACCGACCGCTCGCTGGCAATCGAGGCCCGGGCGACGCCTGCGGAGGGCGCGCAGGCCATCGCCCCCGGTCATACGGCCATGTGGTTCAACCCGGATCGAAGCGGCGAAGGCTGGATGCTCGAAATCCTGCCCGACAACCGGGCGCTGGCCTACTGGTTCACCTTCGACGGCGAGGGCCGACCACGCTGGCTGATCGGCAGCGGCACGATCGAGGGCAATACCATCGAGTTCCCGGAACTCATCGCCGCTTCCGGCGCCCGGTTCGGCGGCGCCTTCGATCCCGGGGACGTCGAGTTCGAGACCGTGGGATCGGCCAGGATGGTGTTCGCCGACTGCCAGGCCGGCTGGTACGAGTACGAGGCCTACGGCCACCACAGGAGCATCGATTTCATCGCGCTGACCACGACCTGGGAGACCGGCTGTCACCCGATGCCCGTCGACGTCGAGGACCGGGCCCGGTGGAGCGGCTCCTGGTACGACCCGCAGCAGGCCGGCCAGGGCCTGACCGTGCAGTGGGTTTCGCCGGAGTCCATGCTGCTGGTCTGGTTCACGTTCGACGCCGAGGGCCGGCCGTACTGGGTCATCGGTCAGAGCGAGGCCGGCAGCACCGACCCGATCTTCTTCCCGGAGGCGCTGGCCGTGCGGGGCCCGGTGTTCGGCGACGGTTTCGATCCGGATGCGGTCGAGCAGTTCGTCTGGGGCCAGGGGCAACTCAGCCTGGACTGCGCCCAGGGCGAGTTCGACTACCAGAGCCAGCTCGAGGACTTCGAGAACGGCACCCTGCCGCTCGAGCGCCTGACCGAACTCGCCGGCCTGAACTGCCCGTAGCCAGGGCGTCTAGACCAGGAGCCCCGTCAGGGCCAGGAGACCGGCGGCCAGCCCCGCGGCCAGGCTGGCGAGCGCCAGCAATTCACCGGCGAAGGCACCGAGCTGGCGGACGGACCGCCGCAGGATTTCCTGGTGATCGGCCCGGGGCCGGGCCTGTCGAATTCTGAGGGCTGCCTGCATGACTGAACTCCATCGCTTGAACGTGACGGCAGTTCAGCACGGGCCGTTCTCATAAGCTGAGAACACCTGCCCGGCGAATCCGGCTACTCGCGATCGTCGTCGGTGAGCTCGCGTTCCATCTCGGCCAGGGAGGCGTGGCGCAGGTCCTTGCCCTCCACCAGGTAGACGATGTATTCACCAATGTTCTTGGCGTGGTCACCGATGCGCTCCATCGCACGCGCCACCCAGATGGCGTCGAGGATTCGCCGCGTGCTGCGCGGTTCCTCGACCAGGTAGGTATGGTACTGGCGCAGGGCCGCCTCGTAGTCGGCATCGACGTTCTTGTCTTCCCGCACCAGGTCGACCGCCACTTCGGGGGCCAGTCGCACGAAGCCGTCGAGCGCGTCGCGGAGCATGCCCCGCACCGTCGTGCCCATGATTTCGAGCTCGCGGTAGTTGTTGCGCGGACGCTCGGCCTCCGCCAGGCTGATGGCCATGCGGGCGATCTTCTCGGCCTCGTCACCGATGCGCTCGAGATCGTTGATGGTCTTGATCATGGCCACCACGAGACGGAGATCGCTGGCGGTCGGCTGTCGGCGCGCCAGGATGAAAATGCACCGCTCATCGATGGCCTTTTCCATGTCGTTGACGCGATCATCGGCGTCGACGACCTTCTGCGCGAGCTCGGAATCGCCCTCGACCAAGGCCCGGGTCGCGTCACTGATCATCTCCTCGGCCAGCCCGCCCATGGTCATGACCTGCTGGCGCAGCGACTCGAGCTCTTCGTTGAACTGGCGGGAGATGTGCTTGTCGAGATGCAGCTTGTCCATGATCTGGATCCTCCGGGAATCGGGACGGCCTTAACCGTAGCGACCCGTGATGTAGTCTTCCGTGGCCCTGCGGCGCGGGTTGGTGAAAAGGCGCGAGGTATCGTCGAATTCGATCAGCTCGCCCATGTACATGTAGGCCGTGAAATCCGACACGCGCGCGGCCTGCTGCATGTTGTGGGTCACGATGACAATGGTATACCGATCCTTCAGCTCTATGATCAATTCCTCGACCTTGGCCGTGGAGATGGGGTCCAGCGCCGAGCAGGGTTCGTCGAGCAGAATCACCTCGGGCTCGATGGCGATGGCGCGCGCGATCACCAGGCGCTGCTGCTGGCCGCCCGACAGACCAAAGGCATTGTCGTCGAGGCGGTCCTTGACCTCGTCCCACAACGCCGCCGCACGCAGGGCGCGCTCGACCACTTCCGCCAACTTGCGTCGATCGTTGACGCCCTGCAGACGCAGTCCGTAGGCCACGTTCTCGAAAATCGACTTCGGAAACGGATTGGGCTTCTGGAAAACCATGCCGACACGCCGCCGGTGCTCGGCCACATCGATGTTGCGATCATGAATTTCCTGACCGTCGATGGAGATCTCGCCCTCGATCCGGCAGATGTCGATCAAATCGTTCATACGGTTGAAGCAGCGCAGCAGAGTGGATTTGCCGCAGCCGCTGGGGCCGATGAAGGCCGTCACCCGGTTGCGCGGGATGCGCAGGTTGATGTCCTTGAGCGCCTGATCCTCACCGTAATACAGGTTGAGTCCGCGCGTTTCGATGCAGATTTCCTCGCGCTCGATATTCAGCGCCTTCCGATCGGAACCCATCGACACGCCGGCCTTCGGAATCTGCGTTGCCTGATGATTCTCTTCCATGTGGTTTTCTCTCTACAAAACATTTTTAACCGCGAAGACGCAAAGATCGCAAAGTGAACACCAATCCTGCTCTTCTTTCTCTTCACTGCATCTTCGCGCTTTTAGCGTCTTCGCGGTAGTCAATCGTGTCAATCGCTCTCGGAGCGATACTTCTCGCGCAGTCGATTGCGGATCGCGATCGCGCTCAGGTTCAGGATCAGGATCAGGGCCACCAGCGTCAAGGCCGTGGCGTAAACTAGCGGCCGAGCGGCTTCCACGTTCGGGCTCTGGAAACCGACATCGTAGATGTGGAAACCCAGGTGCATGATCTTTCGTTCCAGGTGAACGTAGGGGAACTGGCCGTCGACCGGCAGGCTGGGAGCGAGCTTGACCACGCCGACGAGCATCAGCGGGGCCACTTCACCGGCAGCGCGCGCGACAGCCAGAATCAGCCCCGTCATCATGGCCGGTGCCGACAGCGGCACGACCACCTTCCACAGAGTTTCCCACTTGGTCGCGCCCAGGGCCAGCGAACCCTCACGCACCGTGCGTGGAATACGCGCCAGGCCTTCCTCGGTGGAAACGATGACCACCGGCAGCGTCAGCAAGGCCAGGGTCAACGACGCCCAGAACAGGCCCGGTGTTCCGAAAGTCGGTGCCGGCAGGCGCTCGGGGAAGAACAGCTGATCGATGCTGCCGCCGAGCATGTAGACGAAAAACCCCAGGCCGAACACGCCGAAGACGATCGAGGGTACGCCGGCAAGATTATAGACCGACACGCGAATCATCTTCAGGATCGGTCCCTGGCGGGCGTACTCGCGCAGGTAAATGGCCGCCAGCACCCCGAACGGAGTGACCAGCACCGACATGATCAGCACCATGACCACCGTGCCGAAGATGGCCGGAAAAATGCCGCCCTCGGTATTGGCTTCGCGGGGGTAGCCGGTGAGAAAGTCGGTAATCCGATGCCAGTAGAAAGACAACTTGCCGCCGAGACCCAGCGCATTGTTCTGCGAGGCCATCACGATCATGGCCACCGGAATGCTCACTTCACGCCCGTCGGCCGTTCGCGCGTGGAGTACGTCGCCCTGGTTCCTCTGCTGAAGATCGTTACGCTGCGCGCGCAAATCCTCGTACTCATCTTCCAGCACCGCCCGGCGCGCATCCAGATCGGCCATCGCGGCCTCACGCTCGGCGCCGGTCACGCCGCGATGATCGAGCCCCCGCTCTTCGAGCCGGATGGCTTCGAGTTGGCGATTGATGCGACCGATTTCGTAGCGCTCGATTCGCTGTATGCGCTCGTGCAGTTCATTGGCCCGGTCGATACGGACCTGGAGTTCCGGCCACAGCGCTTCTCCGCGGGCCACGATCTCGCCGTTGTCTTCGAGCCGCAGCGGATAGCCGTAGAAATTGCCCCACTCCCGCCGCTCGAGCATCATGGCGTCTTCGGGATAGGTCCACGGCCCCATCGCAGCCTCCAGGTTCCAGACGAAATCGCGCCCGGTCAAATCGCGGTTGCCCACCTTGAACAAATGCCGCGTGATGACCAGCGTGTCGTCGTCGATGAGCTGTCCGGCCTCGCGAACGCGGTCGGCGGGCAGCGTCTCGCTTTCGACTACTTCGCCGAGAATCACCGATTCGCTGCCGTCGACAGCGGTGACCGTCGCTTCGACCAGCTCGGCCGGCCAGAAGTGGGCGAAGCCGCGAACGGCGATCAAGAGAAAAAGCCCGACCACCATGATGATCGAGATGCTCAACGCCCCGCCGATCATCCAGATCCACGGATCGCCCGACTTGAACCATTCCCTGAACTTCACTGCATCCTCACAGACTGCTGTAGCGCGCGCGCAGACGCTGACGCACGATTTCGGCGATGGTGTTGACGATGAAGGTCATGGCGAACAGCACCAGGCCGGCCAGGAACAGCACCCGGAAGTGCGTCGAGTTCACGGCCGTCTCGGGCAGTTCCACGGCGATGTTGGCCGACAAGGTGCGCATGCCTTCGAAGATATTGAAGTTGACCACCGGGCTGTTGCCCGTAGCCATCAGCACGATCATGGTCTCGCCGACGGCGCGGCCGAAACCGATCATGACCGCCGAGAAGATACCGGGGCTGGCGGTGAGCAAAACCACCCGGGTGACCGTCTGCCAGGGTGTGGCACCCAGCGCCAGCGAGCCCTGCGTCAGATGCCTCGGCACGGTAAAGACAGCGTCCTCTGCGATCGAAAAGATCGTGGGAATCACGGCAAAGCCCATGGCGATGCCGACGACCAGGGCGTTTCGCTGATCGTAACTGATGCCGATGTCGGTAAACCACTGCCGCATCGAACCGTCGAAAAACCAGATCTCGATCAGCGGCGAGAGCTCGACCAGGCCCCACACGAGCAGACACACGACCGGCATCAGTATCACCGCTTCCCAGCCGCCGGGTACCCGATTGCGGAACCCTCGCGGCAGTTGCGACCAGGCCCAGGCAATGAAGAGGAACGACAGCGGCAAGCCGATCAGTACGGTGAATACCGCCGGGATGTGATTCTCGAGAAACGGCGCCAGCCACAGACCGGCCAGAAAGCCCAGGATCACCGTTGGCAGCGCCTCCATCACCTCGATGGTGGGCTTGACGTAACCGCGTAGTCTCGGCGACATGAAATAGGCGGTGTAGATTGCCCCGGCAATCGCCAGCGGCATGGCGAAGAGCATGGCGAAAAACGCGGCCTTGAGCGTGCCGACGGTCAGCGGCACCATCGAATACTTGGGCTCGAAACTGTCGCTGCCCGACGAGGCCTGCCAGACGTAGTCGGGATCGGAGCGGCCCTCGTACCAGACCTTGCTCCACAGCGCGTGGAACGAGGTTTCCGGGTGCTCGTTCCATACGTCGAACTCCGTGATCGTGCCTGCCCGGTCTTCGACCAGGATGCGCTCGTTGACGGGAGATACGGCAACACCGACGAGGGGCTCGTCGGAGACCCGGTCGAGAAACAGCGTTCGTGCCGAAGTGCCGTAATGAATCCCGAGGTGACCGGCATCGTCGACGGCGACGAAGCCCTTGCGCGCGTACTCGGGCTGAATCGCCATGATCGCGCCCGGATGCTGCTCGAAGTTCCTGGCCCGGGCCAGGTAGAAAACGTTGTCACCGGCATCTTCGGTCTCGTCGCGCACGAGAAACCATTGCGACAGGTTGCCTTCCGAAGTGCCGACGACGGCCGAAAAGGTGCCGTTGAGAAACTGCAGGCTGGTAATCGACTCACCCTGATCACCGGCGACCTCACGGCGATCGCGCATCACGGCCTCGGCAGGACGGGAAATATCCCAGTAGATCAGGCTGCCGCCGGCATCCGCGGCGATCAGGTTCCAGAGGTTGGCGCTGAGTTGGAGATGGGTGACCGGCGTGCCGAAAGCCGGCAAGTCGTGCTGCTCACGCTCGATCTCCCGCTCGCCCGACAGAAACCCTGTGCGCACCCGGTAGCGCACGAACAGCATGCGACCGTCGGCCGTCTGCGCCGCCACGCCGGTATCGTCGCGCGACTCCTGGACGGCAATTGCGGTCAGCGGCTCACCCGAGTCATCGACCAGGACCGGGTCGGGGCCGACGGGAAAGCTCGGATCCGGAACCACGTTGCGAACGCCCGCTTCGGGAAATTCGAGCTCATGATTGTGGTCGACAATGATCGCCGTGCCGTCGCTGAGTCCAAAGGCCACCCGGCGAGCCCGCGGCTCACCATTTCCGACGCTGGTCACGCGCACCCCCTCGGGCACGGCCAGATCGACACGGCGGATGACCTCTCCGTCGCCGAGACGGAAATACACCAGTTCGCCGGAACGGCTGTAGCGCATACCGATTTCGCCGTAGCGCTCCAGCGCCATGTAGGCCGGCACTGTCGCCTCTGAATCGGCCGTGACGTAGCTGTCCTGGCGCTCCACCGATGCACCCTTGAAAAGCGGCAAGACCTCGCTGAACAGGTACACGAAAATCAGGGCCAGTGCCACGACCACACCCCCGCCGCCGGCGCGCACCATCCAGCGCGCTGCACCGTCAGCCAGGTAGCGGCTGCGCCGACGACGCGCCATTACCTCGGCGCTGGGCAGATAGGACTGCCGCTGGCCTGCTTGTGTCGCGTTATTGCTCATCCAGGAACTCGGTGGTTCAACGATCGTTGTATCCGGCGGACCGATGCCGGACGGCTCCGAAAATGTCGGGGCCGTTCGGACTCAACATGCCATCCAGGCGGTGTCTATAGTCCCAGCTCGTCGCGAATACGCGAAGCAGCCGACTCCGGCAGGGGAATATAACCGTCGCGCAAGACAACTTGCTGACCCTGGCGTGACAGGACCATTTTGAAAAACTCGCGCTCGAGCGGCGGCAGCTCGCGATTGGGATTCTTGTTGACGTAGACCAGCAGCAAGCGGGCCAGCGGATAGTCGCCGCTGACGCCGTTCTCGGGCGTCGGCGCGTAACAGCGGTCGTCGCCGACATGGGTCAGCTCGATCGCCTTGACGCCCGAGGTTTCGTAGCCGATACCCGAGTAACCGATGCCATTGAGCGACTCGCTCACGCCCTGCACGACCGATGCCGATCCCGGCTGCTCGTTGATCGAAGGCTTGAAGTCCCCGCCGCAAAGGGCGTTGTCCTTGAAATAGCCGTAGGTACCCGAGACCGCATTGCGGCTGTAGAGCGCGAAGTCGCGGTTGGCCCAATCACCCTCGAGTCCGACCTGCCCCCAGCGGGTGATGTCATCGGCACCGCCGCAGCGGCGGCCGACGGAGAAGATGGCGTCGACCTGCTCCATGGCCAGGCATTCGACCGGGTTGTCCTTGTTGACGTAGACGGCCAGCACGTCGATCGCCGTACCGACGACGGTCGGCGGATAGCCGTGCTTTTCCTCGAAGGCCTGGATTTCCGAAGAACGCATATGCCGGCTCATCGGACCGAAGTTGGCCGTACCCTCGGTCAGCGCCGGCGGCGCGGTCGAGGATCCGGCACCCTGAATCTGGATATTGACGTTGGGGTAGAAGTTCTGGAACTCCTCGGCCCACAGCGTCATCAGGTTGTTGAGGGTGTCCGAGCCGATCGAGGACAGGTTGCCGGAGATCCCGGAGACGGGCTCGTAGTCCGGCAGTGCCGGGTCGACCTCGGCTTGCGAAAAGACCGGACCGCTGGCCAGGATCGCGGCCGCGGCGGAAAACTTGAACAGGTGCTTGATCATGACGATCGGACTCCTTGGAAAATGCTGGTTGCGAATTGTATGACTGAAAAATGACATTCGGGTTACATGGCGCCGCGTCGCCGCTGCGGGGCCTCACAGGCCCTCGAGGCCGGGAAGAGGCAGCGAAAGACGCTGCCCGACCCAGGTTCGGACTCCACGTCCAGGCGGGCGCCGTGCCGCTTGAGCACGTGCTTGACGATCGCCAGCCCGAGGCCGGTCCCGCCCTGGGCCCGGCTGTGGGAGCTGTCGATCCGGTAGAAGCGCTGCGTGATGAACGGCAAGTGCCGCCGGTCGATGCCGACGCCCTGGTCCTGGACCTCGAACACCAGGCCGCCGTCGTCGGCGTCGTGCCAGCGTACCGAGACCGGCCGACCCGGCTCGCTATAGCGGAATGCGTTGATCACCAGGTTCGACAGGGCACTGTAGAGCTCGTTCTCGACGCCATGGAGGCTTCGCTCGGACTCGATGTCGATATCGAGCGGATGAGCCTCTGCATCGGCCAGCACCGCGTCGCGCCCCAGACGCCGGATCAGGGCAGGCATGTCCACCGGGCTGTCGAGCGGCGCTTCGCTCTCTTCGGTCTCGAGGCGCGAGAGCTCGAGCAGGTCGTTGACGAGGTTGTTCATACGCTGGCACTGGGCGCGCATCTGCCTGACCGGACCACGCCATGACGG
>JAAAPE010000155.1 GCA_009908385.1 Gammaproteobacteria bacterium
CCTTCGCTGATCGAGCGCAACCATCGCGACCTCTACTACGGCCTGATGCGCTACGGCGACGCGCAGGAGCAGCCCGGCGCGCTGCTCAACGCGCGCTACTACGAGCGCAACGCGCGCATCTTCACCAAGCTCACGCAGGTCATCGAGCCCGGAGATCGCGTGCTCGTGGTCTACGGCGGGGGGCACAGTTACTGGCTGCGACACTTCGTGTCCGAAACGCCGGGTTTCGAGCTGGTCGAAGCGAACGACTACCTGGCCGCCGTGGCCGGGCAGCCGGGGCGGACCGAATAGCATTCAGGCTTCGGTCTTGCCGGCCATTGCGGCGATGGTGTTAACGTTCGACCAATCCCGTGGAGCCGAATGGAGGGCCCGATGACCGATCAGAAAAGAACGGCCCTGGTGACCGGCGCCAATCGCGGCATCGGGCTCGCGATCGCGCGCGGACTGGCCGAGCGCGATATCCATGTCCTGGCGGCCGCCCGCAGCGTCGAAAAGGCGCAGGCGGCCGTCCGCGAGATCGACGGGTCGGCGACTGGTGTCGCGCTCGATCTGAGCGAGCCCGGCGTCGCCGGCGAGGCCGCCCGGCAGCTGGCCGAGGCCTACGGCCCGATCGATATCCTGGTCAACAACGCGGGCATTCTGGTCACCGAGGATCTCAACGAACTCGAGCTGGCCGACTTCGTGCACTCGCTGCAGGTCCACCTGATCGCCGCCTTCGAGCTCATCCAGGCGCTGGGCCCGCCCATGCGCAAGCGCGGCTGGGGCCGCATCGTCAACATGACCTCGGGCTGGGGCGCGTTCGCCGAGAACCTGGAAGGGCCGTTCGCCTACGCGGTGAGCAAGGCGGGCCTCAACGCCCTGACGGTCAAGTCCGCGCAGGCGCTGGGTGAATCGGTCAAGGTCAACTCGGCCTGCCCGGGCTGGGTTCGCACCGACATGGGCGGCGAGCAGGCGCCGCGCTCGGTCGAGGAGGGCGCCGATACGCCCGTGTGGCTGGCCACGCTGCCCGACGACGGGCCCACCGGCGGCTTCTTCCGTAGCCGCAAGCCGATCGACTGGTAAGCGGTCAGCCGGCCCAGAGCCCCAACTGGTCGCCGCTGCGAGCCGGTATCTGGAACTTCGAGGTACTCAGGGGCGGCCGGTCGTCGCCGTCGAGCCCGTGGCGCCTGCGCGCGACCCGGAAGCGACCGGCGATCAGCTGCGCCAGGTGGCCCGCCCCGGTCTGGCGGCGGCCCCAGGTGGGGTCGTAGTCCCGTCCGCCGTAGAGTTGCCGGACCAGGCTCATGACGTGCTCGGCGCGGTCCGGATAGTGGGTGGCGAGCCAGTCGCGGAACACGTCCTTGAGTTCGTGCGGCAGGCGCAGGACCACGTAACCGGCTCGCGTCGCGCCCGCTTTGGCCGACGCGCGCAGGATGGCCTCCATTTCGTGGTCGTTGATGGCCGGGATCACCGGCGCCACCATCACGCCGGGCCGGATGCCGATACCCCTCAGTTCGGACAGGATGCGCAGCCTGGCGGCCGGCGAGGCGGTGCGCGGCTCGAGCGTGCGCTTGAGGTCCTTGTCCAGGGTCGTGATGCTGACCGAAACCGACACCAGGTCGTCGCGGGCCAGGTCGGCCAGCACGTCGAGGTCACGCAGGATGGTCACGCCCTTGGTCAGCAGGCTGACCGGGTGGCGGTACTCGGCCAGCAGTTCGAGCAGGCGCCTGGTCAGTCGGAGCTCCCGTTCGATGGGCTGGTAGGCGTCCGTGTTGATGCCGAGCACGATCGGCCGGCAGCGGTAGCCGGGCTTGCGCAATTCGGCCTCGAGCAGTTCCACCGCGTTTTCCTTGTGGAACAGCTTCGTTTCGAAGTCGAGCCCGGGCGAGAGATCCAGGTAGCTGTGCGACGGCCGCGCGAAGCAGTAGACGCAGCCGTGTTCGCAGCCCCGGTAGGGGTTGATGGACTGCTCGAACGGCACGTCCGGGGACTCGTTGCGCGTAATGATCGAGCGGGCCCGTTCGGCCGCGACGGTCGTGTCCAGGCGCGGCAGGTCCTCGATCTCGCTTTCCCAGCCGTCGTCGAAGGAATCATGTTCCCGGCGATCGAATCGCGACTGCGGATTCGACGTCGCGCCCCGGCCCTTCTTGTGGATGGCGGCTTCCATGCCGATACTGTAAATGAATACAGTTACGATTGCAGCCCCGCGAGTGATGGCATTCGATTCGCCCCGGCGGGGTTGTCCGCCGTCCCTGCCGTGGCGTTAAAGTAATCGGCGTCCTGACACGGGGAAAACACATGCCGGATATCAAGCCGCTCGGCGTCGAACAGGTCTACCGGCGCTGCCCGGAAGAGAGCCTGGATTTCGAGACCACGGAGACCCTCGAACCGCTCGGCGATCCCGTCGGACAGGATCGCGTGCTCCAGGCGATGCGCTTCGGCGCGGGCATCCGCAATCACGGCTTCAACCTGTTCGTGCTCGGCCCGCGGGGCGTGGACCGGCACGCGCTGGTGCGTCGCTTCCTGGAAAAGCGCGCGGCCGGGGAATCGGCGCCGCCTGATCTGTGCTACGTCTACAACTTCTCCGAGCCCGACGCGCCGAGCGCCATCCGGCTGAGCGCCGGCGACGGGCGCAGCCTGCGCCGCGACATGGACGGCTTCATCGAGGAGCTTCGCACCGGCGTGGCCGCGGTGTTCGAGAGCGAGGAATACCAGAGCCGGATGCAGGACATCCAGGACGAATTCGAGCAGCGCCAGCAGAAGGGCCTGAGCGAAATCGGCGAGGAAGCCAGCGAGTCCGGGATCGCGCTCATCTCGACGCCCGGCGGCTTCACCCTGGCGCCGATGCGCGACGGCGAGGTGCTCGAGCCCGACGACTACGAGAAGCTGCCAGACGACGAGCGCAAGAAGATCGAGGACAAGATCGCCGAGCTTCAGAAGAAGCTCCAGCAGGAAATCCAGCGCATACCGGCGCTGCGCAAGGAATTGCGCCATCGCGTCCGCGAGCTCAACGAGGAGATGATCCTGTTCGCGCTCGGCGGCCCCGTGCGCGAGCTCAAGGATCACTGGTCGCACGAGCCGGAGGTCGTCCGCTACCTGGATGCCGCCCGCGAGCACGTGGTGGAAAACGCCGAGGCCTTGCGCGGACGGCGGGGCAGCGGCCCGCCCGAGGAACTGCTTGAGCGTTTCCGCGTCAACCTGCTGGTCGACAACGCCGAGGCCGAGGGCGCGCCGGTCATCTACGAGGACCTGCCGACCCACCACCACCTCGTCGGCTGGATCGAGCACCAGATGCGCAACGGGGCCCTCTACACCGACGTCTCGATGATCCGGCCCGGTTCCCTGCACAAGGCCAACGGCGGCTACCTCATTCTCGACGTCCGGCGCGTGCTCTCCCACCCGATGGCCTGGGAGAGCCTCAAGCGCGTGCTGTTCTCCGGCAATGTCCGCATCGAGTCGCTCGAGCGGCTCTACGGCCTGGTCAGCACCAGCAGCCTGCAGCCGGAAAACATCCCCGTATCGGTCAAGGTGGTGCTGGTCGGCGAGCGCCTGCTCTACTACATGCTGGCGCACTACGATCCCGATTTTCTCGAACTGTTCAAGGTCGAGGCCGATTTCGAGGACGACATCGACCGCAGCGACGAAAGCCACATGCTCTACGCCCGCATGCTCGCCTCGCTGGCCCGGCAGACGGAAACACCGCCCCTGGACCGCTCGGCCGTGGCGCGGATGATCGAACACGCCAGCCGCCTCGCCGACGACCAGCGCAAGCTCACCGCCGACGACCGCGTTCTGCGAGACGTGCTCACCGAAGCCGGCTACTGGGCGGGCGAGGCCAGTTCCGGGGTCGTCAGCGGCGAGCACGTTCAGCACGCCATCGACGAGCGCAACCAGCGGGCGGGCCGGCTGCGCCAGGCCAGCCTCGAACAGATCGAGCGCGGCACGGTCATGGTCTCGACCCGCGGCGAGGCGGTCGCGCAGCTCAACGGTCTGTCGGTGATCCAGCTCGGCGACTTCCGCTTCGGCCGCCCGTCGCGGATCACGGCCACCGCGCGCCCCGGCAACGGCCAGGTGGTCGATATCGAACGCGAGGTCGAGCTCGGCGGGCCGATTCACAGCAAGGGCGTGTTGATCCTCTCGCGTTTCATCGCCAGCCGTTTCGCACCGGACAGCGAGCTGTCGCTGTCGGCCAGCGTGGTCTTCGAGCAGTCCTACGGCGGTATCGACGGCGATTCGGCCTCGCTGGCCGAAACCTGCGTGCTGCTGTCGGCCATCGCCCGGGTGCCGCTCAGGCAGTCGCTCGCGGTCACCGGGTCGGTCAACCAGCACGGGCAGGTCCAGGCCGTCGGCGGCATCAGCGAAAAGGTCGAGGGCTTCTTCGACGTGTGCCGGCGTGCCGGTGAGCTCGACGGGCAGGGCGTGATCGTGCCGGCGGCCAACGTCGAGCACCTGATGGTCAAGCCGGCCGTGCAGGAGGCCGTGTCCGCGGGAACGTTCCGCATCTACCCGGTCGAGACCGTCGACGACGCCATCGGCCTGCTGACCGGCATGGCGGCGGGCGACCTCGACGACGAGGGGCGCTACCCGGAAGACAGCTTCAACCGGCGCGTCGCCGAGCGCCTGCGGGAGTTCGGGCGCATCGCCCGCAAGTCGGGCCGCGACCGCGACGGGGGCCAGGAAGACGATGGTGAAGGCATCTGACAGGAGCGCGATCGACGCGGTGAGGCCGACCCGGGTGGTCGTGCTCGTGGACGCCTCGCCCGATGCCCTGCACGCGCTGGACATGGCGGCCGACCTGGCACGGCGTCACCGGGTGCCCCTGCTCGCCGTTTCCGTGGAAGAGCCCGATCGCGTCCGGAGCGCAGCGTTTTCGTTCGCCCGCGAAATCGGCGCCGTTTCCGGGTCGATCCGGCCGATCGACGAGGCTCGATGGAGCCGGCATCGCCAGAGCGCTCCGGCGAGCATCCGCCGGGCGATCGAGCGGGCCGCCGAAGCGAGGAATGTGGCGTGGGAACTGGTCGTCTTGCGCGGGCGCCTGGTGGACGAGGTGCTCGCGCTGTCCGAGCCCGGTGATTTCCTGATGCTCGGGCGAGTTGGTTGGTCGATGCGACTGGGGCGCAGGCTCGGCCGGACAACGCTGGCGCTGGCACGCGAGGCCGTCGGCACGGTACATATCTGCTCGGCTGCGCCATTGCGTGACCGCGGCCGGATTGCGGTGTTGGTCGAAGATTTCGACTCGGCCGAGGCGATGCTGACTGCGGCTGCCGGCCTTGCCAGTGCGATGGCTCTCGACCTGGTCGTGTTTCTGGCGCCTGCCGTTGGCGATGCCCGCAGCCTCGAGACCTGGGCGAGTGTGATCGAAAACTTCGGTTCGAGATGGCGCTTGCGCAAGCTGTCGTCGATGGGCACCGGCGAAATACTTCGGACCCTGGCCGAGGAGGGTGCCGTCGAACTCGTTGCCGGGCGCGGCGGCGCCTGGCTGTCTTCGCCGGCAGCGGCCCGCCTGCTGGCGCATTGGCGAATGCCGGTTCTGATCGTCCCGGGCGGCCCGGACGAGTGAACCGCCACGGCACAGGCGGTGGGCTTCAGTCGAGTACGATCTCTTCGGCCGGTTCGCGCAGGTTGTAGCGCGAGGCCATGGCCGCGCCGTAGGCGCCGGTGTTGGCGATCAGCAGGATGTCGCCTTCGTGGGAGGGCGGCAGCAGGCGGTCGAGACCCAGGATGTCGCCGCTCTCGCAGATCGGTCCGACCACGTTGTAGACCCGGTCGCCCGGCTCGTCGAGGCGGCTGAGATTGACGATCTCGTGCCAGGCGCCATAGAGCGCGGGGCGGATCAGGGAGTTCATGCCCGTGGCCACGCCCACGTAGCGCACGTCGCCCTTGCCCTTGGTCTGGGTGACGCGCGCCAGCAGCACGCCGGCCTGTGACACGACGTAACGGCCGGGCTCGATCCAGATGCGGACCGAGCGCGGCAGCTGGCGCCGGAGCTCGGCGAGGCCGCCGTCCATGGCGGTCATGTCCAGCGGCAGTTCGTCGGGCCGGTCGGGGACGCCCAGGCCGCCGCCGAGATTGATGATTTCCACCTCGTCGATGCGGCGCGCGGCCTCGCCCAGGGTCTCGAGGCTGCGGTGCCAGTTGTCGGGGTGCATGATGCCCGAGCCGGTGTGCGCGTGCAGGCCGCGGATGCGGATGTCGTGCGCGCGGCACAGGGCCATGGCGCGATCGAGCTCGCTCAGCGGAATGCCGAACTTGGAATGGCTGCCGGCCGTTCGCACCAGCTTGTGGTGACCCAGCCCCGAACCCGGATCGAGCCGCAGGAAGATGGCGCCGCCGGCCAGGTCCGCGCCCCAGTGCTCGAGCACGTGCAGGTTGTCCACGGTGGTCGGCAGGCCCATCGATGCGGCCTGGCGGTATTCGTCCCGGGCGGCGAAGTTGGGGGTGAACAGCATCTGCGACGCCTCGAGGGCGGGCACGTGCTCGAGCGCGTGCCGGGCCTCGGCGAGCGACACGCATTCGATGCCCAGGCCGCAGTCGACGGCGGCGGCCAGAATCGCCGGATGCGGATTGGCCTTCATCGAATAGAGCACCCGGTCGACCGACTTGAGCGAGCGCAGGCGCTCGCAGGCGGCGCGGACGGTGCCCAGGTGATAGACGTAGGCGCTGTCCCGCCCTTCCATCAGCGCCAGCAGCCCGTCGCGCTGCGTCTGCCACCAGGGCGTGATGCGCTCGACGACGGCCTCGTCGCGGAACAGCTGTTCCCAGGTGGGGCCGAACACCGAGTCGCCGCCGACGCCGCCGGGGATCACCTGCTGGTGCAGTTGCTGGACGAGCCGGTCGGCGTGGCGCGACTCGACGACGAAGGTCAGGTTGAGGTCGTTGGCGGCCTGGCTGACCTGGAAGATTCGGCGCTGTTCGAACACTTCGAGCGCCGGGCCGAGCCGGTGAAGAATGGTGCGAATGCCCAGTCCGACCAGGCTGACTGTCGCGCAGTCGGCCATGATCTCGACCCGGCAGCGCTTGCCGAGCTCGCGCGCGAGCCGCTCGAGCGTGGCCTGGTCGGTGACGTTGGCGCCCGGGTCGAGCGTCAGGGTCACGTTCGACTCGGAGGTCGAGACCTGGTCGACCGACAGGCCCAGTTCGCGGAACACCTCGAACACGTCGGCGAGAAATCCGACCTGCTGCCACATGCCGATGTCCTCGAGCGAGATCAGGGTGATGGGCTTGCGCTGGACGATGGCCTTGACCTGGGCGCCGTGCTCGCGCGCCGCCGGCGTGATGCGCGTGCCTTCGATGTCCGGACGGTCGGTCTGGCGCATGTGGATCTCGATGCCGTTCGCCTGGGCGGGCGCCAGCGCGGCCGGGTGGAGCGCCCGGGCCCCCATGGCGGCCAGTTCCTGCGCCTCGCGAAAGCCGATCTGCCTGAGCAGCCTTGCGGCCGGCACGCGCCGGGGGTCGGCCGAGAACAGGCCGGGCACATCGGAGAAGATGTCGACCCGGGGCGCCTCCAGCACGGCGGCCAGGGCCGTGGCCGAGGTGTCCGAACCGCCGCGGCCCAGCAGCACGGTCTCGCCGGTGGGCCGGGCGGCCACGAAGCCCGGCATGACCATCACCCGGCCCGTGACGGCCAGGTCGGCGGCCAGGGCCGGGTCGGGGCGGGGCTGGCAGCGGGCCGACAGGAAGCGGGCGCGCGGATTGCGCGGGTCGTCGTCGCTGCACACCAGCGCCCGCCGGCTGTCCAGCCAGGCGGCGTCCAGCCCGTGGTGCTGCAGGCAGGCGACCGCGAAGCGGCTCGACAGCAGTTCGCCGAAGGCGAGCAGGCGGGCCTGCCACTCGGCCGACTCGCGCGAGCCGCCGTCGGCGAGAAAGTCCGCGAATTCGTCGAGTTCCTGGTCGAGCGTACCCGACGGCAAGCTGGATTCCTCGAGCAGCTGCCCGTGACGGCGGCGCATTTCGTCGATCAGTTCATCGCTTCGAGTCGCGCCGCCTTCGATGTGGGAAAGCAGGAGGTCGGTGACGCCGCGAAGCGCCGATACGACCACGGCGACGTGCAGATCGGACGCCTTGGCCGAGCGAATCTGTTCGGCGATGCGGGGCCAATTGTCGGCGCGGGCCACCGAGCTGCCGCCGAACTTCAGGACTCGCCACCGGGGCGATTGGAGACGCTTTTCTTGGTTCACGGGACGATCCGGGTCGGTAGCGATTCGCTGCAACGCGAAAAATCAGCTATTCTGGCTCAAAAATGGCGGTGCAAGCCGACCCGAAGGGGGCGCGGCAATCACCGGAATTCTACGCGATAGAGCGAACATGAGCAGCGTGACGCAAGCGCCGCGAAGCGGGCGGTCTGCATCGGTCAGCGATGTCGGCCGGGTCCGGCGCGAAAATCAGGACGCCATCCTGGCCGACGACGAACTCGGACTCTGGCTGGTTGCCGACGGTATGGGAGGACACGCGGGCGGTGCACGCGCGAGTGCGATTGCGCGCGACACCGTTCGGGAGCGCGTGGCCGGCGGTACCCCGCTGGCGGACGCCGTCATGGCGGCCCACTACGCGATCCGTGCCGAGCAACGCACCGAGCAGGGATTCAACGACATGGGGACGACCGTCGTGGCGCTTGCCGAGCGTGGCTCTGAATTCGACGTCTGCTGGGTCGGCGACAGCCGGGCCTACCGGTTTTCGAGGGCCGAGGGTCGTCTCGAGCTCCTGACGAACGATCACAACGTGGCCGGCGTGCTCGTCGCCTCGGGGGCGTTGACCCCCGACGAGGCGACCCGGCACCCGCAGCGTCACGTACTGACCGATTGCCTGGGCCTGGCCGGGGAAGACGAACCGCGGGTCGACAGGGTCAGCGGCCGCTGGCAGGCGGGTGACCTCATCCTGCTGTGTTCCGACGGCCTGTCGGGTGAGCTGGGTGATTCGGAGATGGAGCGGATACTGAATTCATGCAACGGCGTGAGCGCTGAAAGGCTGGTCGACAGCCTCCTCCAGGGCGCGCTGTCGGCCGGCGCGCACGACAATGTTTCGGTCGTCGCCGTGGCCGCGCCGGAAAAACTCGAATCGGCAAGATCGCGATGGAAGTGGCCATTCGGAGGTCGATCCCGCTAGAATGCCGAAACAACGGAGGGAACTCTCATGAACAGCCAAAGCGGGCGCTCAGGGCGCAAGGATCAGGGGCCGCAGGGCACCCAGGTATTCAGCCGCGAGGAAGTCAGCCGCATCGTCGGCGAAGCGGCCACCGAGGAGGGTTCGCACACGCGGGCCGAACTGACCGGCGTCAGCGCGGAAATCAGTGGACAGTCCTTTCCGCTCGGCTCGGCTCGGGTCGTGGTGGGCCGGGCGAGCAATTGCGACATCCGTTTCGACGACTCCAGCGTCTCGTCCGAACACGCCCGCCTGACGCATGACGCCGCGGGATGGCGCGTGGTCAACCTCCTGTCGACCAACGGCACCTTCGTCAATGACCAGAAGGTGTCGAGTCAGGCGTTGAAGGACGGCGACCGGATTCGTTTCGGCCGCGTGGAGCTCCGGTTTCACGGGCCCGATGCCGCGGCCGGCGGAGGCGCATCCTGGCTGCCGTGGGCGATTGCCGCCGGCGCCGTCGCCGTCGCCATTGCCGCGGCGCTCTGGATCTTCTGAAGAATTCGTGCCGGTCGATGGGCCGGCCAGGCGGATCAGGACTGAGTCGCCGTCTGGCTGAGGCGGTTGCCGTCAGTTCCGGTCAGCCCGGGGCGCCCTTGTAGGTGCCGATCACGACCACGGTCTTGCCCGAGGCCCGGATCATCCCCTCTTCCTCGAGGTTCTTCATCACGCGTCCGGCCATCTCGCGCGAGCATCCGACGATGCGGCTCAGCTCCTGGCGCGTGATCTTGATCTGCGTGCCTTCCGGGTGGGAAATGGCGTCCGGTTCGCTGCACAGGTCGATGAGCGTCTTGGCGATTCGTCCCTGGGTGTCGAGGAAGGCGAGGTGGAACACCTTGCGGCGCGTGTAGAGCAGGCGCTGGGCCAACTTCGAGCCGATGGCGGTCAGGATGTCGATGGCGTGTTCGCGCAACTCGTTGTCGAGCGCCTGGCGCAGGCGTTCGTAGCTGACCTCGGCGACTTCGCACTTGCTGCGGGTTCGAACCAGCGATTCGCGCTGCGAGGGCTTCATGAACAGCCCCATCTCGCCGATGAAGTCACCCGGATTGAGATAGCTCAGGATGAGTTCGCGGCCGTCGTCCCCCTCGGTCGAGACCGAAACGGAGCCCTCGATGATGTAGAGCAGGCTGTTGCCGGCGTCGCCCGGGCGCATGATGGTCGTCTTGGCCGGGTAGTGCTGGCGGTTGCAGATACCCAGGAAGCGATCCATCGCTTCGCGGTCGATTGGGTAGAACTGGAAATCTCTCATCGCATAGGTGTCTTCGTTATTCGGATGCCTTCCCGTTCCAGCGGCCAGCGGCATGAAAATTGGCGCGCTGTTTCAACAATTCTGCCCCTGTACGTGACCCGCGTCAAACGAACAAAGTCGTCAACCGGCAAAGTGTACTGCAAACAGGGGTGGAAACGGACTCGGCGCTTGGTTGATAATTGCGCGTTTGGCCCGAGCTCACCAAAGGGTTTACACGGATGGTTTCACGCCGCATCAAGCTCCACGGATTCAACAACCTCACCAAGGCGCTCAGCTTCAACATCTACGACCTGTGCTTCGCCACCTCGAGCGCGCAGCGCAAGGAGTACATCGCCTACATCGACGAGGCCTACAACGCCGAGCGGCTGACGCAGATTCTCACCGACGTGTCCAATATCATCGGCGCGAACATTCTCAACATCGCGCGCCAGGACTACGAGCCGCAGGGCGCGAGCGTGACCATGCTGATCGCCGAGGAACCGGTCGAGAACGCCGACGAAGCGGCGTCCGCCGCCCCCGGTCCGCTGCCCGAATCGGTGGTCGGGCATCTCGACAAGAGCCACATCACCGTCCATACCTACCCGGAGAGCCATCCGCACGACGGCATCTGCACCTTCCGCGCCGACATCGACGTGGCCACCTGCGGCGTCATTTCGCCGCTCAAGGCACTCAACTACCTGATTCACAGTTTCGAATCCGACATCGTCACGGTCGATTACCGGGTGCGCGGCTTCACCCGCGACGTGCGTGGGCGCAAGCATTTCATCGACCACAAGATCACCTCGATCCAGGACTACTTCAGCCGCGACACCAAAAAGGCCTACGAGATGATCGACGTGAACGTCTACCAGGAAAACCTCTTCCACACCAAAATGCGGCTCAAGGAGTTCGACCTGGACAACTACCTGTTCGGCATCAACGCCGAAGACATCGACAAGCGCGAGCGCAATCGCATCGAAAAGCGCATGCGAAAGGAAATGCAGGAGTTGTTTTACGGGCGCAACCTTTAGCCAACCCTCGGTTGGGGGCTGGCGCCCGTTTGTTCGTTTTTTCGTTCCTTCGTTTTTTGGTTTTTTGGTTCGGCAGCTGGAAGGATCGGGGGGCGGCTGCGCCGCGGGCACTTTGGCGCTTTCGGCACCCGGCACTGTAGTCCCGGACGGAGCGAAGCGCAGATCCGGGACCTTCTCGCCGAATCGCCGCGCGTCCTTATGCGCTTACTGAACCGTAGTCCCGGACGGAGCGCAGCGCAGATCCGGGACCTTCTTGCAGAATGGCAGGGTGTCGGGTTGATGTTCCCTGCCGTGGATCGAGGGTCCGCGTCACCGGACGGTGTGGCGTCCTCGACCAGTCAACTGCGATTTCGCCCGGGCCCGCTTCGCGGGGTCTTGCGGCGACTTACTTTTTTCAATTACCAAAAAAGTAAGCAAAAGGGCTCCTTAGAGTCAAAGTCCCACGATCCGGGGATTCAGGAGCCGGGTCGCTGTGCGGGCTGGTCCCTTCGCGGTGCGGGCTTCGCGATCGCCCGGCTGGTCGCATGATGCTCCGGATGATTGCTGAAAGTGGCCATGGGAGAAATCTCGGGCTGGCGCTCGGGATCGGTTACACCGCGCGCTCTGCGCGCGCCAGCGTCGGGGTCAGCGACCGGTAGGATGCGTGGAGCGAAGCGCAACGCATCGCTGTAGTCCCGGACGGAGCGCAGCGTAGATCCGGGACCTTCTTGCAGAATGGCAGGGTGTCGGGTTGATGTTCCCTGCCGTGGACCGAGGGTTTGCGCCACCGGTTGGTGTGTGGACCTCGACAAGTCAAAGGCGATTTCGCCCGGGCTCGCTTCGCGAGGTCTTGCGGCGACTTACTTTTTTCAGTTACCAAAAAAGTAAGCAAAAGGGCTCTTAAAAGACGCCGGATGGGCCGCAGGAGTTGCGCTATCGGTGGCTCCAGAATTCCGACTGCGGCGTTGTTCTGATCCGGTCTGATTCTCGGGTGGTGTTAGCAAGCTATAGGCGCAGTCCGCACGAGAACGGCACGACCTCGATGATCCCGGCTTCGGTTGGCGGAGCCACGACCTCTCGGCTGAGGGGCTTGGCCCACCCGGACGCCTGCGCGCGCGAAGCGCGCGGTTTCGTGTCATCCGAAAGCCCAGAAGCCGGACCAGGGCCACTTCCGGCTTCGATCGAAGTCCCGGCGAATCCAGCCGGGCTCGAACAACGCCGTAATCGGAGTTCTGGAGCCCTCACACAGCCCAATTTCCGAGACGCCAGACGGCGTCCTTCAAGCGCGTTTTTTGGTTACTTTTTTCGCGCAGGAAAAAAGTTACCCGGCGCAAGAGCCTGCGAAGCAGGCCGGCCGGAACGCCTTTGACTGGTCGAGGGCGTCCACGCGCGCGGCGCCCCATGCCACGCTAGCGACAGCTTCCGACGAGCCCCCGCAAGACCCCGTAAAGCGGCCTGGACGAAATCGATTTTGACTGGTCGAGACCACCATGGTGCTCGGTGGCGCAAACCCACGATCCACGGCGGGGAGCAACAATCCGATGCCCTGCCATTCGGCGTAAAGGTCCCGGATCTCCGCTGCGCTGCGTCCGGGACTACAGTGCCGAGTGCCAAAAGCGCCATAGGCCCCACGGCGCCAAACTACCGAACGCCTCCCTCCAATCCCAAATCGCTAAGCCAGCGGATCGTCGATCGCGCTGACGATCCACTCGCGCAGGTTGGCGGCCTCCTCGGCGCCCGCGCCGGTGCGGCTGGAGAGCTCGGCGGCGGTGATCGAGGCGTCGTTCGGCCGGGCCGCCAGGTAGCGGTGATCCGACAGCCACTGTTCGAGCGCC
>JAAAPE010000104.1 GCA_009908385.1 Gammaproteobacteria bacterium
TCTGTCCGGCAGAGTTCCTGGCGCCGCGGCCGCCGCCGCGATTGCCATTGCCCCGTCCGCCGCCGTTGCCCCGTCCGCGTCGCGCAGGCGTCTTGCCGGCCTCGCGGGACAGCGGCTCGGTCGGCTCGTAACCTTCGACGCCGTAGGTCGGGATGTCGACCCGAACCAGCTTGCGGATGTCCTCGAACAGGCCGTGTTCCGAACCGGCCACGAGGGAAACCGCCAGGCCGTCACGTCCGGCCCGGCCGGTACGGCCGATGCGGTGGACATAGTCTTCCGGCACGTTGGGAATATCGTAGTTGACGACGTGCGGGAGCTGATCGATATCCAGGCCGCGCGCCGCGATATCTGTGGCGACCAGGACGCGGATCTTGTTCTTCTTGAACTCGCTCAGGGCCTTGGTGCGTGCGCCCTGGCTCTTGTTGCCGTGGATGGCGGCACTCGGCAGACCATCGGTCTCGAGCTGGCGGGCCAGGCGATTGGCGCCGTGCTTGGTGCGGGTGAAGACCAGCACCTGCTGCCAATTATTCGAGCCGATGAGGAACGACAGCACTTCGCGCTTCTGCTTCTGGTCGACTCGGAAGGCCTGCTGGGCGATCGCCTCGACGGTTGAATTCGGCGGCGCGGTTTCGACGCGCTCGGGATTCTGCAGGTAGTTCTGCGCGAGTTGCGTGATCTCCTTCGAAAACGTGGCGGAAAACAGCAGCGTCTGGCGCTTCTTCGGCAGCACCTTGACGATGCGCTCGATCGCCGGGCGAAACCCCATGTCGAGCATGCGGTCGGCTTCGTCGAGCACCAGGAACTCGACCTTCGACAGATCGACGGTACCGCGCTGCATATGGTCGATCAACCGGCCCGGCGTGGCGACGAGCACGTCGATGCCGCGCTGCAGCTTGGTGATCTGCGGGTTGATATTGACGCCGCCGAAGATCTCGAGCGAGCGCAGCTTGACGTGGCGTCCGTAGGCGCGCAGGTTCTCGTTGACCTGCGCGGCGAGTTCGCGCGTCGGCGCGAGGATCAGTGCGCGCGGCTGGCGCTGGTGATGCGCCTGTTGACTCAGGCGATGCAGCAGCGGCAGGGTGAAAGCGGCGGTCTTGCCGGTGCCCGTCTGGGCGCTGGCCATGATGTCTCGGCCTTCCAGGATGACCGGAATGGCCTTCTGCTGGACCGGCGTGGGCTGGGTATAGCCCTGTTCGTTGACAGCACGCAGCAATTCGGCCTTCAGGCCGAGGGAATCGAAATTCATTGTATTTCCTTGTATGAACCAAGGCGAAGAAAAGCCCGTCAATCGGGCGAGCTACAAATCGGGGAGAGGCCTTGGTCTACATGCTATCCGCGAGAGGGCACCGGGTTGTCCGCCGCAAGCATGCGCAACGGCCGAGTGCGTGCGCAAGATAGCACGAATCAGGCGTTTGCGGGTGATTGTCGAGAAGTTTGCGAAAAATGATTCTCTCAGACAAGCGTCACGCGCCAGGCACATTCACGAAGGGCCGCAAGGCCGCGCTCGGCGAAGCCCGGATGCTCGGCCAGGGCATCGCGACGCTCGAGCAGTTCGAATTCGAAAGCCGCGCAGGCATCGAGCTCATCCGGCATCACGCTGAACGGCGGGCCGTCCATGTTGTTCTGCGCGTACTCGAAAGTCACGAGCAAGCCCGCCGCATCGTCGGCCAGCAGGCTTCGCAGGTGCACCAGGTAGGTCTGGCGCATGGCCGCGGGCAGTGCAACCAGGGCGGCCCGGTCGTAGAACCGCGGAAAGGGGGAATCGGCCTCGAAGTCGAAGAAGTCACCTTCGTGAATCTCGACCTGCCCGGCCTGCCAGCGTTCGAGGGCACCGCGCGGTTCGCGAGCCGCTTCCTGGCCCCAGTCACGATAGAATGCTTCGATCGCGTTGCGGCTGAGCTCGATTCCGACCACGTCGTGCCCGCGCCTCGCCAGCCAGCGCAGGTCCAGGCTCTTTCCGCAGAGAGGAACCAGCACCCGCTGCGCGCTCGAGCCGGATATGTCACGCCAGTGACGGTTCAGTGCCCAGTGGATGTCGGATCGATGAAACGTGATGTCCCCGCGGTGCCAGCGCTCGTGCCAGAAATCCTTTTCCACGGTGACCGAAAACTCCCTGATTTATTGCTGACTTGAGCCGTCGATCGCGATCGGGCGGCCTGCGTCGATATGTCGATTCGATGACGGGCCTTGAAACGCGGTCGTCATATTCACGTCACCGAGGTGCAACGAAGCGTCTCTAACCTAGCGTGCATCGATCAACGCGACACACACGAAGGGTGGAGCATCCATGCACAGGCGAGTTTATCAACCCGGTCTGCTGATCGGGTTGCTGCTGTTTCCGCTGCTCCTGTCGGCCCAGGCGGACGGTGAAGGGAACAACCTCGAGGCGCTGGCCGAAGAGCTGGTGCGCATTCGCGGCGAGGTCGAGTCGCTCAACGCCGAGCTCAACCGCAAGCAGGACAATCACCGCAACGAGATGAGCTCGCTGGCTGCCCAGAAGGGCGAGCTGGAGGCCACGCTGCGGCGCGAGCAGCTGCGAGTCGACCAGCTGGAAGAAGATCTTGCGCGCAACCGCGAGAGAGCGGAGCAGGCCGGGATCGCGGGCGAATCCCTGGTGCCGGTCGCACAGGACGCGATCGCGTCACTCAGGCAGCACATCGAAACCTCGCTGCCGTTCAAGCCTCAGGAGCGACTTGCGGCACTCGATGAGATCGAAACCCAGCTGGAAACGGGCTCGCTGTCGCCGCCGCGCGCCATCAACCGCCTGTGGGGCTTCTACGAGGATGAATTGCGCCTGACGCGCGAGAACGGCCTCTACAGCCAGGTCATCACCCTCGATGGAGAACAGGTGCTGGCCGACGTCGCCCGCCTCGGCACGGTCGCCATGTACTTCAAGACGCGTGACGGTGACTACGGCCAGGCGCAGCGAAACGGCAGCGACTGGCGCTTCGCCGAACTGGACGATCGCGCATCGATCCAGCGCGTCGACAAGCTGTTCGAATCCCTCAGGAAGCAGATTCGAACCGGCTATTTCGAATTGCCCAACGGGTCCATCCGGCTGGAGTCCGAATCATGAGTAAGCGCGTTTCCCACACGATGATTCTGCTGCTGTCGGCCTGCCTGGCCCTGCCGGTGGCCGCGCAGCAGGACGAGCCCGACCCCGCGCAGGCGACGGCGGGGGAATCGGCAGCCACCGAAGCGCCGCGGGAAGAGCCGGCCGAATCCGGGCCCGCCCCCGTGGCCACCCAGGCGCCGTCGCTCGAACAGGCCTACCAGAAGGAATTCGCCTTCCTGCAGGGCCAGAAGCGCGACCTGGAGCGGCGCATTGCCGATTTCGAGGCGGCCAGCGAGGCCGATCTCGAGCAGCTGCAGGTCGATATCCGTTCGCTCGAGCGCCAGGTGGTCGAGGCAACCAGCCGCGGAGATCGACTCGAGGACCAGGTGTTCGAGTCCGAACGCTCGGTCGAGTCCGCGCGCGACAACGTCAATCTGCTCGCCAACACGTTCTTGCAGGCCGAAGCGACGATCGACGGCTGGGATGCGCCCGCTCTGGAAGGCGACGAGGTGCCGCAGGCCGAGGACGTGACGGCCATGTTCGAGACTGGCCTCGAGACGCTCGATCGCTTCGGTTCGGTTCGCAGCGATTCGGGAGAGTTCTTCCTGGCCGACGGCACGCGCGTCAGCGGTGAAATCATCCACGTGGGCCGTATCGCCAGCTTCGGCGTCAGCGATCGCGGGGCGGGCACGCTTGCGCCCGCCGGTGAAGGCGAACTCAAGATGTGGAACGAGGCGTCGGGCGAGGCCGCCCGGGCGCTGGCCGCGGGCACCATGGTTTCCCCGCTGCCGATCTTCATCTACGAAACGCTCAACGCCGAGGTAGAGAAGAAGGGCGCCCAGGGCGTCTTCCAGACCGTATCGGACGGTGGCGTGATCGGCTGGATCATCTTCTTCCTGGGCATGCTCGCCCTGGTGCTGGTGATCCTGCGCGCGGTGTTCCTGGGTCGCGCCGGCGCCTCGACGGGCAAGATTCTCGACGATATTTCCGACCATGTGCGTCGCGGCGACAAGGAAGCGGCCCTCTCGGTACTCAAGAAGCGACAGGGTGCAACCGCCCGCGTGGTGGCGGCCGCCATCCGCAATCTCGACCGCGACCGCGAGCACCTCGAAGACATCGTTTCCGAGTCAATCCTTCACGAGTCCGGCCATCTCAACCGCTTCGGCGCCTTCATCATGGTCATCGCCGCCGTCTCGCCGCTCCTGGGCCTGCTCGGCACGGTCACCGGCATGATCTCGACCTTCGACGTGATCACCGAGTTCGGCACGGGCGATCCCAAGCTGCTCTCGGGCGGCATTTCCATCGCGCTGGTCACCACCGAGCTCGGCCTGATCGTGGCCATTCCGACGCTGCTGTTCGGCAACCTGCTCTCGAGCTGGGCCGAGCGCATCAAGGACGATATGGAAAAGGCGACGTTGCGGGTCAGCAACCAGTACGGCGAAGCACGCGCTGAAGCGGGACAGGGCGGCGCCTGATGATCGGCGAGCTGCTCAATGACTTCCGGTTCTACTTCGAGGTCGGTGGCTACGTCATGCCGCCGCTCGTTCTGGCCACGGTCGTGCTGTGGTTCGCGATCGGTTATCGCTTCGCCGCGCTCAAGCGGGGCAACCTCCGTTCGGTGCGCCGGATCATCCAGAAGCATCCCGAAGGTCTCGACCGCGCCCCCCGCGGCGTGATCGAGAAGGCGATCCAGGAAGGCCTGTCGATCGCGCGCTCGCGTCGCGGCGATCTGCGTCGACTGCTCGACGACGCGTTCTGGCCGCTCGAGCGCGACGTGGGTCGCTTCCACAAGCTGATCATGACCATCGTTGCCGTCGCACCATTGATGGGATTGCTGGGCACGGTGGTCGGCATGATCGAAACATTCGATTCGCTCGGCGACATGTCGCTGTTCGCCCAGTCCGGCGGCATTGCCGGCGGCATTTCCCAGGCACTTTTCACCACCCAGATGGGCCTGGCCGTCGCCATTCCGGGCCTGATCATTGGCGGCATGCTCGAAAAGCGGGCCGCGGTGATCCGGCTCGAGCTGGCCCAGGTCAAGGACATTCTCTGCGCGCGAGTGCAGCAAGGCAGCCCGGCATGAGATTTCGTGAACGCGCGAATACCGAACAGGCCGTCGACATTTCTCCCCTGATCGACATGGTCTTCATCCTGCTGATCTTCTTCATGGTCTCGACGACTTTCGTCAAGGACATGAAGCTCGATCTCGAAAGGCCCAGCGCCTCGAGTTCGGAGCAGGCCTCGACCAAGGCAATCCGTCTCTACATCGACAACAGCGGTGAGACCTTCCTGGACGGCCAGCCGATCCGGGTGTGGGTCATCCAGAGCAAGCTCCGGGACATGCTGCAGGGCGCCTCGTCGCAGTCGGTCCTGGTCGTGACCGACAGCAACGTCTCCGCCCAGAAGCTGGTTGAAGTGGTCGACCAGGCGCGTCGCGCCGGGGCCGCCGATGTCGGCGTGGCCACGGTCGAGGAAGCGGGCAGGGGCTGATTCATTCATGCAAGCGCCAACAGGAGGACAACGCATGACATCCGAACTGAGAAAGTGGATCTACGGACTGGCTTTCATGTTCTTCGGCTCGGTCCTGATCGTCGGCACCCTGCTGATGATCAACCGTCTGGCCAAGGGCCCGGAATCCCAGGAACTGGCCCGGCAGACCAGCTTCCAGGTCGAGCGCCAGCCCGAGCCGCCGCCGAAGAAGGTGGTCAAGCGTGAACAGCCCAAGCCGAAGCGCTCGCGCGACATCAACCCGCCGATGGTCGACCTCGACACATCACTGTCGGGCATCGACATGGGCATTCCCGGCGTGAGCGCCGACGATCTCGGCAGCCTGCGCGACGACCTGCTGGGCGATACCCAGGATGTCGTCATGACCGACGACTCGGTCGACCAGCCGCCGCGCCCGACGCGCCAGACGCCCCTGCCGTATCCGAGCTCAGCTCGCAAGCAAGGCGTGGAAGGCTACGTCGTTCTGTCGCTTCTGATCAGCGCGGCCGGCGAGATCGAGAAGGTGCAGGTGCTCGAATCCAGTCCGGCCGGCCTGTTCGAGGAGTCGGCCGTGCAGGGTGTACAGAACTGGCGCTTCGAGCCGGCCCAGTACCAGGGCCGAAACGTGCGGGTCTGGGCCAAGCAGCGCATCCGCTTCGACCTGAGTTGATCGCTTTCCGGAGTCGACCGAAACCATGAGGCTGCTTCGATCATCCTGGGCGCTGCTGCTCGTGTTGTCGCTGGCGGCGACGGCGCAGGAACAATCCGCCCCGCCACCGGAAGACGATGTCGATCGTCTGTCGCTCGCCGCGCTGCTGATCGGCGATGGCAACTACGAGCGCGCGCGCGGCGTGCTGGCCGCAGTCGATACCGACGATCCGGAACTGGATCAGGTGCGTTATCACAGCCTCGACGGTCTGGTGGCGCTCAACCTCGACGCGCTGGCCCGCGCGGAAGCGGCCTTCGAGCGTGCGCTGGAGGCCGGCCGGGACCGGGAGGAGCCGCCCCCGGAGGTTATCCGGCTCTATCTCGCGCAGGCTCGATTCGGCCAGGAAGACTATGCCGGCACGCTCGAAGCGCTCGACGGCGCAGACCCCGAGACCACGGAACTGGCTTCGGTCTACCTGATGCGTGCGCAGTCTCACTGGCAGCTGAAAGACCTGGAGGCTGCCTGGCAGGTCCTGTCGAAAGGCGCCGAACGCTTTCCAGACCGCGCCGGCGACTTCACCCGCCAGCAGGTCTACCTGCTGGTGGAGCAGGGGCTCTTCCAGGAAGCGGCCGCGCTGGGCCAGCGCTTCATGGCTCAGGGAAAGGCCACGGCCAATGACGCCCTGGCCATCGGCAATGCGCTGCGCGAAGCCGGCGAATACGACCGCGCCCTGCGCATTCTAGAGGCCGCAAGGCTCGAGGACAGCAACAACGTGCGCCTGGCGAGGGTGCTGGCTCAGACCTGGCTGGACCTGGACAAGACACTTCCGGCCGCCGACATCATGCACGAGGCCTCACGGCTGGATCCCGCCCTGATCGCCGAGGCCGCGGAACTCTACCGCCGGGCCGGCTGGCTGATGCAGGCGCTGACCCTCAACGCCCAGGTCATCGACCAGGCGAAGAAGTTCAAGCAACGCCTGGCGATCTTTATCGAACTCGGCCGGTTCGACCAGGCCGCCGGCATGGAGTCCGACCTGGTGCGGACCGGGCTGTTGTCGGAAGAAGACATCCGCTACGCGCTGGCCTACGCCCTGTTCAAGACCGGCCGCTACGAGCAGGCCGAGTCACACCTGAGCCGTATTACCCGAAACGACCTGTTCCGCAAGGCCAACGAACTCAGGCGAGCCATGGAGCAGTGCCGCGATGAACCGTGGCTCTGCACCTGATCCGCAAATGCTTCCGAGGTATTCGATGATCACGCTGCCCAGCTGGCGCTTCCTGGCAATCTGTCTGACAACGGTGCTCTTTCTGCTTTCTGCGGCCCAAGTCAGAGCCCAGGACGACACGGCGGCCGACATCAGCGTGCTGGTCTTCGAAAACGGCCGACCGGTGCCGGGCCTTCGCGTCGAAATCGGCAACCAGTTCGGGCTGACCGATGCCGACGGTGCCTGGCGTGGAAGCGTCGAGCCCGGCAATACACGGCTTGCCATCTATGAGCACGCGCTGGCCCTGGCGGCCCTGCAAGTGAACCTGCGCGAGAACGAGGTCGCCCAGTACATCATTACCCTGACCGGCTCCGACCGGCGCGCCACGGTGAGCATCGAAAGCTCTCACGAAGGCGCCCGACAGCCCGTGGCGCAGGGCGGCGAAGCCCCCGAGGCCGAGCAGGGCAGCGGCATGCTGCGCGGGCGCGTCGTCTCCACCGAGGACGGCTCTCCCGTGGTGGGTGCCCGCGTGTTCGTCAGCGGCACCCCCGTGGAGGCCCGAACCGACGACGACGGCCAGTTCAGCGTGGAAGTGCCCGCCGGCGACTACGCCGTTTCCGTGCTCCACAGTGAATTCGCCACGCGAACCGTCGATGACGTCGCCATCCGTAAAGACGGCGAAACCCGGCGCGACTTCGAACTGCCGCCATCCGGCCTGGAACTGGCCGAATACGTCGTGGTCGAGCCCTATATCGAGGGCAGCGTGACTTCGGTGATCGCCGAGCAGCGCGAAACGTCCGGCGTTGCCAACATCATCGGCACCGAACAGTTCTCGCGTTCGGGAGACGGGGACGCCGGCAGCGCCCTGGCACGCGTGACCGGCCTGACCCTGGTCGGCGGAGAATTCATCTACGTGCGCGGCCTCGGTGAGCGCTACTCGACCACGCTGCTCAACGGTGCCAACGTGCCCAGTCCCGACCCGACGCGAAAGGTCGTGCCCCTCGACCTGTTCCCGACCGGCGTGATCGAGTCCATTCGCGTGCAGAAGAGCTATTCGCCCGACTTGCCCGGTGACTTCGGGGGCGGAGTGGTCGAGATCCGGACCCGCGGCATCCCGGAGGAAGACTTCTTCGAAGTGGGTCTCTCGGTTGGCGGCCGGCAGGGCACGACCTTCGATGACGGCCTGACCTACGAGGGCGGGGACCGCGATTTCCTGGGCATGGACGACGGCACGCGCGAGCTTCCCGACCTGATCGCTGACGCCATCGAGGACGGGGAAACACTTACCGCCGCCGGACCCTTCAATCCCGACGGCCTGTCGCCGGAAGAGCTCGAGGCGCTCGGCGAGTCGTTCCCGGTCATTTACGAAGTCGACCGCGAACGCGTCGGACCGGACCTCGGCCTGTCGATCGAGGGCGGCAAGCTACTCGAGTTCGGCGAGGACTGGACAGCCGGCATGACCGGCGCGGTCATGTGGTCTGATTCCTACCAGACCCGCACGGAAGACCGTCAGAGCTTCATTCCCCTCGGCGACGGGAGCCTTCGGCCGAACGACGACTACGAGATCCGGCGCTCGACCCGGGATATCGAACTCAGCGGCTTCCTGACTGCCGGCGTTCAATACACCGAAAACCATCGCATCAACCTGACCTCGATGCTGCTGCGCCAGACGCAGGACGAAACCTTCGTGCAGGAGGGCTTCAACCTGGACGAGGACGGCATCGTGCGCTTTACCGAGCTGGAATGGGAAGAGCGCGAGCTGCTCTCGCATCAGCTCAGGGGCGAGCATACTTTCAGCGTGCTCGGCGACACCCTGCTGGAATGGGACTACGCCGAATCCCGCGCCCGGCGCGACGTGCCCGATCAGCGTCGCTACCGCTACGATCCGGACAACGTCTCGGACTTCATCTTCTCGCGGCGCTCCGACAACATCGTGCGGCGATTTTCCGAACTGGTCGACGACGCCACCGACTACGGGGTCGACCTGGGCGTGCCTTTCGGCACGAACTGGGTCGACGGCACCCTCAGTGCCGGCGCCCGCCGGCTCGACAAGTCCCGCGACTCGAGCATCCGCCGCTTCCAGTTCGACGGCATCAACCGGATTCCGCTCGACCTGCGGCGCCTGGAAAACCCGGAGGAATTCTTCAACTCCGAGTTCATCGGGCCGGGCGGCATCGTGCTCAAGGAAACCACGCGCGAAACCGACAATTACACGGCCCTGCTCGAAGTCGATGCGCGCTACGCCAACCTGGATGCAACGTTCTTTGAGCGCCTGCGCCTGAACGCGGGCATGCGCCTCGAAGACTGGAACCAGAACGTGACCACTTTCCAGCTGCTCAATCCCGATGCAACTCCGGTGGTTGCCGAGCTGGAAAACGAGGACCGCCTGCCGGCGTACTCGGCCACCTGGTACCTGACGGAAAACCAGCAGATCCGTGCAAGCTATGCCGAGACGATCGTTCGGCCCGACTTCAAGGAGCTCTCGCCGGCGCCGTTTACCGATCCCGTCCTCAACCGGGAAGTCATCGGCAACGCCAACCTGGTGCCCTCCGACATCGAGCACATGGACCTGCGCTGGGAGTACTATCCCGAGCCCTCCGAACTGATCTCGGTGGGCCTGTTCTACAAGTCGATCGTCAACCCGATCGAAGTCACCGTCGAGGCCGGCGTCGAGCAGCGACTGACCTTCGCCAACGCCGACGAGGCGGAGAACTACGGCGTCGAGCTCGAATGGCGAAAGAGCCTGGGCTTCTTCGGCGACTTCCTGGGCATCGGGCCCGTCTGGGACCGCCTGTACGTCGCCGGCAACTACTCCTTGATCGAATCCGAGATCTCTATCGAGGACCTGGGCATCCTGACCAACGCATCCCGGCCGCTGCAGGGGCAGTCACCCTATGTAGCCAACCTGCAGATCGGATACGACGACGAAGCGCGCGATTTCTCCGCCACGCTGCTGTTCAACATGGTGGGCGAGCGCATCGTCGAAGTCGGCGTCCTGGGCGCGCCGGACAAGAAGGAGCAGCCCACCCCCGATCTCGACCTGGTGTTCCAGTGGCGCATGTTCGACCTGCTCGATTTCAAGGCCGAGTTCGGCAATCTGCTCGATTCCGAATTCGAAGTCCTTCAAGGCGAGGAAATCACCCAGCGCTACAAGCGCGGACGGGAATTCAGCCTGGGCGTCACCTGGGAATACTGAAGCTTGGCCGTCCATCCAGTTGTCAAGAATCGGTCATGTTCGAGTCACGAGACTGCAATCGATCGCCAATACGCTGATCGAGATGACGATGGAACATCTTCATCGTTCTGAAATTGCGAACTCAAAGCAGAGGAAAGAAGCATGCTCAAGCACATCAAGCGTAACCTCATGGCGGTTGCGGCCGGATCGATCCTGATCGGCTCCGTCAACGCCGAGGTGATCAACGAACAATACACCGGCAACTATGCCGAACAGGGCAAGGGCGGCCGCGGCCTGATCGTCGATATCGTTCCGTCCACCGAGTCGGAGTTCGGCAACGCGGTCCTGGCGCAGTGGTTCACCTTCCGCGACGGCCAGCCGCTGTGGCTGCTTGCCGTGGGCGCCATCGACCAGAACACCGACACCGCCGAGCTGGAATTCCTGGAACTCGAGGGCGGCGTCTTCGGCCCCGAATACCAGGAAGCCGATTCCTCGACCAACGCCTGGGGCACGGGCACGCTGACCTTCAACAGCTGCAGCAGCCTCACGCTCGAGTACGACGGTCTCGACGGCTCCGGCACGCAGAACCTGATCCCGGTCACCCAGGGCGAGGAGTGCGTCGTCAAGGAAGCCTTCTCCGGCTGCCCGAGCTTCGCCTCGGCCGGTCCGCTCGACGGCACCTGCGTTATCGGCGGCGAATTCGATTCCGACATCACGCTGAGCAACGAGATCACCTGGCTGATCCAGGGCCAGTTCATCATCAACGACGGGGCGTCGGTCACGATCGAGCCCAACACCGAGATCATCGGCGGCACGCTGGGTGATACCGATACCTTGGTGGTTCGCCCGGGCGGCCAGATCTTCGCCGAAGGCACGGCCAACAACCCGATCGTCATGCGCGGCCCGGATGCACTCACCCGCGCCGAGTGGGGCGGTGTGGTCATCAATGGCCGCGCCCCGATCAACGGCTGCGCCGAAGGCGTGGATCCCTGTACCGCACAGGGCGAAGGCAACTCCGGCACCTACGGCGGCAACGACCCGCACGACAACAGCGGCGTGCTGCGCTACGTCATCGTCTCCAACGCCGGGCGCCAGTTCAGCGAAGAGAACGAACTCAACGGCATCGCCTTCCAGGGCGTCGGTGATGGCACCACCGTCGAGTACATCCAGGTTCACCTGAACGAAGACGACGGCGTCGAGTTCTTCGGCGGCACGGTCAACGCCAGGTACCTGGTTCTGACCGGCATCGGCGACGACAGCCTCGACTGGACGCAGGGCTGGCAGGGCAAGGTGCAGTACGTCATCGCCAAGCAGTACAACGACAACGGCGACCAGGGCATCGAAGCCGACAACAACGGCGACGCCAACGACTCCCTGCCGCGCGCAAAGCCGATCCTGGCCAACATGACCTACATCGGTCAGAGCAATACCGACATCGGCATTCTGCTCCGCGAGGGTACCGGCGCCGAGATTGCCAACAGCATCGTCACCGGCTTCGGTGAGTTCTGCCTCGACATCGACAACGAGTCGACCTTCCTGAACGAAGACAACCTCAGCATCGTCAACAGCGTCGTCGGCGGCTGCGCCGAGACCTTCAGCGAAGACGCCGAAGACCTGTTCAGCGTGGCCGAGTGGTTCTTCAGCGACCCGAACAACGTCGAAGCGAACCCGAACCTGAACAACTACATGCTCAACGCCGGCTCCCCGGCCATCGGTATCGGCGCCGTGCCGTTCCAAGACGACTTCTTCGACAACGTCGACTACGCGGGCGCCGTTTCCCCGACGGGTGCGGACTGGACCACGGGCTGGACGGTCGGCCTCGACCGCAACGCCCCGCTGGGTCAGTAAGCACCGGGTTCAACATCCAGACAGACCCATTGCAGCACTTTGGGCCCCGCTCTCCGCGGGGCCCTTTTTTATGCAGGCCATGGAATCAGCCGGGGATGTGCTCCGGCCCGAAGGAATCGGGCAGCAGTTGCCCGAGTGAGCGGCGCAGGGTGATCCGGCCGTCGTCGTCGACCGCGAGGATCTCCGTGTCGTCGTCGCCGAACTCGCGCAGCCGCTGCCGGCAGTCCCCGCAGGGCGGGCAGGGGCTTTCCGTGGGCCCCAGGACGTAGACGCGCCGCACCGAGCGCGCGCCGGCCGCGATCATGGCCGAAAGCGCCGAGGCCTCGGCGCAAACGCTCTTGAAGTGCGCCACCTCGACGTTGGTGCCGCCGTAGCGGGCCCCGGAGTCGGTTTCGACGACGACCGCCACGGGATGGTCGGAATAGGGCGCGTAGGCGCGCTGCCTCAGAATCAGAAGCAAGTCCAGTACAGATCGATCGATCGCGTCCATTACGCCGCTCCCGTACGTCGTTCGCGCCGGCGCAGGAAGCTCTCGCCCTCGGGCAGGGGCTCGAGCCCGAAGAATACGGCCAGGGTCTGGCCAATGTCGGCGAAGGTCGCGCGCGCCCCGATGTCGCCGGCCGGCAATCCGTTCCCGATGGCGAGCACCGGCACGTGTTCGCGGGT
>JAAAPE010000129.1 GCA_009908385.1 Gammaproteobacteria bacterium
GAAGGCGCGCACCAGCGTGGCGACGTCGCCGCGGGTCCAGCCCAGCTCGGCGATGCGCCGGTCGTCGGGCCGGAGTCTCAGTTCCGGTTCGGCCAGCTCGAGCCCCGGCTGGGGGCGGATGGTGGCGCCGGGCATCTTCTCCTGGATCAGCCCGAAGGCGGTCTGGCCAGCGCCGAGCAGTTCCTCGACGTCGGCGGCCTGCAGGTCGATGTCGATCTGCCGGCTGCCGCGGCCGCCGAAGATCGGGGAACGGTTAGCGCCACCGCGCGTATCAGGAAAGCCGGTCAGAATCTCATTGTTGACGATCGCCAGCAATTCGTCGACATCGTCATCTTCGGCGGCCCGAACCCCCATGAAACCGCGAGTGCCGAAGAAGCCGAGAAACGTATTGGCGATGACAGGCTCTTTTTCTCCATTGATATAGGCAATCAGGCGCTCATTGATCGGCTTGATCAGCTCTTCCTCGGCGGTATCCGGCCCCATGCCGGGAGGTGTATCCAGAAAAGCAAAAATGAAGTTGCGCTTGCCTTCAGGCAGATAGTCAGCCGGCGGGATCAATAGGGCGCCGACCAGGATCGGCACGATGGTCAGGCCGGCGATCCAGCCCCAGCGACGGCGGGGCGTGTCGGTCAGCTTCATGATGAAATCGCTGGCCTGTTGCCACCAGTGGCCGTGGCGATCCTCGAGCTGCGCCTCGCCCAGCAGCCGATAGCTGGCGGTGGGCAGCACGACGATGGCCACCAGCAGGGAGCAGACGATGGCGGCTGAAATGACGACCGCCAAGTCGGCGAACAGCTGCCCGGCTTCGTCCTGGAGGAACATCACGGGCAGGAAAATGGCTACGGTAGTAGCCGTCGAAGCCAGCAGCGCACCCCAGACCTGACCGGTGCCGCGGTCGGCCGCCTCCAGCGGCGCGCGGCCCTGCTCGCGCTGGCGAACGATGTTCTCGAGCACCACGATGGCGGCATCGAGCACCATGCCGGTGGCGAAGGCCAGGCCGGCGAGCGAAATGACGTTGAGCGTGCGCCCCACCCCGTCTAGCACGATGAAAGCGAAGCACAGGCACAGCGGAATGGCCAGCGCGACCATCAGCGTGGCGCGCAGCTTGCGGAAGAACCACCAGAGCACCAGCACCGCCAAGCTCATGCCCACGATCAGATTGGTGGCCACCATGCTCACCGACTGGCGGATATAGACCGTGTCGTCGCTGACCTGCTCGATATCCAGGCCAGCCGGCGTCAGGTGGCTGCGCCTGAGCTCGTCGATCGTGGCCTGGATCTCGGCCATGACGTCGAGGATGTTCACGCCCGGTTCGGCGACCACGTTCATCGCGATCGATGGCCCCCCGTTCTGGGTCATCACCCCCGAGGAGTCGCGCATCACGCGTTCGACCCGCGCGACGTCGCGCAGGTAGACCGGCCGACCCTCGCGCCACTCGAGCACGAGGTTTTCCAGGTCGGCGATTTCGTACTGGCCGGCAAAGCGCAGCGTGTACTGGCGCCGACCGACTTCCTGGAAGCCGCCGGAGACGTCGTTGTTCTGGCCCAGTCGCTGCCCGATGCGCGTGAGGTCCACGCCGATCGCCGCGGCCTGGTAGGGGTCGAAGGTGATGCGCACCTCGAAGGGTCGTCCACCGCGCGGATTGGCCGAGGACACGCCCGAAATGCGCTCGAGCCGTTCCTTGACGACCTCGTCGATGAAATCCTGGTACTCGATGATCGGCCGGTTGTTCTCCGGCATCGGCCGGATGGCGAACCAGGCGATGGTCTCGCCGAACTGGTCGGAACCCACGCGCACGGTCGGCTCGGTGACGTCGGCCGGGTAGCGCGGCACCTGATTGAGACGGTTGATCACCTCGATCAGCGCGCGGTTGAGATCGGCACCGACGTCGAACTCGAGGTTGATCGAGCCGCGGCCCTGGCTCGCCGTCGCCGTCATGCGCTGCAGCCCCGGCACGTCGCGGAGCTGATTCTCCTGCGGCTCGATGATCTCCGACTCGACTTCCGAGGGCGCGGCCGCGCGCCAGCCGGTGGAAATCGAGATCGTCGGCCGGTCGATGTTGGGCGTCATCTGCACCGGCAGGCGCGACAGGCTGAGCAGCCCGAATATAACCAGCAGGATGCAGCCCACGGCGACGGCAACCGGGTTACTCAATCCGAGTCGGGTAAGGGGCAAGGTGATCTCTCCAGGCCGTAGCGATCAAGGGACGGCGGAGTGTCCGCCATTCACGGTGACGGAATTGACAACAGTGAAGACGAAAGGTGCCCGCGAAAAACGGCTTTTATTCGAGATCCGTGACGCGCTTCACGCGCTCGGCGCGAACGGCCTCGGCGATGGCCGGACCGCGAAGCCCCTGATCGACGAAGCCGCGGGCCTGCACGGCCCCGGCGGCCCGGTGAGCGCGGCGCAGGAAATCGGCCTGCGGATAGGATTCGTCTTCGCGCCCGGTCCGCCCGCGCCGGTCGGCCTCGCAGGCCAGCAGGAAGGGCTCGAGGCGCTCGGGCCGCCGGAACGCGTCGAGGCGCTCGAGCAGCCGCACCACGGTCGAGGGCCTCAGTTCGAGCGCACGATGGACGACGAGGTGATGCTCGCCGACCAGCAGGGCCATGTCCCGGCACTCAACGCTCACCCGAAGGCGCTCGCAAACAGTACGGATCGGCACCAGCCCGGTCTTCTCGTGGCCGACGTGCCGGGGCAGCTCCCCTTCCGGGGTGAGGCCCTTGCCAAGGTCGTGGACTAGGGCGGCGAAGCGCGCCGGCAGCGAGCCGCCCAGTCGCGCGGCCTGGTCGACGACCATCAGCGTGTGGACGCCCGCATCGATCTCCGGGTGATGCTCGGCCACCTGCGGCACGCCGAACAGGCAATCGAGCTCGGGCAGGATGACCGCCAGCGCGCCGGTGTCGTGGAGCAATTCGAAGCACGTCGACGGCTGCGCTTCCATCAGGGCCGAAGAGAGCTCCTGCCACACGCGCTCTGGCACCAGGTGGTCGACCTCGCCGTCCGCCACCATCTCGCGGCAGAGCGAACGCGTCTCGTCGGCCACGCTGAAGTCGGGAAAGCGGGCCTGGAAGCGCGCCAGGCGCAGGATGCGCACAGGATCCTCGCGGAAGGCCGGGGAGACGTGGCGGAGCACGCGATCTTCCAGATCCCGACGGCCGCCGAAGGGGTCGACGATGCCGCCGTCGGCATCCTCGGCCATCGCGTTGATGGTCAAATCGCGCCGCTCGAGGTCGTCTTCGAGGCTGACCTCGGGGCCGGTGTGAAAGACGAATCCGTGGTAACCACGACCGGCCTTGCGCTCGGTGCGCGCCAGCGCGTACTCCTCGCCGGTTTCCGGATGAAGGAAGACGGGAAAATCCCGACCGACCGGCCGGAAGCCGCGCTCGCGCATCGCCTCGGGCGTGGCGCCGACGACCACGTAGTCGGCATCGGAGGCGGGGCGTTGGAGCAGGCGGTCGCGAACGACGCCGCCGACGCGGAAAACGTTCAGGCCCGCGGTCGGGTCGCGGTCGGAGTCAGTTCCGCTCACGCCGGGCCTGACGCCGGAACTTCTGGTAGCGCGCCTGCTTGTCGACGGGCTGCAACCACGCCGGCGCGCGCTCGGCCAGGCCCCAGGGCCGAATGCCGAGTTCCGCGAAGCCGTCGTTCCGGCACACGCTGTCGATCTTGAGGGACTTGTAGTTGTCGCTGGAGAAGGGCTTGCCCGGCACGAAGTCGAATGCCGCGCCCTGCAGGCGTCCGAGCACGTCCGGCAGGCCGATCACTGCGCGCCTGAGGTCGAGCTGGTCGCGCAGCCAGCGCACGAGCCCGGCGAGGGTCCACTGCTCGGAACCACACAGCTCGTAGGTCCGCCCGGCGGTCTCGTCGTCGGCGAGCACGCGCATGAAGGCCTCGACCACGTCGTCGATGAACACCGGCGCGAACTTCGCCTGCGGTCGCGCCAGCGGCAGGACGGGGCTGATCCTGAGCAGGCTCGCGAAACGGTTGAGAAAGCTGTCATCCTCCCCGAAGATCGTCGAGGCCTGCAGGATCGTGCCCGACACCCGGCCGTCGCGGTCGGCGGCGCGAACCGCCGCCTCGCCTTCGCCCCGGGTCCGCAGGTAGTGGCTTTCGCCCCGGCCGGCGTTGAGTCCGCTCATCTGGATCAGGCGGGGCACGCCCGCCTCGTCGCATCCCTCGATGATCCGCTCGACGAGGTCGACGTGCACGCGGCGGAAGCCGGCGCCGCCGAAACCGCGCTCGTTGAGAATGCCGACGAGATTGATCGCGACGTCGTGACCCCGCAGCTCCTCGACGAGCCGCTCGGCATCGAACGGGTCGAACTGGCGGATCGTGGCCTGCGGCACGACCCACAGATGCTTGCAGCCGGGCGCATAGCGCGTCGCCACCGTCACCTCGTGGCCTTCCCGTCCCAGGCGGCGGGTCAGGTGCGACCCGACGAAGCCCGAGCCGCCGAGAATCAGAACTTTCATCGCTTCTCCAACCGTCGATCCATCCTCATTCTACTGCCCCGCCGGTCAAGGCGGGCAGGCGAAGCCGGCCGCCACGCCGCCCTCGGGAAAGACCTGTCCGGTGAGCAATTCCGGCCGGCGCTCGAGCTGCCACTCGTAGATCGTGGCAAAGGCCAGCACCCGCGGCACGTAGTCGCGTGTTTCGTAGTACGGCATGGTTTCGATCCAGACGTCCGGGGCGGTGTCCGGCCGTTCGTCGAGCCATCGGCGCACCGCGTTGGCGCCCGCGTTGTAGGCGGCCGCGACGCGGATCCAGTTGCCCCCGAAATCCCGGTAGAGCTCGGCCAGGTGGGCGATGCCCAGCGGCACGTTGACGGCCGGGTCGGTCAGCGATTCGGCGCCGCGGTAGGCCAGCCCGTTGCGGCTCGCCACGGCGCTCGCGGTGGCGGGCATGAGCTGCAGCAGGCCGAGCGCGCCGGCCGGCGAACGTGCGTCCGGCTGCATGGCGGATTCGGCCCGCATGAGGCCGTAAGCGAGCGCGGGATCCACCCCGTAGCGCCGCGCCTCGGCCATCACCGTTCCCTTGGCCGCCATGGGGAATCGCCAGGGGTACGCCTGGCGGAGCCCGGCCTCGTTGAGCGCCGTGATGGCGAAATGATGCCAGCCCTGGCCGGCCGCGATCAGGGCCGCCTGTTCCCGTTCGGCATCGATCATGCGCCGGGAGACGTGCCGCCAGGTTCGTCTTGCATGCCAGTCGAGCCCGACGTGAAACAACTCGAACACCCGCTCGAACTCGGCGTTACGCAGCAGACGCCGCTGCAGGTCGGAGTCGGCCTGGAGCGTCTCTTCGCACAGGCTCAGCGGCTGTCCGAGCCGGTGGGCGGAAAGAAAACCATGGTAATCGGCTTCGGCACTGAGCGAGGCGAAGGCGAGCAGCGCATCGGGTCGCCGGAGTTGTCCCAGTGCCCGGCCGCGCCAGTAGCGCCAGCGCGACTCCGCCTGCTGCCCGATCGACATCGCCTCGATGCTTTCGAGCACCGCCTGCCAGTCGCCGCCCGCCATGGCCGCGCGGGCCCGCCACGCCAAGATCTGGTCGTCTCGCGCGTCGGCCGGCAACGTATCGATGGCGTCGACGGCGCCTGCATCGAGGTCGACGGCCCGAAACAGGGCGATCTCTCGCTCGATCGAGGCGCGTTCGGCCTCGCTCCAGCGGAAGTTCCGCGACAGGATGCGCCACGAGTCCAGGGCCGACTCCCACTCGCTGCGGGCACGGCGCTCGAGCCCCCAGCGAACGATCGACCGGGCCTGCTCGATGTCACGCCACTGTCGCGCCTCGCGCAGCGCCACGTGCGGCCTCAGGCTCATGCTCAGCCAGCGGTCGGCCCAGGACCGCTCGTCGGCGGGCAGGTATCGCTTGAGGTAGCCGGCCAGGCGCCGCTCGCCGGCCTCGACGGCCAGGCGGAATCGATGCCAGGCGGTGTCCGCGTCCGGGTTGCCCTGGCGGCGCCACCAGGCGAACGCCTCGTTGCAGGCGTCCGGCCGGGAGCGGCCGCTCAGCCACAGCTCGCGGACCGCCGATTCGAGGTCATCCGTCTCGCCGCGCTCGATCAGCGCGCGGGCCACGTGGCAGCGCACGCGCGTGTCGCCGTGCTGGCGTCCGTGCGCGAGCAGGAGGTCGAACTCGCCCCGTTCGCCGAGGCTGCGCAGCCACGCCCTTTGGATCGAGTCGAAAAAGGACCAGTCGCGATAGCGGGCCAGGAACTGGGTCATGACGGGCGCCGGCACCTGGTCGATCCGCTGCCTGAACAGCTCGAACTGCAGGTAGGGCGTCAGGGGGTAGTCCGGCAGCTGCTGGATCGCCTGCAAGACGTCGGCCTGGTCGCCCCGGGCGGCCGCCTGCCAGCCATCGACGAAGACCGCCCTGTCGCGCTCGCGGTCGGCCGCTGCCGCCGGCGCCGCTGCCGCGACCAGCGCGATCAGCAGCCACTTCCAGACGCTTGCTTTCATCCCTTCAACGCTCCAACATGCCCGTCAACGTGCAATCACGCCATTGTGCCTGACAAGTGCTGTTCACCGGCTTTCTTCTCCTGCTCGTCGGCCTGGCGGCCGGCCTGCTGGCCGGCCTGCTGGGCATCGGCGGCGGGCTGGTCATCGTACCCGCGCTCAGCGCCCTGCTGACCTGGCAGCAAGTGAGTGAGGACGTGGCCGTGCCGGTCGCGGTCGCCACGTCACTGGCCACCATGTTGATGACTGCCGCGAGCGCCGTCTGGTTCCATTTCCGCCGCGGCGCCGTCGACTGGCCGACCGTGGCGCGCCTCGGCGGCGGTGTGGCCGCCGGTGCCGCGATAGGCGCAGCGCTGGCCACCACGATTCCGGGGCAGGACCTGGCCCGCGTCTTCGCCGTCATCGCCGGTCTGATCGGCATTCGGATGATCCTCGCCCCGGCGCCGGAACCGGCCGATCGCACGCCGCGCCCCAGGCTGTGGTGGCTGGCCGGTCCACTGATCGGAGCGGCCTCCGCCCTGGTGGGCATCGGTGGCGGCACTTTCAACGTGCCCTACCTCACGCGCAACGGCTACCCGATCGTCCGGGCAGTGGCCAATGCGTCGGCCTGCGGCTGGCCGATCGCGGCCGCCGGGGCGCTCACCTTCGCCCTCATCGGCCCGCAGGGAACGGCGCCTTACGGCAGCATCGGCCATGTCTGGCTGCCGGGCATGCTGCTGATCGGGCTGGGCGGCCTGCTCGCCGCGCCGGCGGGCGTGGCGCTGGCCCATCGACTGCCGGCCGGGATCCTACGACGACTCTTCGGCGTCGTGCTGATTCTCGTCGCGCTCCGCATGGCCTGGTAAGGTCACGCCGTCGTCGAGGTCGAGCAGCATCGACAGGGGCTGGTGGTCCGAAAAGGTCACCGGCAGGGCGCGCAGCTCGCTGATGCGCATGTTGGGCGAGACGAGGATGTGGTCGATCGCGCGCTGCGGCTGCCAGGACGGAAAGGTCAGCACCGGCTCGCCGGGCCGGACCAGGCCCGCCTTGTCGCAGAACCCGCGCACTTCCCTGGAGCCCGGACCGCTGTTGAAGTCGCCCATCACGACCACGTTGGGGTAGGCCCGCACCAGGGAAGCGACATAGTCGAGCTGCTGGGTGCGCGCGCGCCGCCCGAGCGCGAGATGCAGGACGACCAGCCAGAGCGCGGCGTCACCCTCGCCGAAACGCGCGACCATCGCCCCGCGCCCCGGAATCGCGCCGGGCAGGCGATGCTCGTCGATCTCGCTCGGCTCGATCCGGCTCAACAGGCCGTTGCCGGCGTGGGCCACGATGCCCACCTTGCGGTTCCCCTGGTGGCTCCACCAGGGGAACTGGGCGTGCGTGGCGAGGTACTTGGCCTGGTTGAGAAAGCCTGATCGCAGACTGCCGCAATCGACTTCCTGCAGCGCGACGATGTCGTAGTCGCGCACCAGTTCCGCGATGGCGTCCAGGTTGGCAACGCGCTGGTTGTTGGGGAGCACCTGCCGCCAGCTGCGCGTGACGTACTCGCGGTAGCGACCGGTCGACGTTCCGGCCTGGATGTTGTAGCTCAGCAGCTTGAGCTGCCGGCTCCGGCCGCCCACGACGTTCAGCTGTCGTCTTGCGCCTGCTCGCCCTCGACGCTCTCCTCGCCCTCGGCGCTCGAGGCGTCCTCCCCGGATGCTTCCCCGAGCCCCAGGGCCTCGGCTTCACGCGTGACCAGGTGGTCGACCACCGCGAGCATTTCCTCGTAGCTGCCGAACCCGTTCGGGCTCACGCGCCACTTGCCCTGGACGATGACCGAAGGCGTACCGCGAATACCGAAGCCTCGCACGTCGTTGCGATTCTGTCGCATGCGCGCATCGACGGCGAAGGACTGGGAGGTGTTGATGAAGCTGTCGACCTCGACACCGTGGTCGGCGTAGAAGGCCGCGATGTCCTCGAAAGTGCGAAACTGCCGGCGCTCGTCGTGCAGGGCCTTGAACATTGCCTCGTGGGTTTCCTCGGCGATCCCCATCACTTCGGCGGTGTAGTAACCCCGAGCGAACAATTCCCAGCCCGGCTGCAGCGACACCGGCATGTGCTTGACTTCCACGTAGTCGGGCAGGTCGGCCTTCCAGCTGTCCATGTAGGGCAAGAAACGGCGGCAGGCCGGGCACGGGTAGCCGAACCCGTCGATGACCACGACCTGGTCGTCGGGCGTCGCCACCGGGTTGCCGATGGCCTGGTAGTGACGGCCTTCCTGGAAGTTCTGGGCATGAAGCGATGTGCTGGCCAACAGAATCGCCACCACGAGCAGGTTCGAGAGTTTGCGCATTGCGGTCTCCGCAGATTGATCAGTCATTGAACGGCTCAGACCGGCACCCCGGGGTGGAGTTCCGGACGAACCTGAACGCCAGCTTACCAGCGCTCCATGTGCAGGCCTTCGATGTAGCTGCTCAGCGCCTCGATTTCCTCGTCGCTGAGATTGCCCGCCACGGCCACCATGATATTGCTGTAGGGATCGTCTTCCCCGTTGTTGACGCCGTCGCGGTATTGCCGGAGCCGCTGTGCCGTGTAGTCGGCGTGCTGGCCGGCCAGGCGCGGATAGTGCGCGCCCGGAATGCCGGCGCCGGACGGGCCGTGGCAGGCCGAGCATGCCGGAACGTCGGTCTCGGCATTGCCCACGTTGTAGACGGCCTCGCCCAGATCGACCAGGGCTTCGTCGGCCACGCCGGGCTCGAGCGTCTGCTGTTCGTAATAGGCGGCGATGTCGGCGAGATCCTGGTCGGGCATGTCGGCCACGATCGGGTACATCGCGGGCGCGTTGCGCTTCTGCTCGCGAATCAGGATCGACTGGCGCGTCGCGTAGTCCTCGTGCTGGCCGGCCAGCTTGGGCCACATCGTCACCTGCGAATTGCCGTCCATGCCGTGGCAGGAAGCGCACACGGCTGCCTTCTCCTGACCGGCTTCCGGATCGCCGACCAACTGGGCCTGGGCCAGAAGCGGCGCCGACGCCAGCAGGATCACCAAGAATCGAGCCATTTGGATACTACTCCTGAGTGGAAGTCTCAACCTGATATTATCGCTTCTCAGCTTCTGCCGTGCCAGCACAATCCCCATGGAATCCGTCCAGTCGCTGCTCAGGCGGGCACAATACCTGATCAGCGTGCACAACCGATCACAGTTGCCGCCCGACGTCGGCGCCGAAGTGGCGATCGCCGGCCGTTCGAACGCCGGCAAGTCCAGCCTGATCAACCGGCTCTGCGGCCAGAAATCGCTGGCCCGGACCAGCCGCACGCCGGGGCGGACCCGCCAGCTGGTCTTCTTCCGACTCGACGAAACCCGCCACCTCGTCGACCTGCCCGGCTACGGATTCGCGCGCGTCGGCGGCGACCTCAAGCGCCACTGGAAGGGACTGATCCAGGGCTATCTGGAGAGGCGCCGGGCGCTGGCGGGGCTGCTGATCGTCATGGACGTGCGCCACCCGCTCAAGCCCGGCGACGTCGACCTGGCCAACTGGGCCGCCGACCGGGGCCTGCCCCTGCACCTGGTGCTGACCAAGGCCGACAAGCTCGGGCGCGGCAAACAGAACGAAGCGATGATGCAGGTGCGCAAGGCGGTCGACGCGAACGTAGGCGTGCAGCTCTTCTCGGCCGTCACCGGCCAGGGACTGGAACCGCTCGAGCAGGTCATGGCCGACTGGCTTCTGCCCGGCGAGGCTCAGGCGGCGCCCGGCGCGATCGACAAGCCGGGCCAGTAATCAAGCTGGGTCAGCTCGCGATCGAGCATCGAGAGGTCGCCGAGATTTTCCGCCACAAGGTCCCTGAGGCGCTCGAAACTGCCCGGGTCGACCGTCACGAAACGGCAGGCGATGCGGCGATCCTCGATGCGCAGCGCCTGGACGCCCAGCACGATATCCTCGCGACGGGCATCGTCCTGGCCGCGGAGCGTGAGCTGGAGGTCGCCGGAACGCGCCGAGTCGAAATCCGCGGCGCGATCGAGCTCGAGCAGCGCCCCGTTGATCGACATGTCGAGCAGTTCGCATGCATGAACTGATCCGTCGTCGGCCTCCAGCTGGCAGTCGGCGTGGAACGGAAATCGATGGAAGCGGCGTCTGTCCTGTTCCGGCGTCATGATCTGGCGGTCCCGGGCACGACCGGGTAAGTGAAATGAATCTATTGACCATCCTACAATGAAGCATGTCTGTCGATCGCGCCAAGTCGATGAGAGGCCTCGGTCTTCAGATCGGCGGTCGTCGCATCACGCCCGAGCTCGGCCTCGCGCCGATGGCCGGCGTGACGGACAAGCCGTTCCGGCTATTGTGCCGACGGCTGGGCGCCGGCCTGGCGACCTCGGAGATGACCACCTCCGATCCGTCCCTGTGGCACACGCGAAAGTCCCGCGAGCGCATGGACCATGCCGGTGAACCGGGGCCGGTGAGCGTCCAGATCGCCGGCACCGTGCCGGAACGCTTGGCCGAGGCCGCACGCTACAACGTCGACCACGGGGCCGAGATCATCGACATCAACATGGGCTGCCCGGCCAAGAAGGTCTGCAAGGCCTGGGCCGGTTCGGCGCTGATGCGCGACGAAGGGCTTGTGGCGAGAATCCTCGAGGCGGTCGTCGCCGCCGTCGACGTGCCGGTCACGCTCAAGACACGCACCGGCTGGGACGCCGAGCACCGCAACGGCCCCACGATCGCGCGCATCGCGGAGGAATCGGGCATCGCGGCGCTGGCCGTCCACGGACGCACCCGCGACCAGAAATACCAGGGACGGGCGGAATACGACACCATCGCTGAGATCGTCGCCGAGCGCCGCATCCCGGTCTGGGCCAACGGCGACATCGATTCACCCGAAAAGGCCCGGCGGGTGCTCGATGCGACCGGCGCCGCCGGCCTGCTGATCGGCCGCGCCGCCCAGGGGCGGCCCTGGATCTTCGGCGAGATCGCCCACTTCCTGGACACCGGCGAGCATCTGCCGGACAAGCCGGTCGAGGCAGTGCGCGACATCCTGCTGGCTCACCTGGAATCGCTCTACGCCTTCTACGGCGAGCACCGGGGCGTGCGCATCGCGCGCAAGCACCTGGGCTGGTACGCCAAGGATCGCACGGAAAACGCCGGTTTCCGGCAGATCGTCAACCGGGCCGAATCGGCCGGCGAGCAGCTGGCGCTCACGCGCGACTACTTCGACGCGCTCGCCGCCGGCGTCGCACCGGACCTGGCGGCGGTCGCCTGATCATGTCGGTCAACGGTGTGAGGGCTCCAGCAGGGCCACGGCCGCGCCGAGCGCCACTTCACAGCCCCCATCGAGTTTGAACTCGAGCAGCTCGTCGGCGCGAGTGCGGCCGCGGTTGACTGCGGCCACCGGCAGCCCGAGATCGTGCGCGTCACGCACCAGCCGATAGGCCGAACCGACCACCAGCGAACTGCCCACCACGAGCACCGCCGAGGCCTGCGCAAGCGCGTCCGAGACCGCGCTGCGCGTCGCCGGAGGCACCGACTCGCCGAAGAACACGACCTGCGGTTTCAGGGTGCCGCCGCAGGACGGGCAATCGACCACGCGGAATCCCGGCCAGTCCTGATCGTCCAGCCGGGCATCGCCGTCGGCGTTGATGCCGCGCACCTCGGCGGTCCAGCCCCGATTGAGCTCGACCAGCCGATCCTGCAGTTCGGCGCGGCAGCCGACCGTGCCGCAGTCGAGGCAGAAGACGCGATCGAGCCGGCCGTGCAGCTCGACCAGGTTCCGCTGGCCCGCCCGACGGTGCAAGCCGTCGACGTTCTGCGTCACCACGCCCAGTAGGCTGCCGGCCCGCTCCAGTTGGCAAAGGGCCTCGTGGGCGGGGTTCACGGCCGCTTGCGCCATGACGGGCCAGCCGAAATAACTGCGCGCCCAGTACCGCCTGCGCGTATCGGCACAGCGCAGGAAATCCTGGTAGAGGATGGGCCGGCGTTGGAGCCACTGTCCCGTGTGGTCGCGATAGGCCGGAATTCCGGAATGGGTGGAAATCCCGGCGCCGGTGAGCACGAGCAGGCGCTCGTTCGAATGAATGAACTCGGCCAGGCGCCCGATATCCCCTGCCGGCACGTCGACCGGGTCGGAGGGGCGCATTTCGGGAATGCGGATGGAGGCTGGCATGATCGAGAGATTAGCATTTCGGCGTTGGCGTGGCGGCAAGGGGCCGGTTCGTTTTTTGGTGTTTTGGTTCGGCATCCGCTGAACCCTGGTGGGCGGCTGCGCCGCGGGTCCTATGGCGCTTTCGGCACCCGGCACCCGGCACTGTAGTCCCGGACGGAGCGCAGCGGAGATCCGGGACCTTCTTGCCGGATGGCAGAGCGCCGGGCCTTTCTCTTTCCGTGGCTTTGGGGA
>JAAAPE010000107.1 GCA_009908385.1 Gammaproteobacteria bacterium
GCGTTACCCGAAGTATCTCACCTTCCTTCTCATCGATGAGCACGTAAACAGCCCCGTCCGGACCCACGCGCACGTCGCGCAGGCGGCGGTTCAGGTTCAGGCCGAGAGGCTCGTCCGAGACGATGCGATCGCGGTCGAGTCGTACCCGCCGGATGGTCTTCTCGACCAGGCTGGCGACGAGCAGGTCGCCCTGCCAGTCCGGGAACATGGCGCCCTGGTAGCGGCTCATGCCGGCCGGTGCGATCGACGGGGTCCACCCCAGCCGGGGTCCGACCATTTCCGGGCGGCTCTCGTAAGGGGATATCCTCGCGCCGGAGTAGTCGACGCCCCGGGTGACGACCGGCCAGCCGTAGTTGGCGCCGGCCTCGATCAGGTTGAGTTCATCGCCGCCGCGCGGGCCGTGCTCGTGGGACCAGATTCGACCGCTGCCGGGTTCGACCACCAGGCCCTGGGGGTTTCGGTGGCCCCAGGAGTAGATCTCGGGCAGGGCGCCCTCGCGGTGCACGAAGGGGTTGTCGGCGGGCACGTCGCCGTCGGCTTCGATGCGGACGATCTTGCCGAGGTGGCTGTCGAGCCGCTGCGCGTGCTCGCGGAAGTCGAAGCCGTCGCCGACGCTCACCAGCAGGGTGCCGTCAGGGAGAAAGGTCATGCGGCCGCCGTAGTGGACCGGGGTGTCCTTCCAGGGCGTGGCCGTGAACAGGACCTCGTTGTCCGTCCAACGCCCCGCGACCAGCCGGCCCCGAACGACGCGAGTCGCATTCGCCCGCGGTGTGCCGTGGGCCAGAGTGAGATAGATCCAGCCGTTTTCGGTGTAGTCCGGATGCAGGGCCAGGCCCATCAGGCCGCCCTGGCTGTTGGCGTAAACCGCGGGTGTTCCGGCGACGGGGTCGTCCACCAGGCGACCTTCCGGCGTCACGATGCGCAGCCTTCCCGGCCGTTCCGTGACCAGCGCCCGACCGTCCGGCAGGAAGACCATGGACCAGGGGTGTTCGAGCCCGTCCACGAAGGTTTCGACGACCGGTGTCGCCATGGCGCCGGTAGCCAGCACGAACAGATAGCAGACGATCACGATGCGGCTCATGGGTTCCTCCAGGCGCTACGGGATGGCGGCAAAGATAGCAGACTCCGGTCCCTGGGCTGGTAATCTGTGGGTCCATTAGCGTGGAGCGTGCCGGATGAAGGTTCTGAGGTGGTTGATCGCCTGGCTGGCGGCGGTGATCGTTACGGCCGGGCTGGGAAGCGTCGTCCAGACCCAGCTCAATATCGCCCGGATCGTCGAGCTGGGTACGCCGGTGGGGATCGGCGAACGCCTGGAGACGACGCTGCAGGATCTGGCCGGTTTCGCGCCCCTCTGGGCCATTATCGTCGCGGCCGGTCTGCTGGTGGCGCTGCTGGTCGCCGGCGCCTTGAGTCGGCGCTGGCCGGGGCTGACGGTACCGCTTCACGTGCTTGCCGGGCTGGCCGCCCCGGCCGTCGCGCTATTGGCGATGGAGGCGATGATGCCGGTGACGGTGGTGGCCGCTGCCCGCACCTGGACAGGGCTGATTCTGATGAGTGCACCCGGAGCGCTGGGCGGCTGGCTCTACGTCGTCCTGCTTCAGCGGCAGAAGGGCCAGAACTTCCACCAGGCCGCGCAGCGGAACTCGTCCTCGCAGGCTGGCAACTGACGGGCATAGCGTTCGGCCCGGTCGGCCACTTCCCGCGCGGTCTGCTGCACCTTCGGCTTGTCGCGCCAGGTGCCCCGGCGATAGCCCGTCCGGCCTTCGTGGTAGGCGAGATAGAGCCGGTAGGCGTCGTCGCGGTCGATGTCCAGGCGCTGGTGGCTGGTGTAGTTGTACCAGCCGATGAAATCCAGCGCGTCGCTCATGTCGGCCCGGCTCGTGAGCCAGGCTGAGCGTCCCGTCATGTCCAGGTATTCCTTCCAGGCGGGGTCCTGGGCCTGGGCGTAGCCGACGGCCGACGAGGGGCGGCGCCAGGGGATGAAGCCGAGCAGCGTCGTGCGTTCCGGCTTCGCGCGCGCCCTGAACGAGGACTCGCGCTGCACGATGGCCATCTGCACCGCGATCGGAATGCCCCAGCGTCGCTCGCTCTCGTAGGCGTCGTCGTACCAGCCCGGCTCCTGCTCGAAGATCTCGCACAGGTTGTCCTGCCGCTCCGGCGGGGTGGTCGCGCAGCCGAACAGCAGCAATGCGAAGGCGATGACGAGAAGACAGCGGGTGTGGACGAGGCAGCGCATGCGCGGGATTCTACCGCGGCCTGTCGGCGCAGGATAGACGCGATGCCCTCCGGCCCGGCGAGTGTCGGCATGATGAGCTACTCTAGGCGCTGAGTTCGAACGGAGGCACCGGATGCTCTGGCAGGCACTGAGTGCAGCACGCGATATCGGGCGTATGCAAGACATCGCGTCGGTCCTGATCCGCTACGGTTTCGGCGACATCGTGCAGCGGATCGGGATGGCCGGCGCCCTGCAGCGCGCCGGGAAGGTGCTGCACTGGAAGGAAGGCGAAGAACTGGCCCGGCTGCGCCCGCCCGAACGGGTCCGGCGTGTCCTCGAAGAGCTCGGTCCGACCTTCGTCAAGCTGGGACAGGTGCTGGCCACGCGCGTCGACCTTTTCGGGCCGGAATGGCTGGCCGAATTCGGCAAGCTGCAGGATCACGCACCCGCGGTCGAGTGGGAGAAGATCGAGGCGCAGCTGACCGAGGATCTCGGTATGCCGCCGGAGCAGGCCTTCGATCGCGTCGAGCGCGAGCCCCTGGCCGCGGCCTCCCTGGCCCAGGTGCACCGAGCCTGGCTCGAGGACGGCACTCCGGTTGCCCTCAAGGTGCGACGCCCGGGCATCAGGTCCGTCATCGAGGCCGACCTGCGGCTGCTGCGGCGGCTGGCGGAAATCCTGGAGTCGGAAGCCAGCGAGTTGCGTCACTACCGGCCCCGGATGCTGGTGCGGCACTTCGCCCGTTCCCTCAGGCTCGAACTGGATTTCGTGGCGGAGTGCCGCAACGCCGAACGCATCGCCGATACCCTGGAAACCGATTCCGGCATCGTCGTACCGGCGATCTTCTGGGAATGGAGCGGCGAGCGGCTCAACGTGCAGTCCTGCCTGGACGGCATTCCGGGACGCGACCTGGAGGCCCTCGACGAGGCGGGTCTCGATCGGCACGCGATCGCCGTGCGCGGGACGCGGGCGATCCTGCTGATGATTCTCGAGGAGGGATTCTTCCACGCCGATCCGCACCCCGGCAATATCCTCTACCTGCCCGGCAACCGCATCGGCCTGCTCGACTTCGGCATGGTCGGCCGCCTGTCCGAGCAACGCCGTCACGAAGTTGCCGAACTGCTCCACGGCCTGGTTTCGCGTGACGCCGAAAGCGCGGCCAACATCCTGATCGAATGGAGCGAAGACGACAAGGTCGACGAGGAAAAGCTCCGGGAGGACGTGGAGGAATTCATCGACCACTATCACGGCGTTCCGCTCCAGCAGCTCGACCTGTCCGCGATGATCGGCGACATTACCGCCGTGTTGCGCCAGCACGAGCTCGTCCTGCCCGCCGACCTGGTGCTGATGCTCAAGGCATTCCTGACGCTGGAGGGTATGGGAAGACGCCTCGACCCCGACTTCGACATGGCCGGCGAAGCCGCTCCCATCATCGAGGAAGTGCTTCGCAGGCACTATGCGCCGATCAACCTCGCCCGGCGCATGCGCAAGAGCGTGGCCCAGACGCTTCGACTTCTCGGTGATCTGCCGGCCGATCTGAGCCGCCTGTTGCGCAATGCCAGCAAGGGGCGGATCGAAGTGCACGTGGACATTCGCGCGCTCAAGGAGGTCAGCAACCAGCTCGATCAGGCAGCCAGCCGACTGACCCTGGGGATCGTCACCGCCGCGCTCATCATCGGTTCGGCCATCGTGATGAACGTGCAGGGCGACAAGCAGGCCTTCGGGCTGCCGTTGTTCGGCTTCCTGGGCTTTGTCGGCGCAGCGCTGGGCGGGGTCTGGCTGCTGGTGTCGATCTGGCGAAGCGGCAAGGACTAGGTGTGATCTCTCAGGAGGTTTACAGCGTCGAGAGTTCCGGAATTGACGGTCCTCGGCGCGTGGGCTAACGTGCAGGTTGATCAAGCTGACCGGCCGGGGAGACCGTCATGAATCCTGAAAAGGTCCTTTTCGCGTTTTTCATCCTGCTGGCGCTGACCCTGAATTTCGGGTTCTTCATCGGCGAGATCGATAACCCGGACCACCACAATGCCTATGAGCTGTTCGCCGCCATCGTCGTCAGCCTGATTGCGACGGTGATGAAGTTCGGCGAGCGCACGCATATCGGCGCCGTGTTGCTGGCGTCCAGCCTGGTGGCCGACCTTCAGTTGCTGGCGGCTGCCATTGTCTGGGGGGTTGCCGTCCACGTCACCGGCACCGGTCTGACACCTTCGGTGATGGCCAGTATCGTGTCGCTTTCCGGCGGCGCCTTGCTGGCCAACACCGTCTCCATGGTCGTCGTACTGATCGAGACGAACCGTTTCCGGCGCTGAGCCGAGTTCCGGTATGAATACTCCGCTGTCACTGCTCTTCCAGCGCATGCGCTTGCCGCTGGTCGTGCTGATTTCGGCCTATGCGATCGCGACCGCCGGCTACACCCTGATCCCCGGCTACGACGACAGCGGCGAGCGCTGGACGATGAACTTCCTCGACGCTTTCTACGTCGTCAGCTATACCGGCAGTACGATCGGTTTCGGCGAGATCCCCGCGGAGTTCAGCGAAGCGCAGCGGATGTGGACGCTGGTCTGCATCTACATGACGGTGTTCGCCTGGCTGTTCGCCATCGGCAGCCTGGTCGGCCTGGTTCGCGACGATGCCTTTCACGAGGCCCTGGGGCGGCGACGGCTGCAGCGAACCATCCGCTCGATCCGATCTCCCTTCTACCTCGTCTGCGGCTACGGTGGCGCCGGGGAGATGCTGGTGGACAATCTCGTCCGGAGCGGCCGCAGGGTGGTCGTGGTCGATCATTCGGACAGGGCGATCCGCGATCTGCAGCTGCGGGACTACCAGGTTCTGGTGCCGGGTTTCCGGCTCGACGCCTCGATTCCCGAGAGCCTGCTGAAAGCAGGACTGCAGAACCGCTGGTGCGCCGGCCTGCTCGGCCTTACGGACAGCGACGAGACCAACCTGAAGATCGCGATTGCCGGGCGGCTGCTCAACCAGAAGGTGCTCGTGGCCGCTCGAGCGGACTCCCGGGCGACTGCCAGCAACATGGCTTCGTTCGATACCGGGTTCGTGATCAGGCCGGCCAAGGAATTCGCTCGCCGGGTTTCTCTGGCCGTGACTCGCCCGCATGCCTACCAGCTTTACGAACGGCTCTCGGAAGCGGGTGCGAGGCAGAAATGGGAGTCGGACGTGCGCCTGGACGGCACGTGGCTGGTTTGCGGCCAGGACGATTTCGGCCGCCTCCTGGCCGAGCGCCTCCACCGCGAAGGGGTGGACACCAGGATCATCGCCGAGGAGGGCGACGAAGGGGACTGGCCCTCCGGAAGCGTCTTCGGACCCAGCTCGGAAGGCACCATCCTCGAGAAGGCCGGTGTTTCGGCAGCGACCGGAATCGTCGCGGCCCACGCCAGCGACGCGGAGAATCTCTCGACCATCATGACGGCCCTGATGATCAATCCCGACCTGCTGGTGATCGCCCGCGAGAACCATCGGCACAACCGACAGCTGTTCGATGAAGCGGGCACGCACCTGACCTGTTCGGTCAGCGGTACCGTCGCTTCGGCAGTCCGCCCCGTACTCGAGGCGCCGACCGTCCCGGCATTCGTGGACCAGGCGCTGGAGTACGACGAAGACTGGAACCGCCGCTGCCTGGAACGGATCCGGGACCGTATCGGCGACGAGCGCCTGCAGTTCTGGAGCAGCCGGATCAGCGAGAAGCGAACGCCCCCGCTGGCCGAGGCGATCGATGCGGGCCGGACCTTCACCGCCGGCATGCTGACGCTCGACCCGAGAAACCGCGAAGAGAAGATGGAAGCCCTGGTCCTGATGATCACCCGGGACGAAGAGGTGATCACGCTGCCGGACGAGGACGAGCCCCTGGCCATCGGCGACCGCATCCTCTTCTGCGGCACGCCGCATTCGGCGGAACTGATCTGGGCCGTGGCCGTGGATCCGGATGTCGTCCATTACCTGCGGACCGGCCAGACCCGCCTGGCGAACCGTCCCTGGTGGCGGCGCGCTGTGGCATCCTAGGGGCTCATCAGCACATCTCCGAGCGGAATCACCGAAGCATGGACAGCGAGGCATTTCGTCGCCACGCCCACGAGCTGGTCGACTGGATGGCGGACTATATCGAGTCCATCGAGGAGCGGCCGGTAAAGGCCCGGGTGGCCCCGGGCGAAATCGCCGGCAAGCTGCCGGAAAGCGGTCCCGAGGCCGGGGAGGGGATGGAGGCGATCCTCGCCGATTTCCGCGGCATCATATTGCCGGGCATGACGCACTGGCAGCATCCGATGTTCATGGCCTATTTCCCCGCCAACAGCTCCTACCCGTCGCTGCTCGCCGAAATGCTCACCGCCACGCTCGGGGCGCAGTGCATGAGCTGGGAGACCTCGCCCGCGGCCGCCGAGCTCGAGGGCCGGGTGATGAACTGGCTTCGCGACTGGCTGGGCTTGCCCGCGGAATTCGAGGGCGTGATCCAGGACACGGCCTCCACGGCGACGCTGTGCGCGCTGCTCAGCGCGCGTGAACGCGTGACCGATTTCGGCATCAACGAACGCGGGTTTTCGGGTCAGCGCTTCGCCGTGTACTGCTCGACCGAGGCGCATTCATCGATCGAGAAGGACGTTCGTATCGCGGGCTTCGGTTCGGCTTCCCTGCGCAAGATACCGGTCGACGACGAATTCGCCATGCAGCCGCGGGAGCTCGCGGCCCGAATCGAGGCCGACCGGGCCGAGGGCGTGACGCCGCTTTGCGTCATCGCGGCACTCGGCACCACGAGTTCGACGGCGATCGATCCGATCGACGCCATCGGGGAGGTCTGCCGCGCGCAGGATGTCTGGCTGCACGTCGATGCGGCCTACGCGGGAACGGCGCTGCTGCTTCCCGAGTGCCGCTGGATGCTGGGCTCGGCCCGCGATGTGGATTCCTTGGTGGTCAACCCGCACAAGTGGATGGCCACCAATTTCGACTGCACGGCTTATTTCGTTCGGGATCCGGAGATGCTCGTGCACACCTTCGACATCCAGCCCGAGTACCTGAAAACCCGCGTGGACGATCGGGTGCGGAATTACCGCGACTGGGGCATCCAGTTGGGCCGACGCTTCAGGGCGCTGAAGTTGTGGTTCGTGATGCGCTCTTTTGGACGAGAAGGAATTCAGGCGATGCTGCGCCGGCACATCGAGCACGGGCAGTGGCTGGCCGCGGCGATCGACGAGCACGCCGCGTTCGAGCGCCTGGCGCCGGCCCCCCTCAACTGCGTGTGCTTTCGCTGGCTGCCGCCCGGCGCTGAAGACGAGGCGACGATCGAGCGGTCCAATCGAGGCCTGCTGGCGAAAATCCAGGACAGCGCCGAGCTCTACCTCACGCACACGCGCCTGGGCGGCCGTTATGCCTTGCGCATCGTCCCCGGTCAGACGCGAGTCGAGCATCGTCACGTCGAAGCGGCCTGGCGGCTCGTCCGGGAAACGGCGGCGGCGCTAGAAGACTGAAGGCCGTCTCGTCCGGGCTCAGTCGCGCCGGAGCGCCTCGTTGGTGGCGACGGGGGTCGGCACGCGCATCACGATCACATAGCTGGACACCATGAAGGTAAAGATCGTGGCCGCCTGGATGATGTAGGAGGCCTCTTCGGTCATCATGCCGCTCTGCAGGCCGACGAGGGCGAGGAGCAGCGAAAACTCGCTGACCTGGCCGAGCCTCAGTCCGATCTCGCGCGCCACCGGCGGTCGCTCGCGATGGCGAGAAAGCGCCCAGCCGAATACCAGCGGCTTGAGGACCAGCATCGTGACCGCGAGCGTGGCGGCGGGCAGGGCGATCTGCGGCAGGATGCCCATGTTGAAGCCGGCGCCGAGCGCGACGAAGAAGATGATCAGGAAGAAATCCCGCAGCGGCTTTAGCGTCTCGGCAATGAATCGCGAAACCGGGTTGGTGGCGATGCTGACCCCGGCAAGGAACGCGGCGATCTCGTAGGACAGTCCGATCAGGTGCCCGATATAGGCGATCGCCAGGCACCAGCCGATGGTCAGGAGAAAGACGTATTCCTGGATACGGTCGAAGCGCTGCATCAGCGGCATGAGCGCATAGCGCGCGATAACGAAGGAAAGCAGGAACAGCAGCGGCGCGCTCAGCAACAGCAGCCCGACATCGAGCATCGGGTTGGCGCTGTCGGCCGAACCCTGTATGAACAGGATCAGGGCGATGGCGATGATGTCCTGGAGCAGGAGCACGGCAATGATGATCTCGCCCATGCGTTGGTGGTGCAGGCTCGAAGTGGGCAGCAGCTTGAGTCCGATGATGGTGCTCGAAAACATCATCGCCAGGCCCACGAGAAGGGCCTGCAGCCAGTCGAGGCCGAACAGCAGGCCGATAGCGATTCCCGCAGCGGCGAACGCGATACAGGTCACGGCGGTAATGGCGACCGCCTCGCGCAACATCTGCAGGAGTTCGCGCGGCTCGAGATTGAGGCCGAGCAGAAACAGCAGGAAGATGATGCCGATCTCCGCCATACCGTCGACGACGGCGGCATCCGCGGTCAGCCCGAGACCCCAGGGACCGATGATCATGCCCAAGAGGATGTAGGCCACGGGCAAGGCCTGGCGCAGGAACAGCGCCACCGTGGCGATCAGGGCAGCGCCGGTAAAGATCAGGAACAGGGTCTGGATGAAGGTGTCGGCGTGCATGCAGGCCTCGATGCGTTCTCGCAACGAGTATAGGGCATGGCCGACACGGTACCGGCGCTTCGCCTCCTGAAGGGGCCTCGCGGCTCATCCGGCAGGCATGGTGAGAGATCGACAGGCCGCCCGGGTTGCCGATGTCTTCGCCGGCATCAACGCTGCCTGTCGAAGCCGGGGGCCATTTCATGCCCGATCACACCGCCGATGATCAAGTCCGCCATGGCCTGGATCGTACGATGAGACCCTGCGTCGGTCCCTGCTATCTCAGAACGTCGACAGGCCGGTGGCTTCCATCAGCCGGTATTGCCAGTAGCGTATCCGGGACTCGTCGGCGTAGTTTTCGTACGGCAGGCTGTGGATCCGATCCGGGGTGTTCGACCAGCGTTCCTCGAAGAACTCGTCAATGGCCTGCATCGCCGCGGCATCCCCGTCGACGCGCAGCTGGACGTTGGTTTCGAGATTGTAGTTGTCGAGATTGCGGCGGGTGAAGTTGGCCGAACCCGCGAGCACCAGCGCCGGACCTCGAGCGGGCCGCAACACGAGCATCTTGCCGTGGCATTGCTCGCCGCGGGTGTTGCACCAGCGAACCGGCACGCCGGCCTCGTGCAGCTCCCACGCGACCTGCCGGTTGGGCACGCCGTTCTTCTTGCGACCGAAGGCATCTTCGTTGGGGTCGAGCAGTACTCGGACCGCGGCGCCGCGGTCGCGGGCGTCGATGATCGACTGCACGATTCCGCGGTGGGAGAGGTAGAACATCAGCAGATCGATCGAATCGCCTTCGCCCGCTCCGTCGAGCATGGCCAGCGCCGCGTCGCGAATCGCGGCCTCGGTGAGAATCCGGATCTCGGGGCCGCTGGAGGCTTCGGCAGCGGTGGGGAGAGCCGGCCAGGCGACCGGCTCGTCGCTGGAGAAGTCGATGACGGCTCGTTCTGTGGCCAGCAGATCAAGGACCGCCGCGCCGCCGAAACTGACAGCGATGTTGTCGTGGCGGCTGCTGGCATCGTGCGGGTTGGCCGACGTCACCAGGCCCTCCCAGCCGTTTTCTCCGTGCACGGCCAGTGTCTTGCGATGGTTGGCCTTGAAATTGAGCATGGCCATATAGGTGCGCAGCGTGACCGAGCCTTCGCCCACCGGATTGGGGAGCCAGCCGCCGTCGTGCCCGTTGCCGAACCGCTGGCAGCAGATCCGCCAGGCCGCCGACCAGATCGGGTTCGGGTCGCGCAATCTTCTGAGGTCGGTCTCCACGACCTGCACGCCGGACTGTTCGAGCGTTTCGAAAAGCGGCTGCTCGACCCCGTCGTAGAGATCGTTGAAAGGATCGGTGATGAGCACCGCCGCCAGGCGCTCGTGGGCGCTTCTTTCGGCGACCAGTGCCTCGACCAGCTCACCCGAGAGCGGCCGGTAGCCCTCGCCGGCCCGGCCCGCGAAGCGATTGACCAGGAAGAAGTCGGTGACGACCAGGCTCTCGGCGCGCTCGATCATGGCGAACGCCGCATCGAAGATCTGCCGTTCGTTATGCTGCCCGCCCTGCGGATCCAGCCACGTCGAGTCGGCGTGGAAGCGCACGTTCGAGGCCGGCCGCCAGGGGCCGGCCAGGTCCAGGCCATCGGGCAGCGGCTTGAACACGTGCCAGAAGGCTGTCGCGCCATAGAGCGCGCCCAGCACGAGGATCAGCACACGGGCGATGCGTGACCAGCGCCGCCGCGTCTTCGTCTTTTTCATGGCTCCCATGCCCGCCGATTATGGCCGATTCCACCCGACCGGGCGAGCGACGAGCGACGCGGTTCTTCGATTTCCGGGTAGTGATTTAACACCTTCCTCGTGCCGCCTTCGCCGAAGAGGATCACGTCGTAGCCATGCGTCGGGCCCGTCGGGCTGGTTACCGCAGGCGACCTGGCTGATCCGCCAGCCGTCATCGGTCTCGGGCAGTGCGGATCGTTGACGATCACCCGACACGCTCCGGCGGTTCTTCCTTCCGTGGCAGCTTTCTTCCGTGCCAAAGAACATAGATCGCCGGGAGGACTAGGAGTGCCGAAAGCCATACCGCGAAGACGCCGCCCACCATGGGTGCCGCGATACGCTGCATGATCTCCGAGCCCGTGCCACTGGTGAGCATGACCGGCAAAAGCCCGATAAACACCGTGGCCTGGGTCATGGTGATCGGGCGGATGCGCCGGCTCGCGCCGTCGACAACGGCCTCGGCAAGATCCCTGCGCGTGACCGTGTCGGGTCGCAGCGCCGCACGCTCGCGCCATGCCTGGTTGAGGTAGACGAGCATCAGCACGCTGACCTCGGCGGCCAGGCCGGCCAGTGCGATGAAACCGACCGACACACCGACCGAGAAGTTGTAGCCCAGAAGCCACATCAGCCACAGCCCGCCGACGAGCGAAAGCGGCGAGACGAGCAGCACCATGATCACGTCGCTGAGCCGGTTGAAGGTCAGCATGAGCAGCACGACGATGATGGCCAGCGCAAGCGGGATCATGAGCTGCAGGCGGTCGGCGGCGCGCTCGAGATACTGGAACTGCCCCTGGAAGCTGAAGCTGTAGCCCGGTGGGAAGTCGATCGAGTCGGTGATGGTCGCGCGCGCCGATTCGACCCAGCCACCGAGATCCTCGGTCTCCAGTTCGACATAGACGATGCCGGCCGGGCGGGTATTTTCCGTCCGGATGCGCGGGGGGCCGTCCTCGATCCGGATGTCGGCCACCTCGCCGAGCGGCAGGTGGGTGCCTTCGGGCGATATCAGCGGCAGTTCCCCGAGCCTCTCGGGCGAATCGCGAAAATCGGCGAGATAGCGCAGGTTGACCGGAAAGCGTTCGAGTCCCTCCACGGTTTCGGTCACGTCGGCGCCGCCGATACCGAAGCGCACGGTGTCCTGGACCGCCTGGATGTCGAAGCCGTGCCGGGCCGCGGCCCGGCGGTCGATATCGACGGTGATGTAGCGGCCGCCGGTCGGACGGTCGGCGAACGCCGACAGCGTGCCCGGCAGCGCTTCGACCCGGTCGGCCACCTGCCGCGCGAGTCGCTCGATCTCGCCGAGCTCGGGGCCGGTCACCAGAATGCCGACGTCGGTCTGGATCCCGGTCTGGAGCATGTCGATGCGCGTCTGGATGGGAAAGACCCAGGCATTCGTCAGGCCGGGAATCTGTACCCGGTCGTCGAGCTCTTCGATGATCTCGTCGGTGGTGATTCCCGGCCGCCATTGCGACCGCGGCTCGAGCGTGATGAAGGTTTCGATCATGGTCAATGGCGCCGGATCGGTGGCCGTTTCAGCCCGTCCGATCTTGCCCATCACGCGCGCCACTTCCGGGTGCCCGGCGATCAGCCGGTCGGTCTGCTGCAGCAGCTCGCGGGCCTTGTCGGGACTGATGCCGGGCAGGGTGGTGGGCATGTACATCAGGCTGCCCTCGTCGAGCTCCGGCATGAACTCGGTACCGATACGCGACTGCGGCCAGAGCGTGCTGGCCGCCACGACCAGCGTCAGAGCGAGGACGAGCCACGGTCGCCGCACGCAGGCCCGGACCACCGGTCGGTAAGCCGTCCGCAAACCGCGTGCGATCGGGTTGGCCGACTCGCCGCGCAGCCGACCGCGAATGAAGTACCCCATGAGCACGGGGACGAGCGTGATCGCGAGTCCGGCCGCCGCTGCCATGGCATAGGTCTTCGTGAATGCCAGCGGCGAGAACATCCGGCCCTCCTGGGCCTGCAGCGCGAACACGGGCAGGAAGCTCAGCGCCACGAGCAGCAGGCTGAAGAAGATCGGGCGGCCGACTTCCAGCGTGGCCGCCTCGATGACCGGCCAGTGCGGCTCGCCCTCCTGGTGCTGCTCGAATCGCCGGTGGACATTCTCGATCAGCACGATGGCGGCGTCGACCATCACGCCGATGGAAATGGCGATGCCGCCCAGCGACATGATGTTGGCGTTGATGCCCTGCAGCTGCATGATCACGAAGGCAGCCATCACACCGAGCGGCAGGGAAATCAGGATCACCAGGGACGAGCGCAGGTGCCACAGGAACAGCCCCACGATCAGGACCACGACGATGAACTCGAGCGCGAGCTTTTCCCACAGGGTTCGGACCGCCGAGCTGATCAGGGCCGACCGGTCGTAGGTCTCGACGATCTCGACGCCCTCCGGGAGCCCGCTGGCGAGTTCCTCGAGCCGTTGCCTGACGTTTTCGATGACGCCGCGCGCGTTCTCGCCGGAGCGCATGACGACGATGCCCCCGACCACTTCGCCTTCGCCGTCGAGGTCGACGATGCCGCGACGGGCCGCCGGGCCGCGCCGGATCTCGGCGACATCACCGAGCAGGATCGGCGTGCCGTCTTCGGCCATGCCCAGGCTGACCGCCTCGAGGTCGTCCGGACCTTCGAGATAGCCGGTGGCGCGAACCATGTACTCGGCCTCGGCCTGTTCGATGATCGAGCCGCCGGCTTCGCTGTTGGCCCGCTGGATGGCCTGCTTCACCCGGGACGGGTCCAGGCCGTAGGCCCGCATCCGGGCGGGATCGAGCACGACCTGGTACTGGCGTTCCATGCCGCCCATGGTGGCGACTTCCGAGACGCCTGAGACCGACTGCAGCTCGAATTTCAGGAACCAGTCCTGGAGCGCGCGCAGTTGCGCCAGGTCGAGCGTGCCGCTGCGGTCGACCAGCACGTACTTATAGACCCAGCCTACCCCGGTCGCGTCCGGGCCGAGCTGCGCGCTGACGCCTTCGGGCAGTCTTCCGGAGACCTGGCTGAGATATTCCAGGACGCGCGACCGGGCCCAGTAGAGGTCCGTGCCTTCCTCGAACAGGATGGTGATAAACGAATCACCGAACATCGAGAATCCGCGGACGGTGTGGGCGCCCGGCACGGCCATCAGGGCCGTGGTCAGCGGATAGGTCACCTGGTCCTCGACGACCTGCGGGGCCTGCCCCGGGAAGGAGGCGCGCACGATCACCTGGGGGTCGGAGAGATCGGGGATGGCGTCGACCGGGGTCGCCCGCACGGCGAACAGGCCGAGCACCGCCAGGATCGCGGCGGCCAGCAGCACAAGGACGCGATTGGCCAGCGACCAGCGGATGATGGCTTCAATCATGGAAGATGCCCCCGGCCCGATGGGTGGCGCGTCCGTGCGGGCCTGCATGCGCCTTTCCGGCCGCCGAAGCCGGGCAGGAATCAGTGGTCATGGCCGCCTCCGAGCCGCTCGAAACCGGCACTCAGATTGGCCTCCGAGTCGATCAGGAACTGACCGGAAGTCACGACCGACTCGCCCTCGACGACACCGTGGATCACTTCCGTGTATTCGTCGCCGACCATGCCGGTGTGGACCTCGCGGACCGAAAATGCTTCGGCGTCGGTCCGCACGATCACGTGGCTGGACGTACCCGTGCGGATCACCGCCTCGGTCGGCACGAAGACCACGTCGTTCTTCGGGCCGGCATGGATCGTCACCGAGGTCCATTCGCCCGGCCGCATTCCGGTGTCCGCGAGCTCGATCCGGGCGCGAGCGGTCTTGGTCGCGGGGTCGAGTTCCGGGTAGACAAAATCGATCTGGTCCTGGATGACCTGTCCGGGCCGCGCTTCCCGCTCGATCTCGACCCGCTGCCCCGCCTCGATCCAGTCGATCTGGCCCGAAAAGACATCGGCGATGACCCAGACGCGATCGGGATCGGCCAGAACGATCATGTCGCTTCCCGGTGCGACGAACATGCCGGGGCGGATACTGAGCGCCTGAACATAACCGGAACGCTCGGCGTACCACGGTACGTAATCGATGACTTCGCGATCGCGCTCGATGCGATCGATCACCCGCGGCTTAACGTCGAGTGCCGCGAGGCGCGCTCGCGCCGCGCTGATCAGCTCACCGCCGCCGGACCGCAGCGCACGCAGGAACTCTTCCTGAACATTGAGCAGCTCCCTCGAGTAGAGCGTGAAAAGGCGCTGCCCGGCTTCGACCGGCTCGCCCATGGCGTTGATGTCGAGTTCGCCGATCCAGCCCTCAACGCGGGGGTGGAGATGCTGAAGACGAGCCTCGTCGACCTGCACGCGGCCGACCGTGTCGATGCGCCGAGTGAGCGCGCCGCGCTGAGCCGGCGCCGTGCGCAAGTTCATGCTCTGCTGGATCCGCCCGGGCACGGTCACCGTCAGGGCCTCGCCGTCGGCCGGCGCGCGCTCGACCAGGTCCATGCCGCAGATCGGGCACTGCCCCGGGCCATCCCGCGAAATCTGGGGGTGCATCGGGCAGGTCCAGACGGGCGACGATTGCTCGGCAGCGGTCAGTTGGTCGACCACGCCGTTCGAAGACGCGTTTCGTTGCGATCCGTCCATGTCGTGTCCGGCGTGCCGGTTGTCTTCTCCCGTCTCACCAGACTCATCAGCACGTTGGATCGCTTGGGCGTCGGCGGGAGAGGCCGGGTCGTGTGAGTGCCCGTGGTCGTGATCCTGGCGGGCCGAAAGGGGCGTCACCAGCAGCAGGGACAGCGAGAGCAGGAAGATCTTTCGGTTCAGCTTCATCAGCGGGACTCCCCGGCGAGATAACGAAGCTCAACCGCCGCTTGCAGGCGGGCGCGGCGCAGTTCGATGGCGACGAGTTTCTGCTCGAGCAGGGCCAGCCGGGCACGGATCAACTCGTCGAAGCTGGCCTGATCGGCACGGTAGGAGGCCAGCGTGGCGTCCACCGCATTCTCGGCTTCGACCAGCACGCGCTGCTCGAGCAGACGCAGGCGCTCCTCGTGGCGATGCCACGACCGCCAATGCCGGTCGAGCTCGCCCCGCAACTCCTGGAGGCGATGGTCGATGTCGTGTCCGCGAGCTTGCATCTCGGCCCTTGCCGCCGCGAGCCGCCGGTCCTGGCGGTTGGCCGTGAACAACGGAACGCTGAAGGTGACCATGGCGAAAAGCTTGTCGGACTGGCGTTGCAGGGTGGTCGGATTGTTGCCGCGCGTATGGCCGTAGCCCGCTTCGAGCATCCACTGTGGTTGATAGGCGGCCTCCGCGAGTTCGACCTGTACCGCGCCGGCGGCCACTTGTTGTTCGAGGACCCGGAGGCTGGGATGGGCAGATAGCTTCTCTTCCAGCAACGACCGGTCGACGGGACGAGCCCAGTCGGGAAGGTCGGGGTCGAAGCCTCGTGCCGGCGCCAGACCCGTCCAGCGTTCCAGCCGGCTTTCGGCGTCGTCGACCGCCGTGCGGCGCTCGAGAATCCGCTGTTCGAGCAGCGCAAGTTCGAGGCGGGCCTGGTTGATATCCCGTTGCCGGCCCGTGCCTGCCCGGTAGCGGGCCTGGGTGATGGCCAGGAGATCCTCGAAGGCCTGGCGGCTCGCCAGCGCGATCTCGAGGGACTGGAGGGCCGCAGCCCAGTCGATCCAGGCCGAGCGGGTTTGCTCGAGTACTTCGAGTCGTCGGGCCCGCAGGCTGGCGCGCAATGCATCGGCCTGGTGCTCGCCGGCCTGCTCGCGCAGATGGAGACTGTCGCCGGCCGGGAAGCGCTGTCGGATGCCGATGCGGTACTGCGTCATCATGTCCGCTCCCAGCGGGTGGTCGACCGGTACGCCCTGCGCTCCGACCAGGAGCTCGGGGTCGGGCAGCGCGCCCTCTGCGATGGCGCGGGCTTCCTGCGCCGCAATGCGTTGCGAAAAGGCCAGCAGCGCGGGGTCACGCTCCAGGGCCAGTCGCTCGGAAAGTGAAAGCTCCATGCCGCCGGCAGGCCGGATCAGCAGGATCATCAGGATCAGCAGGATGATGGCGCGCCATGGCCATCGATTCGTCGTCTGCATGGCAGACCTCTCGGACGTTCCGGGTGTTTCAGATCAGGCAGCGCACGGCCGCCCCGACAACGTTGTGGAGGTCAGGCCCTGGGCGGGCGAAGGAAGCCGTTCACGACGTTCCGCGGCGGAGCGGCTCGCAGATCGATGGCCAGGGACGGCATCGATCGAAGGGTATGGGGCATTGCGTATATCGGTACTGCCGGCGTTGCGGCCGGGCAGGAACACTCAGCGCCGCCATGCGGGCAGCCGGAGTCGACCTGGCAGCAGTCGTACGGCGTCTGGTCGATTCCCGCCGCCTCGGAGCGGGTCTCGGACGGGTCGGCACAGTGGCCTTTCGACGGGGCTTCACCGTCCGCTGCAGAGCTCGCCGGTGACGTCGAGCCGTCCTGGTAACCGGCAAGGGCGCCTGCCGGAACACCACTGCCCAGGACAGCGGCGACCAACAGCACGCGAACGAATGCGACGGCGAAGTTCATGATGCAAAGATAGCAGATCGGTGGGGCGACGTGAATCAAGGGGCGGATCTGGCAGGCCCGTCCCGCTGCCCGCACCGATCGGATTCGTGGATCCCTGCGGGGCTTACCCGGTCCGTGAATTCGGGTATATTAGCCTCAAGGAATCAATGTTCAAAAGGGGGTTCCGTGAAAGAGCCTGTTCGACCCGCTGTACCGGGGCGTCGACGATGAAGGCCGCGGTCGGTGGCGGGATCGACCGAGCGCTGGAATCGTTGCATCGCTCCGACTTCATCGCGTCCGAGGACCTCGGGCATCTGGTGGCGGGTCGGGGGATTCCCAGCCGGGCGGCGGCTCGCGTGATACTGGAACAGCTGGCGTCGATCGGCTTCGGGCGGCATGTGCTGGTCGTCGGCAGCGGTTCCGGCTACCTCCCCGGGCTGCTCTCGCGCTTCGCGGCCGAGGTCATCGTCGTCGAGCGGCAGGGCGAGATTGCGGAAATCGCGCGGGCCAATCTCGAGCGGGCAGGCCTCGACAACGTTTCCATCGTGCTCGACGAGGGAGAACGCGGGGTGCCGGACCAGTCGCCCTACGACCTCATCCTCTGCACCCCGGCGCTGTCCGATACGCGCCATCTGCAGTCGCAGCTGATCGACGGTGGCCACCTGGTCTGCCTCGAAGGTCCGGATCCGCTGGTTCCGCACCTGGTCGACTACGAACGGCGCGCCGATCGCTTTTCCCGTCGCGAACTGGGTGTGGTGAATCTGCGACTCGACAGCGGAGAAATGATGATCGACCTGGGGTTCGTCGAGGAAGCGGCGCTCGAGGAAGCGCGGGCGGAAGCTCGTCGAAGCAGGGAGCCGGTGATCATGGCGCTGCGCAAGCGCGTCGAAATGCCCGAAGATGAGCTCTACCGGACCCTGGCTCGCCGATTCGACCTGAAACTCGTGTCGGCCGATGATCTTCTCAAGCGCCTGGATCTGGCCCTGTTCAAGCGCTTCTCCAAGACCTTCCTCGATAACCAGCGCCTGCTGCCGATCAGCGCACAGGACGGCGTCCTTCAGGTGGCCACCGACAACCCGGACGTGGTCACCGACGACGTGCTGCGGGTTCAGGGCTTCAAGGCCGCCGTCAAGCTGCTGGTCACGCCGACCGACTTCCGACGGCTCTGGCAGGTCATCGATCTGTCGGCGCGGGGCAGCGAAATGCTGCGCTGGACCGAGCAGCAGCCCGAGGCCAAACGTTCCGACGACCTGCTGGAAACCTCCGAGCGCGAGCTCAGTCATTATCTGGTCTCGCTCTACGAATCGATCCTGCTGGATGCGGTCAGTGCGAGAGCATCCGACGTGCACGTCGAGCGCTACGGCGACCGGATCCGGATTCGAATCCGCGTGGACGGCGAACTGCACGACCTGACGCACTACCAGCTCACTCCGCGCGATCACGCCGGCCTGGTCAACGTGATCAAGGTGCGCGCAGAGATCAACATCGCCGAACGGCGGCTGCCACAGGGCGGTCGCTCGCACATGCGCGTCGGGTCGACCAATTATGACCTGCGCGTACAGATTCAGCCCTCGTTGCACGGCGAACATGCCGTCATCCGCTTGCTGTCGCAGACGGGGCGGGTGCTCGGCCTCAAGGAACTGGGCATGTCCGAGCGCGTGGCAAGCTTCTACCAGCGCCTGCTCGACAACCCGGCGGGCCTGGTGCTGGTGGTCGGGCCCACCGGCTCGGGCAAGTCGACGACGCTGTATGCGGCGTTGCAGGAACTGGCCGACGACGGCCGCCGCAAGGTGATCACGGTCGAAGATCCCATCGAGTATTCCATCGACAACATCCAGCAGACCCGCTCGCGCCCGGAGATCGGCTTCAGCTTTGCCCACGCCATGCGGTCTTTCGTGAGGCAGGATCCCGACGTCATTCTGGTCGGCGAGATCCGCGATTCCGAAACGGCGCTGGAGGCCATGCGCGCCTCCCAGACCGGTCACCTGGTGCTCTCGACCCTGCACGCGAATGACGCCGTCGATGCGCTCCAGCGTCTTTACGATCTCGACGTGCTTCCCAATTCGATCGCCGGCGAGCTGCTCGCCGTGATCGCCCAGCGCCTGGCCAAGCGGATCTGCGAGCACTGCCGGGAGCCGTCCCGGCCCGATCCCCGGATCGTTGCCGAACTGTTCCCCGATCGCGTTCCCGTCAACTTCCGCTGTTTTCGCGGGGCGGGCTGCAAGCGCTGCAACGGCATGGGCACGCATGGCCGGATCGCGGTGGTCGAGTACCTGCAGGCCAACGACGACATCCGCCGAGTGATCTCGATGCAACCGCCGGCAGGCGAACTGCGGTGGCAGGCGCTCGACGCCGGGCTTATGACCATGCGTGACAGCGCTCTCGATCACGTCATCAACGGCACGATCCCGCTCGAGGAACTGCCGCGCATCCTGCCGCAGGATCGGATGGCGCCCGAGCAGCGGGGCGGTAGGAGGAAGCAGCCATGATCCGCAAGCCGCAGCTCCAGAGACCGCCGGCCGAAACGGCGTTCGCCGAAGAGCTCGATAGGCTGTCGGGCTGGGACGAGCATGCCGTGCCGCCCGGCTGGAGGCTTTCGCCTCTGGCGGTCGAGAAATTCGTGCTCGGTGACCCGGAGCTCGGGATCACCCCGAAGATGGTGGTTGACGCAGGCGTGATCACGCGGGTGGTCATCGCATTGTGTACCGACCGCGGCTGCCTGCTGGTCGGGGAGCCCGGCACCGCCAAGTCCTGGCTTTCCGAATTGCTTGCCGCGGCCATCTCCGGCGATTCGTCCCTGACCCTCCAGGGCGGCGCGGTAGGCGAGGTCGGCCAGCTGCTCTACAGCTGGAACGACGCCCTGCTGGCCCAGGGCGGCCCCCGTCCCGAAGCGCTGGTGCCCAGCCCGATCTACCGGGGCATGCGCGACGGGAAAATCGTCCGTTTCGAAGAGGTGGCGCGCTGCCCGCAGCCCCTGCAGGATGCGTTGCTGTCGATTCTTTCGGATCGCCTGATCACCGTCCCGGAGCTCAGCGGTGAGGCCGGCGTCCTCTACTCGCGCGCCGGATTCAACGTGATCGCCACGTCCAACAGCATCGACGAAGGCGTCAACCGGATGAGCGCGGCGCTCAAACGGCGCATGAATTTCGAGACCATTCGCCCGATCCGGGACGTCGAGGACGAGATCGCGGTGGTCTCGCGCGAGGTCGCCCGTCTCAACGAGTATGCCGGCGTCGACGTGAGAATCGATGCATCGGTGATCATGGCCCTGGTGACGATCTTCCACGAGCTGCGCGATGGACAGTCCCTGAGCGGTCGCTCGACGGATCGACTGGCGGGGGCCACGATGTCGACCGCCGAGGCGGTCAGCGTCGGCCACGCGATGTGTATCCACGCGCGTTACTACACCGACGGCGAGGTCGACATCGACAGCCTCGTCCACTTCATCGTCGGTTCGGCCCTGAAGGACCAGCCCGACGATCGCCGCAGGCTACGGCACTACTTCGAAACCGAAGTCGCCCGGAAGCGCGGCGAGATCTGGAAGGCGATCTACGCCCAGCGCGAACTCATCTAGGGAACCACTGAACAACTCTGCGCGGGCTCCACGGCGCGGAGTTGTTCAGCGGTTCCCCCGCTCAGCGCTGGACCAGTTTCCGGTAGATCGCCGGCAGCGCGCGGCTCAGCGCGGCCGCCCGCGGCACGATGGCGTAACCGCTGCGGCCGAAGACCAGGGGAAAGTACTGACGTGCCTGGGTGTCGATGGTGACACCGAAGACCACGATTCCCTGCCGCCGGGCCTCCCGCACGGCCATGCGCGTGTCCTCGAGGGCGTAGCGGCCCTCGTAGTGGTCGGTATCGTTGGGCTTTCCGTCGGTGAGCACGAGCAGCATGCGATGACGGTTGGCTCGTGCCGCGAGCCCTTCGGTCACGTAACGCATGGCCGCACCCATGCGCGTGTAGCGGCCGGGCCCGAGCGCGGCGATTCGCCGCTCCACCCGGCGGTCCAAGCCTTCGTCGAAGGCCTTTAGCGGCGTGATCTCGACGCGGCGCCGGCGGTGCGAGGTGAACGTATGGATCGCCTGATCGTCGCCGCAGGCGTCGATGCCGTGTGCCAGGACCAGTAGCGCTTCCTTTTCGATGTCGATCACGCGTCGATCGTCCATCCACGATTCCGTGGACAGTGAAATGTCGACCAGGGTCGAGACGGCGAGATCACGCGACTGGTCGCGCCAGGCGGTGTAGATGCGGTCGTTGCCGCTGTGCCCCGAGGCCAGCTCGGTCTGGCGGCGGACGAGGGCGTCCATGTCGAACTCGTCGCCATCGAGCTGTGCGCGCAGCATTTCGCGCCTGGGCCTGAGCGCTTCGAAGTGCCGCCGGACCCGTCGGATGCGCGTGCGCATCTCGGCGTCCGGGCGCCAGTCCTCCGCCGCGGCCTGCGGCTCGAGCACCTGGACGGCGCAGTAGTCGGGCATGAGCTTGCGCTTCGCGTAGTGCCACTCCGGCAGGGTGAGCTCGTCGAGCAGCCTTCCCTCGGCGACGGCCTCCGGTGCGATCTCGAGGCCCATCTTGAGCCGGGTCGCGGCCTGTTTGCGATGTTTCGCGAGGGTCAGTTCTTCGAGTTCGGTGGCCGCCTTCCGCGCCTCGTCCTTGTCGTCGTCGTCGACCGGGCGATTGACGTTGACCATTTCGGCCCAGGACATGACCTTCTCGAAGGGGTTGAGCAGCAGCGGATCGTCGCGCTCGGTCTGTTCGAGCCGGCGCCGGCGTGCGCTGAACTTCTGCTCGCCGAGGTCCTCGCTGTCCCCGCCCCGTTCTTCCTCTTCGCCCTCGTCGTCCCGGCGCTCGGTCCGTGCGGCCTCGATATGGGTCACCAGCGGCCAGAGCGGGACGGGCAGGGGCGGGCGGTAGCCATTGGGTGCCGAAAACTCACCGATTCGTCGGGGCTCGTCGGTGACCGCCTGCCGCATGGCCCGGGCGCGTTCGTCGAGCTCGTCTTCGGCTTGCAGGAGCGATCGGATGACCTGCTGCAGGCCCATCTCGACCGGCGGCAGGCGCCGGACGGGCCGGAGCGCGCCGAGCCTGCATGCAAGGCGCGCGTATCGGGATCGCCAGCCCGGCATCTCTTCCAGGATCTCCCGCGTCGTGCGCACCGCCTCGGCCAGGTGACAGAGATCGGCCTGCAGCGGATCGGAGACCTCGGTCAGGGGCCTGGCCCGTGCGAGAAAGGCGGCCTGCCAGAAGAACAGGCTGCGGTTGTCGGCCTGCTCCGGGAAGACGGCATGCGAGCGGGCCAGGATGAGGTTCTCCCCGTCCATTCGCGCGAGTTCCATCGGTTCGCGCTCGAAGCCGAGCCTCTGGCGCCAGCTGAGACGGTGCGCCTGCCCGGCTGCCTGGGCCGTCGTCAGGGCCACTGCGCCGGGGCCGCCCAGTGCGCGGAAATACACCGCCAGCGTGTCGCGAAGTGGTTCGAAGGCGACGCGCGCATCGTCATGCGCCGGGTAGCTGGTGGCCTGCGCCGCCCAGCCGTGCCAGTATCGGCCGACCAGCTCCTCGAACTCGTACCAGGCGGTCACGTCGCTCCTTTCTTCCGCATGGCCCACTAAAAGCTGTGAGCCAGCAGCTCCTCGAGCGCGGCGATCACGTCGGCGTCGTCGCTGAGCGGCTCGATCAGTGTCGCGCGGGCGGCGGTCTCCATGGCCATGCCGTCGGCGACCAGGCTGGCGCAATAGACCAGCAGCCGGGTGGAAACGCCTTCCTCGAGGTCCTGGCCCTTGAGCTCGCGCATCTGGCGGGCGAGATTGACCAGACCCGCGCAGAGAGTCTTCGACAGGCCACTTTCGGCGGCCACGATATCGATCTCCAGATCCGGCGGTGGAAAGTCGAAATTGAGTGCGGCGAAGCGCTGGCGAGTGCTGGGCTTGAGCGTCTTGAGCACGTGCTGGTAGCCGGGGTTGTAGGAGGCGACCAGCATGAACTCGGGCGGCGCGTGCAGCTCCTCGCCGGTGCGTTCCAGCGGCAGGATGCGGCGGTCGTCGGTCAGCGGGTGCATCACTACCGTGACGTCCTTGCGGGCTTCGACCACTTCGTCGAGGTAGCAGATTCCGCCCTCGCGCACCGCTCGCGTCAGCGGGCCGTCGACCCACTGGGTCTCGCCGCCGGAGAGCAGGTAGCGACCGGTCAGGTCAGCGGCGGTCAGGTCGTCGTGGCAGGCGACCGTGTACAGGGGTCGCCCCAGTCGGGCGGCCATATGTGCAACGAAGCGGGTCTTGCCGCAGCCGGTGGGGCCCTTGAGCAGCAGCGGCAGCTGCTGCCTGAAGGCCGCTTCGAAGAAAGCACATTCCCCGGCCGTGTCACGGTAGAAGGGAATACCGGCCGCATCGGTCTGGGCGGCTACCGGTTCGTTCATGCGGCGTCGGTCGCGATGTGCGTAGCGCCGGTCGGCACCTGTTCACGCGGCTTGCCCAGCGTGGCCCAGAGGAACAGCAGGGCACCGATGACCACGATCACGCCCGAGCCGAAGCGCATGGCGTAGAACAGCGTCAGATCGTCCTGGGCAACCATGTAGCGGATATCCATGACGCGCTGCAGATGCGTCTGGATGACGCCCGCGAAGGTCAGCGTGAAGGTCATGAAGGCCATGCCCCCGGTCATCAGCCAGAAGCTCCACATGTTGCGGATCTGGTTGTAGGGCCGCTTGCCGCGAAGCTGCGGCATAGCGAAGGTGATGATGGCCAGGTTGAGCATGACGTAAGCGCCGTAGAAGGCGAGGTGGCCGTGCGCGGCAGTGACCTGGGTGCCGTGGCTGTAGTAATTGACCCAGGACAGCGTGTGCATGAAGCCCCACACGCCGGCACCGAAGAAGGCCATCACCGTACAACCGAGCGTCCAGAGAATGGCCGACTTGTTGGGATGGTTGCGGTTGCCGCGCCAGAACATGTAGAAGGCGAAGGCTACCATGGCGAACAGCGGCACGACCTCGAGCGCCGAGAAGAAGCTGCCGATCGGCTGCCAGTAGCCCGGCGTGCCGATCCAGTAGTAGTGGTGGCCGGTGCCGAGCAGGCCGGAAAACAACACCAGGCCGACGATCACGTACAACCACTTCTCGATGATCTCGCGGTCCACACCGGTCAATTTGATCAGCAGGTAAGCCAGCAGCGAGGCCATGATCAGGCCCCACACGCCTTCGACCCAGATATGCACGACGTACCACCAGTACATCTTGTCGAGTGACAGGTTGGCGGGGTTGTAGAAGGCGAACAGCCAGAAGATGGCGGCCAGCCACAGACCCAGCAGCAGCACGATCGAGATGGCGGTCTTGCGGCCGGCCATCAGCGTACGCGTGCCGTTGTAGAGGAACATCAGGAACGAGATCGTCAGCAGGATCTTGATCCACAGGGGCTGCTCTAGAAACTCGCGCCCCTCGTGGATGCCGAACTGGTAGCTGATCAGCGCGGCCGCTCCGGCGAACACGAAGATGCCCAGCTGTATGTAGGCGATCATCGGGCTGTGGATCTCGGTCTCCGCCTCTTCAGGCAGGAGATAGTAGGTAGCGCCGAAGAAGCCGATCAGCAGCCAGACCAGCAGCAAGTTGGTATGGCTCATGCGCATGATGTGGAAGGGCATGAAATCGGCGAAGAAATCCGGCCAGACGTAGACGGCACCGGCGAGCAGGCCGAAACTGACCTGCCCTGCGAATAAAAGCAGAGCCGCGATGAAGAACGGGTAGGCGACTTTCTGGGTCTCGTATTTCATTCGGTTCTCCCTTTTATCCCGAAATGGTCGGCGGCCAGCCCTGGGTGTCGATGGTGCTCGTCCACCTCAGGAATTCCACCAGCGCGTCGAGCTCTTCTTCGGTCAGGTGCTTGTAGGAAGGCATCTGCCGGCGTCCCGGCACGCCCAGCGGCTGCAGGCGGATCCAGGATTTCAGCCCCTGTCGGGCGGCTTCGGGATCCTCGTCCCCGCCATAGCGCAGCCAGACGTTGCCGAGCTCGGGCGCGAAGTAGGCGCCCTCGCCGAGCAGGCTGTGGCAATTGATGCAGGATTCCTTTTCCCAGACGTGCTTGCCCATGCGCACCTGCTCGGTGAGACCGTCGTGGTCGGTGGACTCGGTCACGATGTAGTAATGGCTGTGCAGCGTCAGGGCGACGAACAGCACGAAGAAGAATATCGAGCCGCCGAAGAAGATGTTGCGGGCCGCGTTGCGGCTCAGACCCTCGATCATTGGACCCTCCTCAGGCCGGGGAATGAAAAGGTGGATTTTAATTCCACTTTTTCATTCTAGGGCGGGAGCGGTCCGGGGCACAAGCAGAGCCCCGGATAAAATCGGAGGTTTATGTAAGGAGTCTCTGATATTCGGGGTGGCGCTCGATCCAGCGAGCCACGTAGGGACAGCGTGCCCGCACCTCAAGACCCTGCTCGTCGGCCCACTCGAGCGCGTGCCGCGTGAGCTGCCCTGCGATGCCCCGGCCGCCGACGGCCTTGGGCACGCCGACGTGATTCATGCTCACGACCTTTCCTTCGCGCGTGAAGTCGAGGACGCAGGAATGGCCCTCCACGACGGCCTCGAAGCGTCCGGCGTCAAGGTCGAGTCGGATGTCCAGGTCGGTCATGATCGGCGCCTCGCTCGGCGGGTGGATGTCATCAGTAAAGAAACCGCGTCCGGATGGTGGCCGGGATGGCTTCGAGGCCGCGGATGATGCGTTCGGCGTCTTCGGTTTCGGCGTCCATCACGACGTAACCGACGTCGGGCATGGTCTGGAGATACTGGGCGACGATGTTGACGCCGGCGTCCGAGAACACCGAGTTGACCGCCTGCAGGACCCCGGGCTCGTTGCGATGGATGTGCAGGATGCGCCGGGCGGTGGCGTGGTCGGGCAGGGCGACTTCCGGGAAGTTGACCGCACCCATGGTCGAGCCGTTGTCGGAATAGCGCACCAGCTTGCCGGCCACGTCGAGCGCGATGTTTTCCTGCGCCTCGCGGGTGGAGCCGCCGATATGCGGCGTCAGAAGCACGTTGTCCATGCCCCTGAGTTCGCTGACGAATTCCTCTTCCGGCCCGGACGGTTCGGCGGGAAATACGTCGATGGCGGCGCCGGCGAGGTGACGCGACTGCAGCGCGTCGGCCAGCGCCGGGATATCGACCACCTTGCCGCGCGAAGCGTTGATCAGGCGACTGCCCGTTTGCATCGTGGCCAGCTCGCGCTCGCCGATCATGCCGCGCGTCTGGTCGGTGTCGGGCACGTGCAGGCTGACGATATCGGCCTTCTGCAGGACCTCGCTCAGGCCGGCGGCCTGCCGGACGTTGCCCAGCGCGAGCTTGTCGACGATGTCGTGGAAGATCACGTTCATGCCCATGCCCTCGGCCAGGATGCCGAGCTGGGAGCCGATGTGGCCGAAGCCGACGATCCCGAGGGTCTTGCCGCGCACTTCGTGCGAGCCGCTGGCGGTCTTGAGCCATTCGCCGCGGTGGGCGGCCATGTTCTTCTCGGGGATGCCGCGCATGAGCATGATGATCTCGGCGAGCACGAGCTCGGCCACCGAGCGGGTGTTGGCGTAGGGCGCGTTGAATACGGGGATACCGCGCTTGCGGGCCGCATCGAGGTCGACCTGGTCGGTACCGATGCAGAAGCAGCCTATCGCGGTGAGCTTGTCGGCGGCGTCGAGCACCTCCTCGGTGATGCGACTGCGCGAGCGGATACCCAGGAAGTGGACGCCGGCCAGCGCCTGGCGCAGGGCGTCGGGTTCGAGCGCGGTCGACTCGACGTGCAGGCTTCGGTAGCCGGAGTTCCTGACGTTCTCGACGGCGCGATCGTGAACGCCTTCGAGCAGCAGAAAGTTGATCTTGTCCTTGGGGAGTGAGTGCTTGGCGGCCATGCGTGCGATCGTCCGGATTTCGGCGGGCTGGAAAGGTGATAATAACGTCATGAGTCGTTTTGATCCGATCGAATCGCTGACCGACGAGGCCTCTTTGCTGCACTACGGCCGTGACTGGACGCGTTTCTGGCCGGCGCGGCCGGAGGCGGTCGTTTTCCCGCGCAGCACCGAAGAGGTCGTGGAACTGGTGCACATGGCCCGGCGCGACGGCTTCAAGCTGGTGCCCAGCGGCGGGCGGACGGGCCTGTCCGGCGGCGCCGTCGCCAGCCAGGGCGAGGTGGTCGTCTCGCTCGAGAAGATGCGGGAGGTCCTCGAGCTCGACGCGTCCGGACCCAGCCTGAGCGCCGGCGCAGGCCTGCCGGTGGGCGAACTGCAGCGCCGGGCCGCGGAGGCCGGGTTCTACTACCCGGTCGACTGGGCGGCGGCCGCTTCCAGCCAGCTCGGCGGCTCGATCGCCACCAACGCCGGGGGCATCCGGGTGCTCCGCTACGGCATGACGCGCGACTGGGTGCAGGGGCTGACGGTGGTGACCGGCACGGGTGAGGTGCTGGAACTCAACCGCGGCCTGGTCAAGAACAACACGGGTCTCGACCTGCGCCACCTGATGATCGGCTCCGAAGGCATACTCGGCATCATCACCGAGGCCACCATGGCGCTCACCGAGCCGCCGCCGGAACAGTCCGTGCTGCTGGTCGGCTTCACCGGGTTGTCGTCGATCATGCCGGCCTTTGCCGAACTGCGTGCCGGGCTGACGCTGTCGGCCTTCGAGTTCTTCGACCGGCGATCGATCGACCATGTTGCCTCCGCCACCGGCGAGGAATTCCCCCTGGACGGCGAGTGTCCGTATTACGCCGTGGTCGAGTTCGACGACCCCGGACAGGCCAGCCAGGAACGGGCGCTGGCGCTGTTCGAGCGGCTGGTGGAAGCGGGGCACCTGGCCGACGGCACCATCAGCCAGTCACTGACCCAGGCCGGCGAACTCTGGCGCTGGCGCGAGGCGATCAGCGAATCGATCAGCCCGCGCACGCCCTACAAGAACGACCTGTCGGTGCGCGTCTCTCGCGTGCCCGACTTCCTTCTTGCCCTGGACCGACTGGTCTCCGAGCGCTATCCCGAGTTCGAGGTGGTCTGGTTCGGTCATATCGGCGACGGTAACCTGCACATGAACGTGCTCCGGCCCGACGACTGGTCGATCGAGGACTTCCATGCCGCAGGGCGCAAGCTCAGCCCGCACGTGTTCGAACTGGTCCGGCAGTTCGAAGGCAGCGTTTCGGCCGAGCACGGCGTCGGCCTGCTCAAGCGCGAAGACCTGCACTACAGCCGATCGAAGGCCGAGATCGACTTGATGCGCCAGATCAAGGCTGCCTTCGACCCCGACGGCATCCTCAATCCCGGCAAGGTCCTCTGACAATCAAAACCGGGTAACCACCTAAGACACCGAATTTCACCGAAGAACCAAGCGAAGGAACGTTCCCTGTTTTTTCGGTGTATTCGGTGTCTTCGGTGGTTCCAGAGGTTTCGGCGTTCACACCTCAAGCCGCTGGGCACTGCTGGCTACATGCGACAATTCGGCCTCTGGTGATCGTTGGCGCTAGTGACACTCGGCCAGGCGGACTCGGGACAGGCGCTCGATGGGGTGGTCGCCGCTGCCGTAGGCGGGGTCGATACTGTCCCAGTAGGCATGGCCGCTTTCGCCGTCGGTGAAGTCGAGGGTGAGGCTGCCCCAGGGCTGATCGACCACCGCGTCCGGGTTGAAGTCTTCACCCCATGCGCCGCCGATCGGTCGAATCATCTCGTCGATCGACAGGGTCTGGCCGTCGAAATCGCCGGTGCCGATCATCCAGGCTTGGTGCATCGATTCGTCTGGCCGATAGGTAAACCAGTAGACCAGTCCCCTGCCGTCTTCCAGCACTTCGACGACGAAGCCTTCCCCGCTGCGTTCGGAATCGAACCAGGCGCCGGAAAGATGCTGCAGGGGGTGCTGGTTGTCGCATCGAGTGCCGGCCAGTTCGCTCAGTCGATCGTAGTCGAAGCGATTCGAATGCATCCTCGCAGCGCACGGCATCGGGGTGGGCGGGTCCAGCGGACACCCTGAAAAGTCGGCATAGACTCTTTCGATCTGCACGAGATCGGCCCCGAGCCGGTCGATACGCCAATCGATGCCGAATCCGATGCCGCCCGATTCTTCATCGACCATGCCGTCTCCGAAGCGCCCCGACGTGCTGATGATCCGGTCCGTCCAATGGAGGGTCCTGCCCGATTCCTGCCCCACGCCGATCAGCCAGTGCTGACGGCCGGCGCCGTCAAAACCGAAGTGGTAGAGCAGCACGCCGCCGCTCTCGAGCAGGTGACTGGAGATGCCCTCGCCGGAACGGGACGGGTCGAACCAGCTTCCGCTGATCCCGGCGTTCAATTCGGCACGTTGGCGGCCGAGGCAGTCGAGGAAGTTGGCGCCTCCGACGTGTCGTTGTTCGATCTGATCGATCTTGATTTCCGAGGTGATGCTGAAATCGTTCCAGCACAGGTTGATGCCGCCAGCAGTCACGGAATCGTTGTGATCGAGCAGGTGGGTGACGACCACTCCGGCCTCGTCCAGTGAGCCGGAAAATTCGTTGTCGGCAATATTGATGTAGTTCTGCGCCGCCAGCAGCGCGTTCTGCCAACCCTGCGTGAGCCGGTTCCCGGATAGATCGAGATAGGGAACATCGAGCTGCCGCCAGCTCTGCGGAACCGCGCCCTGTATGTCGTTGCGCGCCAGGTCCAGCTCGTAGAGCGAGTCGCCGTAGTTCGATGGTCGTTCCGGTAGCGTTCCGGAGAGATCGTTGCCGGAAAGGAGAACGATTTCGACCGGTTGCGGAAGCCGCGACAGGCTGCCGGTCAGTGCATTGTCCCGCAGATCGATGCTCGAGATGACGTACTCGAAGATATCGGTGCCCGACCAGTCCCCCGAAAGGTTGTTGCCGGGGAGGGTCAGGGTGCGGATCACGAATTCGCCGCCCCAGGTGTCACAGCCCACGCCGTACCAATCGCATGGATCGATCTCCGGATCCATCCACCCGTCGTTGCGGGACCACTCGTCGCCGTTGAAATCCTCGTAGAAGCGCTCCAGTGCCGCGACGCTGTCGTCGTCGAGCGGTTGCGCATGAACCTGAGCCGCCGCCAGGAGGATGGCCGCCAGCATTGCCCGAACCAGAACGCGTTTCATGTCTGCCACCGTGTAGTGATCGTGAGCCCCTCGACTATTCTACGGGCGAATTTCGGGGGGGCAAGCGCCGCCGCGCACCGGCCCGAGGTCGCCTTCGACCCCGACGGCATCCTCAATCCCGGAAAGGTCCTCTGAGAGTCAAAACCGGGTAACCACCGAAGACACCGAAGTTCACCGAGAAACCAAGCGAAAGAACGTTCGCTGTTTTTTCGGTGTGTTCGGTGTCTTCGGTGGTTCCAGAGGTTTTCGGCTTTCAAACGTCAAGCCGCCTGACGTTTCTCCGGTGCCAGGCGCTCGAGGAGTTCCTCGGCCAGGTGGAAGCGGTCCTCGATTGCCTCGAATTCGCCCTTGATGCGCAGCCGGTCGTTGTCGGGCAGCTCGAAGGTGTGCGACTCCTTCTGGATCATCTTGAGCAGCTCGCCCATGTTGATGTCGGGCTTGGCCTGGAATTCCACCCGTCCGCCGGCCGGGCCGACCTCGAGACGTTTCATGCCCAGCTTCTTCGCGCGCAGTCTCAGATCGGCGGTGGCGAAGAGGTTCTTGACCTCGCCGGGCAACAGGCCGAAGCGGTCGATCATTTCGACCTGCAGGTCGTTGAGCTTCCTGTCGGTGTCGGCCTGGCTGATGCGCTTGTAGAGCACCAGGCGCTGGTGCACGTCGGGCAGGTAGGATTCGGGAATCATGGCCGTGATGTGCAGGTCGACCTCGCTGGTGATCGACATCGGCTCGTCCAGGTCGGGTTCCTCGCCGTTCTTCAGTGCCTCTACGGCCCGATTGAGCAGGTCGGAATACAGCGCGAAGCCGATCGCCTCGATCTGGCCCGACTGGTCCTCGCCGAGCAGCTCGCCGGCGCCGCGAATCTCGAGGTCGTGGCTGGCCAGGGTGAAGCCGGCGCCCAGTTCCTCGAGCGTCTGAATGGCCTCCAGGCGCTTCTTCGCGTCGCGCGTCAGCGTCTTCCAGGGCGGCGTGACCAGGTAGGCGTAGGCGAGGTGATGCGAGCGGCCCACACGGCCCCTGAGCTGGTGGAGCTGGGCCAGGCCGAACTTGTCGGCCCGGTTGATGACGATGGTGTTGGCCGTCGGCACGTCGATACCGTTCTCGATGATGGTCGAGCACACCAGCAGGTTGATGCGGCGCGAGTAGAAGTCGCGCATGGTCTTTTCCATCTCGCCCGGCGGCATCTGGCCGTGCGCCATGCCGATGCGAGCATTGGGGAACATCTCCTCGAGTTCGGCGACCTGGCGCGGCATCGTGCGCACTTCGTTGTGCAGGTAGTAGACCTGTCCGCCGCGCTGGAACTCGCGCGAGACGGCGTCGCGGATGGTCGGTGTGTCCCATTCCGAAACGAAGGTGCGCACCGCCAGGCGTTTGGCCGGCGGCGTGGCGATGATCGACAGTTCGCGCAGGCCGGCCATGGACATGTTGAGCGTGCGCGGGATCGGCGTGGCCGTGAGCGTGAGCAGGTCGACCTCGGCGCGCAGGGCCTTGAGCCGCTCCTTCTGGCGGACGCCGAAACGCTGCTCCTCGTCGATGACGACCAGTCCCAGGTCGCGGAAGCGGATGTCCTTCTGCAGCAGGCGGTGGGTGCCGATGACGATGTCCACGGTCCCGTCTTCCAGGCCCTTGACCGTCTTCGCGGCGGACCCGCCCGAGCGCGACAGCAGGCGCACGTTGACCGGCCAGTCGGCGAAGCGGTCGGCGAAGTTCCGGTAGTGCTGTTCGGCCAGCAGCGTGGTGGGGGCGAGCATCGCCACCTGTCGGCCCGAGTGGGCGACCACGAAGGCGGCGCGCAGCGCCACTTCGGTCTTGCCGAAGCCGACGTCGCCGCACACCACGCGGTCCATCGGCTCGCTCGAGGCGAGGTCGGCGAGGACGGCGTCGATGGCGCCCTGCTGGTCGTCGGTTTCCTCGTATTCGAACCCTGCGGCGAACCGGGCGTAAAGGCCGCGCTCGATCTCGAAGCTCTGGCCCTGGCGGGCCGCGCGCCGGGCCTGCAGGTTGAGCAGTTCGGCGGCCGCGTCCCGGACCTTCTCGGCCGCCTTGCGCCGCGTGCGCGCCCAGCGGTCGGACCCGAGTTTGTGCAGGTCGATCATTTCGGGATCGGCGCCGGTATAGCGACTGACCAGGTGCAGGTCGGTGACCGGTACGTAGAGCTTGTCGCCGCCGGCATACTCCAGGCACAGGTACTCGGCCGTGGTTTCGCCCGCGTCGAGCACTTCCAGGCCCAGGTAGCGGCCGATGCCGTGCTCGAGGTGAACGACCAATGCGCCGGGCTGGAGGTCGGCCAGGCTCTTGATCATCGATTCCGGGTCCTGGCCCGTTTTCCGCTGCCGGCGCACGGTGCGCGTATGGCCGGGGAAGAGCTCGCTCTCGGTCAGCACCGTGATGGCGCGATCACCCAGGCGGCAGCCGCCGGAAACCGGCATCTCGACCACCGCCAGCGGGTCCTCGCCGCTGACGAAGGCAGACCAGGATTCGAGGATCTTAGGTCGCAGTCCGCCGGCGCGCAGCGCGTCGCGGATCAGTTCCCGTCGGCCGGCGGTGTCGGCGGCGATCAGCACCCGGTCGGTCATCCCGCGCAGTTTCCGGGCGGTCTCCTCGGCCTTGTCGTCTAGATCGAGCGTCGGCGCGGCGGCCACCGAGTCGGCGGCGGGACGGCGACGGGTGACCTTGACGGCCGCGTCGCCTTCCATCGTGCGGATCATGTCGGTTGCGGGAACGAACAGCTCGCCGGGCTCGAGCACCGGTCGCTCGATATCGCCGCCGCGCTGCTCGTGACGGTGCTCGACCTCGCGCCAGTAGTCGCGGGCCGCCTCGTCGACGCCGGGCAGCATCACCAGCCGGTGCGGGGCGGGAAGGTAATCGGTCAGGCTGGCGGTTCTGTCGAAGAAGAGCGGCAGGTATTGCTCCAGGCCCTGACCGTGGTAGCCCTCGCCGACCTCTTGATAAGGCAGGGCGCGCCTGAGATCCACGTCGAACCGATTGCGGAAGGCGCGGCGAAACGCCTGCCGACTGTCCTCGTCGAAGGGGTACTCGCGTGCCGGCAGCATGTCGATGCGCTCGAGCCTGCCGGTCGATCGCTGGCTCTCCGCGTCGAAGGTGCGGATCGACTCGATCTCGTCGTCGAACAGTTCCAGGCGGTAGGGCTCCGGCCGGCCCATGGGCCAGAGATCCATGACCGCCCCGCGCACAGCCACCTGGCCGGGTTGCCAGACCTGTTCGGCCGTCTGGTAGCCGGCCGCGTGCAGCCTGTCGCGAAAGGCCACGTTGTCGAGCTGCTCGCCGACGGCCAGCGCCAGGCTCTGGCCCTGAACCCAGGCGACCGGGGGCAGTCGCTGCATCAGGGCCGTGATCGGCGCGATGACCACGCCGGCGTCCATGCCCGGCAGGCGCGAGAGCAGGTCCAGCCGGCGGGATATGAGGTCCGGGTGCGGTGAATACAGGTCGTAGGGGAGAATTTCCCAGTCGGGGAACAGCTCGGCGTCGACGGCTTCGAGCTGGTTGATGTCGTCACGCAGTGCGCGGGCGGCGTAGCCGTCGGGAACGGCGACCAGGACCGGCCCGCCCTTGCGTCCGGCGTAGGTCGAGATCGCGAGCGCAAGAGGCAGGCCCTCGAGCAGGGGCCAGTCGACACGGGTCTCGCCGTCTCGCGGCGGGTTGAAAACGGAAAAGCGCTCGGTCATATCGGTGGGCGGCGGCAAAGCACGGTATCTTATCAAGTCACGGCGGTAACGCCGGGTGAAGCGTGCATTGGCCCGGTCTGGCGATGTGGGATTTCTGTGGCCGGGTTCTTGTCCGGTTCGGGAAGTTCGGGTAACATTGCCGGCTTAGTTCGGAAGGGCGATTAGCTCAGTTGGTTAGAGCGCTGTCTTGACATGGCAGAGGTCGCTGGTTCAAATCCAGCATCGCCCACCACCGAATGCTCCCCAGCCCTTTCTGTGCACGCCGCTTTCGGCGCCGTTCGGTGCTCGGAATCCTCATGTACATTTGAGTACACTGCGGTTCCTGCGCGGAGCTTGCCCCGGACTTGATCCGGCGCGCGTCGCCGAAATCGACGCACCCAGAAAGCGCTGGGAAGCATTCGGTTTTCCAGCCGGCCCTGTGGGCCATCATGTCCTTGTTCGTGCGTGGATTGCCTCGAGATGGACTGGGGCGCGTTGCGGCGAATCACGCGCTGGGTGCGGAGTGCTGTGATGAAGGCGGGCCGGAATCTGGCTGCACGGGCAGGCTCGATTCGGGAGGGCCTGCTGAGGGCCTCGCCACCGCGTCGAACTGAAGCAGGCCCTCGCGAATCGGGCCGGGTCGAAGCCCCGCGTAAAGGGCCGCGAAGGGTTCAATTTTCCCGGATTTGCCCCAACCTTGCAGGCCGAGTGACGGTAGAATTCGTAACCATGGTTCAGATTACGCTTCCAGACGGTAGCCGGAAGGATTTCGATCATCCGGTGACGGTGCACGAGGTGGCCGAGTCGATCGGCCCGGGCCTGGCCAAGGCGGCGCTTGCCGGTGAGGTCGAGGGTCGGCTGGTGGATACCAGCCACAGGATCGATTCCGACGCCGAGCTGCGCATCATCACGCCGCGCGACGAGGAGGGCGTCGACATGCTGCGGCATTCGACGGCGCACCTCATGGCGCAGGCGGTCAAGCGCCTTTTCCCGGAGACGCAGGTCACCATCGGTCCGGTCATCGACAATGGTTTCTACTACGATTTCGCCCGCGAGGAGCCGTTCCGCCCCGAGGATCTCGAGGCGATCGAGAAGGAAATGGCGAAGATCGTGGCCGAGGACATCGCCGTCGAGCGCTCGGTGATGGAACGCGACGAGGCGGTCGAGTTCTTCCGCGACATGGGCGAGGAGTACAAGGCGCGCATCATCGAGGACATTCCGGCCGACGAGACCCTGTCGCTCTATCGCCAGGGCGATTTCATCGACCTGTGCCGCGGGCCGCACGTGCCCTCGACCGGCAAGCTCGGGGCCTTCAAGCTGACCAAGCTGGCCGGCGCCTACTGGCGCGGCGATTCGGACAACGAGATGCTGCAGCGCATCTACGGCACCGCCTGGCCGGACAAGAAGCAGCTCAAGGCCCACCTCGAGCGCCTCGAAGAGGCCGAGAAGCGCGACCACCGCAAGCTCGGCGCACGCCTCGATCTCTACCACATCCAGCCCGAAGCACCCGGAATGGTGTTCTGGCACGACCGCGGCTGGCGCATCTACCTGGCGCTTCAGGACTACATCCGCGCCCGCCTCAAGGAGGCCGGCTACGAGGAGATTCACACGCCCTCGATCGTCGACCGCAGCCTGTGGGAGAAATCCGGCCATTGGGAGAACTTCGGCGACGACATGTTCATCACCTCGTCGGAAGACCGGGTGTACGCGGTCAAGCCGATGAACTGTCCCTGCCACGTGCAGGTGTTCAACCAGGGCCTGAAGAGTTACCGCGACCTGCCGCTGCGCATGGCCGAGTTCGGTTCCTGCCACCGCAACGAGCCCTCCGGCGCGCTGCACGGCCTGATGCGCGTGCGCAACTTCGTCCAGGACGACGCGCACATCTTCTGCACCGAGGATCAGATCCGCGACGAGGTGCTGGCTTTCAACAAGCTCGTCTTCGACGTCTACCACGACTTCGGATTCAACGACGTGGCGGTCAAGCTCTCGACCCGCCCCGAGAAGCGTGTCGGCTCCGACGAGGTCTGGGACAAGGCCGAGAAGGCCCTGGCCGAAGCGCTCGAGGCCGCCGGCATCGAGTACGAACTGCAGCCCGGGGAGGGCGCGTTCTATGGTCCCAAGATCGAGTTCTCGCTGACCGACTGCATCGGCCGCGTCTGGCAGTGCGGCACCATGCAGGTCGATTTCTCCATGCCCGGTCGACTCGGCGCGGAATACGTCGACGAGGACGGGGAGCGGCGCGTGCCGGTCATGCTGCACCGCGCGATCCTCGGCTCGATCGAGCGCTTCATCGGCGTGCTCATCGAACACTACGCCGGCAACCTGCCCCTGTGGCTCGCGCCGGTGCAGGCCGTGGTGATGAACATCACCGATGCCCAGGCCGGCTACGTCCGGGAAGTGACCAACGCCCTGAATCAGCAGGGTTTTCGGGTCGAATCGGACTTGCGAAACGAGAAGATCGGCTATAAAATCCGCGCCCGCACGCTCGAAAAGATCCCGTATCTGCTGGTTGTCGGCGATCGAGAGGTCGAAAATCGCCAGGTTGCCGTGCGCTTGCGTGACGGCACCGACCTGGGAGCGATGCCGCTCGAGGAACTTTCTGCACGGCTTCGCGAGGAAGTGGCGCAGCGCGGCCCGATCGCGGATAATTGAGGATTGACTTGAACAGACACAGATTGAGGAGCAGCACACATCGCAACGGATAAGCAGACCCGACGCAACGAGGACATCACGGCGCGCGAAGTTCGTGTAGTGGGGTCCGACGGTGACCAGATCGGGGTGATGGGGGTCAGGGATGCGCTGGCCCGTGCCGAGGAAGAGGGCATGGACCTGGTCGAGATCGCGCCGCAGGCCGATCCGCCCGTCTGCCGGATCATGGACTGGGGCAAGTTCCGCTTCGAGCAGTCCAAGAAGGCGCAGGCGGCGCGCAAGAAGCAGAAACAGATTCAGATCAAGGAAGTGAAGTTCCGCCCGGGAACCGATGACCACGACTACGACGTCAAGATGCGCAATCTGCGCCGGTTCATCGAAGAGGGCGACAAGGTCAAGGTGACCCTTCGCTTCCGGGGTCGCGAAATGGCCCACCAGGAGCTCGGGCTCGAGATTCTCCAGCGGGTCGAGCAGGACATGGCCGAAGAAACGGTCGTGGAACAGCGTCCGCGCATGGAAGGTCGACAGATGGTCATGATGCTTTCGCCGAAGAAAGCCTCCTGACCAGACAGGCCTCCTGACGCGGGCGTTGAACGAACCGGCAGCGTGTGCTGTCGGATACAACTCGCCGGAATGCAGCTCGCAGAAGCGTTGCCCGGACGGCCCGGGAACCGCTGCACGAAGGTAAAACAAAAGGAGCACGACAATGCCGAAGATGAAGAGCAACCGGGGCGCGGCCAAGCGCTTCCGGGCTACGGGTAGCGGGCGCATCAAGCGCAAGCGCGCATTCCACAGCCATATCCTCACCAAGAAGGACACCAAGCGCAAGCGGCGCCTGCGTGCATCCACCCTGGTCAACCGCGCGGAAGAGAAAGCCGTGCGCCAGATGCTGCCGAAGCTGTAAGGGAGAGCGATCATGGCAAGAGTCAAGCGTGGAGTTATCGCCCGTCGCCGTCACCGCAAGGTGCTCAGCCGGGCCAAGGGCTATTATGGCGCCCGCCGCAAGGTCTATCGCGTTGCCAAGCAGGCCGTCATCAAGGCCGGCCAGTACAGCTATCGCGACCGCCGCCAGCGCAAGCGTGATTTCCGCAGCCTGTGGATTCAGCGCATCAACGCCGCGGCGCGCGAGAACGGCCTGTCCTACAGCCGTTTCATCAATGGCCTGAAGCGGGCTGAAGTCGCCATCGACCGCAAGGTCCTGGCCGACCTCGCCGTCAACGACAAGGCCGCCTTCAAGGCGCTGGCCGAGAAAGCTCAGTCCAGCCTGGGCTGAGCATGAGTAAGCCGGCATCGCAGAACCTGCTCGAGGACGCCCTCGAGCAGGTCGCCCGGGCCGACAGCGAGCGAACCCTGGACGAGGTCCGGGTTCGCTTTCTCGGCAAGAAGGGGGCGCTCACCGCACAACTCAAGGAGCTGGGCCAGTTGCCGCCGGAACAGCGGCGCGAGGCCGGCCAGCAGATCAACCGCGCCAAGCAGGACCTCGAGCGGGCCATCGCCGAACGCGGCGAAGTACTCGCGCGCGAGCACCTCGACGCGAAGCTCGCCGGTGAAACCATCGACGTGACGCTCCCCGGGCGTTCGGTCGAGCTCGGCGGCGCCCATCCGGTCAATCGTGCACTCGATCGACTGCTCGACATCTTCCAGCGCCTGGGCTTCGAAGTGGCCACCGGCCCGGAAGTCGAAGACGACTACTACAATTTCGAGGCGCTGAATTTTCCGCCCCACCATCCTGCGCGGGCCATGCACGACACCTTCTATCTGCCGGACGGCCGTCTCTTGCGCACCCACACCTCGCCTGTGCAGATCCGGGTCATGAAGGAGCAGGGCGCGCCCGTGCGCATCGTTGCCCCCGGCCGTGTGTTCCGATCGGATTCCGACCAGACGCATACACCGCAATTCCACCAGGTCGAGGGCCTCCTGGTGGATCGCGACGTGACCTTCGCCGATCTCAAGGGGATGCTGTCTGATTTCGTCAATGCCTTTTTCGAGGACGACCTCGAGATGCGGCTTCGTCCGTCGTATTTCCCCTTCACCGAACCCTCGGCGGAGGTCGACGTGCGCTGGCGCAACCCCGACGGTACAGCGGGCGACTGGTTGGAAGTGCTCGGCTGCGGCATGGTGCATCCCAACGTGCTGGCCAACTGCGGCGTGGATCCCGAGCGCTACACGGGCTACGCCTTCGGCCTCGGCGTGGAACGCTTCGCCATGCTGCGCTACCGCGTCGACGACCTGCGTCTGTTTTTCGACAACGATCTGCGCTTCCTGCGTCAGTTCCGCTAACCAGTGAGACCAACTTCATGAAGATCAGTCATCGCTGGCTCGGCGAGTGGGTGGATTCCGGCCTGGACGCCGGGGAGATCGGCGAACGCTTCACCCTCGCCGGGCTGGAAGTCGATTCGATCGAGCCCGTGGCGCCGCCGCTCGATGGCGTCGTCGTGGCGGAGATCCTCTCCGTCGAGCCGCACCCCGACGCCGACAAGCTTCGCGTTTGCCGGGTGGCCGGCGACAGCGAGGAGCGTACGATCGTCTGCGGCGCGCCCAATGCGCGCGAGGGTCTCAAGGCGCCGCTGGCCACGCTGGGAACGAGGCTGCCGGGCGGATTGAAGATCAAGCCGGCCAGGCTGCGCGGCGTGGGATCGGAAGGTATGCTTTGCTCGGAACCCGAGCTGGGGCTGGGCGAGGACGCCGAAGGCCTGATGGAACTGCCTGCCGACGCACCGGTCGGCGAACCCCTGGTTGCCTACCTGGGCCTGAACGACTCCGTCATCGAGGTCGATCTGACCCCGAACCGGGCGGACTGCCTGTCGCTGCGGGGCCTGGCACGCGAGCTCTCAGCGATCACCGGCTCTGCGGTGAAGCCGCCGCAGATCGACGAGATTGCCCCCGAAATCCAGCGCAGCGTCGAGATTTCCCTCGACAGTCCGGAAGACTGCCCGCGTTATGTCGGCCGGGTGATCGAGGCCGTCGACGTATCGGCGGTCACGCCGCTTTGGATGATCGAGCGCCTGCGACGCTCCGGAATCCGCAGCCTCGGCCCGATCGTGGACGTGACGAACTATGTCCTGCTGGAACTCGGCCAGCCGATGCACGCCTTCGACCTCGACCGGATCCGGGGCGGCGTTCACGCCAGGCGTGCCCGGAAGGGCGATCGGATCACGCTGCTGGATGGCCAGGAAATCGAGCCCGACGAGGACATGCTCCTGATCGCTGACGAGCAGCGCGCCCTGGCGATCGCGGGCGTGATGGGCGGTGAGGACTCGGCCGTGGGAGAAAACACCCGTGACATCCTGCTCGAGTCGGCCTGGTTCAATCCGGCGACGATCAGCGGCAAGGCCCGTCGTCTCGGACTGTCGACGGAATCGGCGCATCGCTTCGAGCGCGGTGTCGATCCGGCCCTGCAACGCAAGGCCGTCGAACGCGCCACGCGCCTGATCATCGACATCGCCGGCGGTCGGCCAGGGCCGGTCATAGAAGCCCTGGCGTCCGACCACCTGCCCGGCGCCTCAAGGGTCACGCTGCGGCTCGAGCGCCTCAATCGCGTGCTCGGCGCCGATCTGGACGCCGATTCCGTGGAGTCCATTCTCGAGCGGCTGGGCATGGAGGTCGACCGCCTGGAGGACCGCTTCGAGGTCGTCGCGCCGACCGCCCGCCGCGATATCGAGATCGAGGCCGACCTGATCGAAGAGGTCGCCCGGATTCACGGCTACGATCGATTGCCTACCCGGCACCCCGGCGGCGAAATCGTGGTCAAGGCGCCGCGGGAGACGCTGACCGGCGAGCGAAGCCTGCGACAACAGCTGGCGGCGCGGGGCTTCCAGGAAGTGATGGCCTGGAGTTTCGTCAGCCTGGAAGAGCTCGACCGGCTCTCGATGGGCGAGGGCGCCCAGCCCCTGGCGAACCCTCTGAGCCGGGAAATGGCGGTGCTGCGAACCAGCCTCTTGCCCGGCCTCCTGAATGTCGCCGGCCGCAACCTGCGGCGTCAGATTCCGTCCTTCCGTCTGTTCGAGACCGGGCATTGTTTCCGCCAGGGCCAGGAGGCCTTCGAGGAAGCCTGGCGCCTCGGCCTTCTGATGACCGGCGACGTCCGCCCGGAGCACTTCAGCGGAAAGCCGCAGCCGATCGACTATTTCGATCTCAAGGGAGAAGTGGAGCATTTGCTCGATTTCAATGCCGTCGACGGCGAAACGAGCTTCGAGCGGGCCGAGCTGCCGTGGCTGCATCCCGGCCAGGCGGCCCGGCTCCTCATCGGCGGTGTCCCGGCCGGCTGGCTGGGCCAGCTTCACCCGGCGCTGGCCGGCGAACTGGAGTTCGACCAGCCGGTTTTCGTGGCCGAATTCGACGGGCGCAGCATCGCCGCCCGCCGCCTGCCCGAACACCGCGACAGCGGCCGTTTCCCGGCTGTCCGGCGTGATATCGCCATCGTCGTATCCGACGAGCACCCCGCCGCCAGCCTGATCGAATCGGTGCGCCAATCGGCCGGCGGATTGCTTGAAAACTGCGTGATATTCGACGAGTATCGGGGCGAAGGAATCGAAAGCGGCTTCAGAAGCCTGGCTATTGGCTTGATTTTGCGCGATGTTTCGCGCACCCTTAAGGATCGTGAGATCGATGCGCTGCTCGAGACGGTGCTGGCCGATCTCGACAGTCGCTTCGGTGCCAAACTGAGAGGTTGAAAAGGGGATGTCGTTGACCAAAGCTGACCTGGCTTCCGCGCTTTTCGATGAAGTCGGTCTGAACAAGCGCGAGGCCAAGGAATTCGTCGATGCCTGGTTCGAGACCATCCGGCAGGCGCTCGAAAGCGGAGATCACGTCAAGCTTTCGGGCTTCGGCAATTTCCAGCTGCGTGACAAGAATCAGCGCCCCGGCCGTAATCCCAAGACCGGCGAGGAAATCCCGATCTCCGCGCGACGCGTCGTTACCTTCAAGCCCGGACAGAAGCTGAGGGCCAGAGTGGAAGCCTATGCT